>JBDTVQ010000543.1:0-3768 GCA_040007195.1 Acidobacteriota bacterium | reverse complement strand
AAGATCGACAAGCTGATCGGCAGCCCCGATTTCGTCGATCACTGGACGGTGAAGTGGGGCGACCTGCTGCAATCGTCGCGCAAGTTTCTGGGCGAGAAGGGCACGTACGGATTCCGCGAATGGATTCGTGAAAGCGTAGCCGCCAACAAGCCCTACGACAAGATGGTGCGCGAGATGATCACCTCGCGCGGTTCGACCTATGACGATCCGGCGGGCAACTATTTCCGCGCCACGCGCGAGCCCAAGCCGACGATGGAAAAGACGACGCAGGTCTTCCTCGGCGTGCGCATGGTGTGCGCGCAATGTCACGATCATCCGTTCGAACGCTGGACGCAGAATCAGTACTACCAGATGGCGGCGTTCTTCTCGGCTGTTGGTTTGCGGCCCGGATATGAAGTCGGCGAAGAGATTGTTTACGATCAGCGCGCCAACTACGAGATGAAACACCCGAAGGATAGCCGGGTGATGGCGCCGCAGTTCCTGATCGCTTCCACAGCGCCGGTGAAGATTCCCAACGATGAGCATCGCCGCGACGCGCTGGCCGAATGGCTGGTGTCGAAAGAGAATCCGTTCTTCGCCAAGGCGATGGCCAATCGCGTCTGGAGCTACTTCCTCGGCCGCGGCATCATCGATCCGGTGGACGACATTCGCGCCTCGAACCCTCCGGTGAATCCGGCGCTGCTCGAAGCCCTGACGAAAGATCTGCTGGATCACAACTTCGACATTCAACACTTGATGCGCACGATCGTGAAGTCGCGCACCTACCAGGCGTCGTTCCTGCCGAACGAATGGAACGCGGGCGATGCCGATAACTTCTCGCACGCGATGCCGCGGCGCATGCCGGCCGAGGCGCTGATGGATGCGGTGGAGCAGGCCGCCGGTGCGCGTCCGAAGTTCCCGGAGGTGCCGGAAGATACGAACGCTTCGCAGTTGCCCGATCCGCATGTGGGCGCCGATGGGTTCCTCGATTTGTTCGGAAGGCCGTCGCGCGAGTCTGTATGCGAGTGCGAGCGGCGCACCGATTTCAGCCTGCCGCAGGCGTTGAACCTTGTGAACGGCAAAACGATTTCCGAGGCCGTGGCCGATCCAAAAGGGCGCGTGACGAAAAACGTGCTGGCTGGAAAATCGGACGTGGCGATGGTTGAGGATCTCTATTTATCCACGCTCACGCGCTTCCCGACGAAGGCTGAAAATGAGCGGGCGGTGAAGTACCTGGCAGGCGGCTCGCGGGCCACGCGCGCGCAGGACCTGATGTGGGCCCTTCTCAACAGCAAGGGATTCCTCTACATTTATTAGAAGCGGTGAAGTCAGTCGAAGCCGAGAGAGCGAAGGAGCAGACATCATGTTGAACATTCCTGGACGCGCTGGACGCACCTGTGAAGGACCCACGCGGCGCGAGTTGATGCGCATCGGTTCGCTGGGCTTGGCGGGGCTGCACCTGCCGGGCTTCTTCCTTTCGCAGCAAGCGGCGCAGGCGGCGAAGGTCGCCGAGAAGTACGCCGGCGCGCGGGGCTTCGGCAACGCCAAGAACGTCATCATGATCTTCCTGCAGGGCGGGCCGAGCCACATCGATATTTGGGATCCCAAGCCCGACGCTCCCGACAACATTCGCGGCATCTTCAAGCCCATCAAGACGAAGATCCCGGGCACGTGGATCGGCGAGCACATGCCGATGATGGCCAACGCGATGGACAAGGTGACGCTCATCCGCTCCATGAGCTACACACCCAACGGCCTGTTCAATCACACGGCGGCAATCTATCAGATGCTCACCGGTTATCCGCCGGACAAGGTATCGCCCTCGGGCCAGCTCGAGCCACCGAACGGCGCGGACTTCCCCACCGCGGGCAGCCACGTGAGCAAGTTGAAGCCACTCACCGACGCCATGCTGCCGTTCGTCGAACTGCCCCGTCCGCTGCAGGAGTCCGGCATCATCGGCAAGGGCGGCGCGGCCGGCTTCCTCGGTAAGGCGTACGATCCGTACAGGCTCTATCAGGATCCGGCGCAGAAGGTGACCATCGAAGATCTTGCCCTGCGCAAGGATATGCCCGCCGACCGCTTGAAGGACCGCTTCGAGTTGCTGAAGGGCATCAACGGCTCCATGCCGGAGTTGGAGAAGGCGCTGAACGCTTCGGCCGTCGATGAATATTACGGCAAGGCGTACGATCTGGTGCTCAGCGGCAAGGCTCGTGATGCGATGGACCTCACGAAAGAGTCCGACAAGATGCGTGAGCGCTATGGCATGCATACGTTCGGACAGAGCACGCTGATGGCCCGCCGCCTGATTGAAGCGGGCACGCGGTTTGTGCAGGTGAACTGGCCGTCGGTGGCCAATGGCGATCCGGAAAAGACGGCATGGGATACGCACGCGGCGAACTTCGGTCCGCTGAAGAATCTGCATTGCCCGAAGCTAGACCGTTCGCTGTCGGCGCTGCTCGAAGACATGGATCAGCGCGGCATGCTGAAAGAGACGCTGGTGGTGGCCATCGGCGAATTCGGCCGCAGCCCGCGCATGGGCGTATCGACGAGCGGCAATTCGAACAGCCCCGACGGGCGCGACCACTGGCCGTATTGCTACAGCGGCGTGATCGCGGGCGCGGGCATCGCGCGCGGCATGCAGTACGGCGAATCCGACGCCACGGCATCGAGCCCGAAAGAGAAGCCGGTACACCCGAACGACCTGCTGGCGACGATGTACTACGCGCTGGGCATCGATCCCGACATGGAAATCCGCAACCACCTGAACCAACCGCGTGAACTGGTAAAGGGCAAGATCGTTACGGACCTCTTCGCGTAGGCCATGCGCGCAACACCGGGCGTTGTGGGCATCGTGCTCTTGCTGTGCCTGCCGCTTGCGGCGCAGAAGGTGGGCGAACCGCTTCCCGCGTGGACTGCGGGCACGCTCGACATTCACCAGATCAACACGGGCAAGGGGAACAGCGCGCTGTTCGTGCTGCCCGACGGGACCAGCCTGCTTGTGGACGCGGGCGATGGCGCGCACACGCCCCCGCGCGGGACGCCGCCGAAGCCGGATGGTTCTCGCAAAGCAGGCGAATGGATTGCGCGTTACGCCCGCCACATGCTGGCGCACGACGCCGCGCCAGCGCTTGACTACGTCTATCTGACGCATTTTCACGACGACCACATCGGCGCCATCACCGACGTGGGCGAGCGCATTTCTTTTCGCGCGCTGATCGACCGGGGCTGGCCCAGCTACGACTATCCGGCGCCGCAGGCGGGGCTGCAGGGCTATCGTACTTGGGCCGAGGGACTGTCGAAATCGGGCTCGGTGAAAGTAGACCGGCTGAAGCCGGGACGCAACGATCAGATCGTGCTGAAGCGGGCGCCGAAGTCGTATCCGAATTTCGAGATCCGCAACATCGCGGCGAATGGTGAAATCTGGACCGGCGTGGACACCAACACGCGTCAACATTTTCCGCCCCTCGCGCAATTGAAGAAGGACGAGTATCCCAGCGAGAACATGTGCAGCCTGGCGTTCCGCTTGAGCTATGGCAAGTTCGATTTCTTTAGCGGGGGCGACATGCCGGGCGCGCGTTACGACTGGGCGCCGCTGTGGAACGACGTGGAGACGCCGGTGGCGCAGGCGGTGGGTCCGGTGGAGGCGATGATCCTCGACCACCACGGCAATCGTGATTCGACGAATGCGTTTTTGCTCAGTACGCTGCGGCCGCTGGTGTTTCTGATCTCGGTGTGGACTTCGAACCATCCCGGCGAAGACGTGTGGCACCGGCTGAATTCGACGCGGCT
>JBDTVQ010000542.1:0-3773 GCA_040007195.1 Acidobacteriota bacterium | reverse complement strand
GGCCCCCTTTTGCTGCCATCCGAGCTGATATATACTCCATCAGCAACTGGGAAGGGTGAATCCCAGAAGGGTTGATTCAAAAGGGGTCTCTGCATGTCTCAGCTTTCTCTCCGCCGCGTCGCGGCCTTTTGCGCGTTTGCGCTCCTTTTCGTGGTACCGTTCCGGTCCCACGCACAAGTCCTCAAAGGCCAGATTCTGGGCACCATCTCCGATCCGTCCGGTGCCGTAGTGCCCGGCGTTAAGGTGACCATCACCGAAACGCGCACCAACTCCGTGCGCACTGGGGATACTAACGATTCTGGCAACTTCTTCTTCGTCAACCTCGATCCGGGCGACTATCGCGTCGAAGCCGAAAAAACGGGCTTCAGCAAGAGCCTACGTTCCGGCATTGATCTTCTGCCGAACACAACGGCTCGCGTCAATTTCGAGCTGGCGCCCGGTACGGTCACCCAAACGATCGACGTCAGCGCCAATGCCACGCCGTTGCTGCAAACCGACCGCGCCGACACCGGCGGCAAAATCGAACAGAAGCAGCTCCAGCAGATGCCTCTGCTCTACAACCGGAACTATGCCGGCCTGCTCGTGCTCGTGCCCGGCGTCGGACGCCCGTCGCGCCAGCACTCGGAGTTTTACAACTCGCAGGACTCGCTCTCCGTCCGCGTCAATGGCCAAGGGCGCCAGTTCAACAATTTCCAAATCGAGGGCATCGAGAACAAAATCGACAACGGTAACCTCACCGCGCTCGTCCCCCCGGCCGAGGCCATCCAGACCGTCGACATGTCTACCTCGAACTTCGATCCCGAGTTTGGCAACGCCGGTGGCGCGGTCACCAACGTCACGCTGCGCAGCGGTTCGAATGACTTTCACGGCAGCGTCTTCGAGTTCCACCGCAACGAAAATATTCAGGCGCGCAACACCTTCGCCGTTTCCAAAGCTCCCACCGTCTATAACCAATTCGGCGGCACGATGGGCGGGCGCATTAAGCGCGACAAGCTCTTCTTCTTCGCCGATTACCAGGGCAGCCGCGATCACCTCGGCAATACCAACCAAGGCGTCCTGCCCGGCGCCGCCTTCCGCAATGGCAACCTCGCCGATCAAGGCAGCGCCGCCAAGGCCATCATTTACGATCCGCTGACCGGCAACCTCGCCACCGGCGCCGGCCGCACCCCCTTTGCGGACTCCCTCATTCCGCAGGCGCGCATCAGCCCCATTTCCAAGCGCATCCTCGGTTTCCTCCCCCTACCGAACCTCAACAAGCCCGAAGGCCAAACCAACTACGACCAGAACAGCGTCCGCGTGAAGACGCTTGACCAGGTGGACACCAAAGTCGATTGGGTGGTCACTTCAAACGACCGCCTGTCGGGCCGCTACAGCCTGCAAAAAGCGGTCGTCACCGATCACGGGCTCTTTGGTCCCGGCGGTATCTATGGCGGCTTCCGGGGCGGCGGTTTCGCCGGAAGTGGTCCGGCTCGCACCCAATCGGCTGGCATCAACTACTCGAAAGTGATCACGCCGACCCTTGTTTGGGAATCGCGCCTGGGCGTAGTCCGGAACCGGAATGATGCCCGCAACGACGACTACGGTTCCAAAGCCTCCGAAGCGCTCGGAATCAAAGGCGTCAATCTAGACGATTGGACAAGCGGCCTCACCGAGATCCGCGTCAATGGCTTCGCCTCGCCGCTCGTCGGCTTCTCGCCCAGTCTTCCCTGGGCGCGCAGCGTCACCAGCTTCGGCCTGGTGAACAACTTCTCGAAGGTATTCGCCAAACACATCATTCGCTTCGGCGCCGACCTTCGCCGTGAACGCAACGACCTGCTGCAAACGCAAACCTTCAACCCGCGCGGCCGCTTCGAATACAACCCCGGGCAAACAGGCGACCCGGCCAACACCGTTCGCAACTTCGCCAACGCCTTCGCCGCCTTCCTGCTGGATTCGCCCAGCCAAAGCGGACGCGATCTGCCGTACGTCTTTCCCGCCCGCCGCGAGTTCATCTACAACTTCTACTTCCAGGACAAATGGCAGGTGACGCAGAATCTCACCGTCGACCTCGGCCTACGCTTCGAACGGGAACGCGGTTCGCGTCCCCGGTTCGCGGGCGGCTATTCGAACTACAATCCCTCGAACAACACGCTTGAGCTCTCGGGCCTCGGCAACGTTCCCATCAACATCGCCAATTCGAATAACAACATCGGTCCACGGCTGGGCATCGCCTACCGCATGGGCGACAAGACCGTCATTCGCTCAGGATTCGGCATTAGCTTCTTCCCGCGCCGCATGGCCCAGACCAACTACCCCATCCTGCAAAACAACGGCTACCCATCCGCCAATGCGTTCATCTCATCGGCGGTCACGATGACCACAGGCTTCCCGATCTTCGTCCCGGTTCCCATTCCAGCCGACGGCATCATTCAAAATGCGCCGCTCACCAGCAGCTACGGCATCACCCAACGCGACCTCGCCAGCCCCTACGTCCAAAGCTGGAACTTCGCCGTCCAACGAGCTCTTCCTTATAAGCTCTCGCTCGACGTGGCCTACGTCGGCAACAAGGGCGTCAATAACGAAACCGTCTTCAACCTTAACGGGTCCCTGATTCCCGGCTCCGGCAATAACGGCCGCCCGCTGTTTCAGCGCTTCGGAAAGACCGCGGATGCCAACGTCCCGGTCGGAAGCAGCACCTGGTATCACGGCCTCCAGCTGAAACTCGACCGCCGCG
Organism: Acidobacteriota bacterium; assembly: GCA_040007195.1. Taxonomy (GTDB): domain Bacteria; phylum Acidobacteriota; class Terriglobia; order Bryobacterales; family Bryobacteraceae; genus JAFLBB01. Next base: position 1,060 of record JBDTVQ010000542.1, on the reverse strand, counting down.
TCGGCGACAGCCTGTTCCTCACCACCGCCTACACCTGGAGCAAGGGTCTCAACTACGCCGACGACGATGGCGGCTTCGCCACTGTCATGAACACCGCGCTCAACAAGGGCCACATGGCCGACAACCGCACCCACCTGTTCACGCAGAGCTATATGTGGCAGCTTCCCTTCGGCAAAGGCAAACGGTGGGCCAACTCCGGCGCCGCTAAGTGGATTGCAGGTGGCTGGGAGTTCCAGGGCTTGCTCAGCATGATGACCGGCACCTGGTTCTCGCCCTCGGTCTCCGGCATCGTCAACGCCCCTGGCAATGCCGATCGCCCGAATTGGGTCGCCCCGATCCAATACCTCGGCGGCGCCGGGCCCGGCCAGCAGTTCTTCGATGTCAAAGCGTTTGCCACTCCGGCTCAGAACACCTTGGGGAATGCCGGACGCAATATCATCCAGGGCCCTGGCATTGTGAACGTGGATGCGGCACTCCATCGTAGCTTTCAACTCAAGGAAGGCATGCAACTTGCCCTGCGCGTGGAGAGCTTCAACTTTGCCAACACGCCCCACTACAACAATCCGAACGGGAATCAACAGTCGGGCCAGTTCGGCCAAATTACCGGCGCCGAGGCGGATCAGCGGCAATTCCAGATCGGTTTGACGCTGCGCTTCTAGTCGCCTGATTTCAGGCTGGCGGCTTGGCTGGATTCCAACCAGGCCGCCAGTTCCAGCGCTCCACTCCGCCGCGCAGCTTGAATCGGAGTGAGCCGGTCCCAGCCCACCCAGTTCAAGTTCGCGCCGCGATTCAACAGGTACTCCGCCGCTTCGCGCTGCCCGCCGTGACAGGCGCACCAGAACGCGCCCGTGATTTCCTCCGCGCTGGGGTCTCGTTCGGAGAACTCACTCTTCACCCGATCCATGAGGCCCAGCGCCGCCGACTCCCACAACTTCGTGCGCGCGCCCCGTTCCAGCAACAGCCGTGCGCTCCTCCACTGCGCGAACGCCGCAGCGTCCGACATGGGAGTGCCGCCGCCAATCACCGCACCGTCTGCCTCAATATTCGCGCCGCGATCCAT
>JBDTVQ010000541.1:0-3776 GCA_040007195.1 Acidobacteriota bacterium | reverse complement strand
CCTTGCCGCGCGAATCGGCGAACGCCCAGATGAGGTCGCCAATGCGCTGGAAGCCAAACATCGAATAGTAGATGAAGAACGGAATCATCGGCACGCCGTAGTTGGCGTACGAAGTACCCGCCGCCGTAAACGACGCCATGGAACCGGCTTCGGTGATGCCTTCTTCGAGAATCTGGCCGTCGCGCGCTTCCTTGTAATACAAGAACATTTCGCTGTCGACCGGCTTGTAGAGCTGACCCTGGCTGGCGTAAATGCCGCACTCGCGGAATAGCGACTCCATGCCGAACGTCCGCGCTTCGTCGGGAATAATCGGCACGATGTACTTGCCCAGTTCGGGATGCTTCAGGAGCTTGCGGAGAATCTGAACAAAGCCAGAGGTGGTCATCGCACCGCGATCGCCGGAACCGCCGAGCACATCGTGGAACAGCTCGAGTTCAGGCGACTGGATGGTGATCGGCTTCGGCTTGCGCGCCGGCACCGGACCGCCCATGGCTTCCCGGCGCGCACGCACATACTGCATTTCCGGGCTGTTTTCGTCGGGACGATAGAAGCTGATCTTCGAGACTGCTTCGTCTGAAACCGGAATGTCGAAGCGTTTGCGGAAGTAGTCGAGCTCCTCCTCGTTCATCTTCTTTTGCTGGTGCGTGATGTTCTTGCCTTCGCCGGCCTCACCCATGCCGTAGCCCTTCACGGTCATGGCGAGAATCACCGTCGGTTGGCCCTTGTGTGTCCAGGCCCGGCGGAAAGCGTTGTACACCTTCACCGCATCGTGGCCGCCCCGGGGCAGCATCTCCAATTGATCGTCGGAGAGGTGATCCACCAGCTTGAGCAGCTCAGGATATTTTCCGAAGAACTCTTTGCGGATGTAAGCGCCGCCGCGCGTTTTGAAGTTTTGGAACTCGCCGTCGACGCACTCGCCCATGCGCTGGATCAGCAGGCCGCTGGGGTCGCGTGCCAGCAGTTCGTCCCATGAGCCTCCCCATAGCAACTTAATAACATTCCATCCCGCGCCACGGAACAGACCCTCCAATTCGCGCACGATGCTGCCGTTGCCGCGCACCGGACCATCGAGCCGCTGCAGGTTGCAGTTAACCACCCAGATCAGGTTGTCCAGTTTTTCGCGTGAGCCGAGCGTAATGGAACCCAGCGTCTCCGGTTCGTCGCTCTCGCCGTCTCCCACGAAGGCGAATACCTTGCGGTCGGAAACCGGAATCAGCCCGCGATTTTCCAAGTAGCGCATGAAGCGCGCCTGGTAGATGGAGTTGATGGGGCCGAGGCCCATCGACACCGTCGGAAAGCTCCAGAAGTCGGGCATGAGCCACGGGTGGGGATAGGAAGAAAGGCCCGGATGATCACGAAGCTCGTGGCGGAAATTCTTGAGGTGTTCTTCGGTCAATCGGCCTTCGAGGAAGGCGCGTGAATACACACCGGGCGAGGCATGGCCCTGGTAGTAAATGAGGTCGCCCGCGACGCTTTGCTCACCGGCTTGAATCGAGCCGCGGAAAAAGTGGTTGAACGCCACTTCGCTGAGTGTCGCAAGCGAAGCGAACGTAGAGATGTGGCCGCCGATGCCGTCGTCGTACTTGTTCGCGCGCACGACCATCGCCGCCGCATTCCAGCGGATCAAACTACGAATCCGCCGCTCCATCCCCAGGTCTCCCGGATAAGGGACCTCTTCTTCAACGGGAATCGTGTTCACGTATGGCGTGGAAGGCTTGACAGGCGAACTGACACCGAGCAGATAGGCCCGGTCCACTAACTCTTGCAGAAGCGCTTTGACCCGGTCCGGGCCGGCAAGATCGATCACCTCATCCAATGCTTCCAGCCATTCACGCGTTTCCTGTGCGTTTGCGTCCTGGCTGACTTCTTCCTTCGTTTTGAGCATAGCTTAGCGGTTGCTTCCTCTATGCGCACCTTGAGTTTGTTCCTTTGGTGGTTCCAAGGGGGTATCCGACGGGAGTGCGCTCACTTCAGAGTATCGTCTTCCGGAGGGTGGGCGCAATTGGCGCGCAGCCCGGCCTAGAATACCTTTTCAAACGCCGAGGCAAACCGGTTCAAATCGGGAAGCGTGCCCCGCATGGTTTGCATCACGATGAAGAAGCGGTCTGAGTTCATTACGATCAAGCCCGGCGAGGCGCGGTTCTTTTGGACGAGCTCAAATGCGTCGGCCGAGGTCTTCATCTCGTAGAGGAAAACCGTCGGGTCCGACGGGCCGCTATACTCGGCCTGCCACCAGCTTTGGAGCCCCTGCTGCAGAATCGTCTGGGTTGCATTCGTGGCGGCCAGTTGGACCTTTGTGCGAAGCTTCCAACCGCCGGGAACTTCCTGCGGAAAATCGAGCTTTTTCCCTCCGCCGCAAGCGGCAAGAGCGGCCAAAATCGTGAGGTTCAGCACAAGCCGGACGCAGTTTTTTTTCAAGCCCATCGGTTCCCTATGATAAAACGAGTAGGGAAACTCGCCCCCCGTTCATGGCCAAATACAAATCGGTCCGCAAAGATGGCAAAAAAGCCAAACCCGTCTCCAACACTCGCGGCCTCATAAGCTGCATCACCGTTATCATCGCCGGCTTCGCGATGTTCTTCCTGCTGTTCTATGCCATGCTGAAGAATTCCTGAAGTCACCCCATTCATGAGATCCGATCAACGTCAACCCAATCAATTGCGCCCCGTGCGCATCACACCGAACTACCTAGCCACCGCCGAGGGCTCTGCAATTATTGAATTTGGCAATACGCGCGTGCTGTGCGCGGCCACCATTGAAGAGTCCGTTCCGCCTTTCTTGCGCGGGGCGGGAAAAGGTTGGGTCACGGCCGAATACGCCATGCTTCCGCGCGCCACCGGGACCCGGACGCCCCGCGAGGTGACCAAAGGCCGGCCAACCGGCCGCACGATGGAGATTCAGCGCCTCATCGGCCGCGCTCTCCGCGCCGTGGTCGACATGGAGGCGCTAGGCGAGCGGAGCCTGATCCTCGATTGCGATGTGCTGCAAGCCGACGGCGGCACCCGCACCGCCGCGATAACCGGCGCCTGGGTCGCCATGGCGCTGGCCGTCCAGCAGTTGAAGACGTGCAAGGCCGTGAAGAAGGACCCGATCCTAGATCACGTGGCCGCCATCAGCGTCGGCGTTGTCGGCGGAACGCCGATGCTCGACCTTTGTTACGAAGAGGACTCGGGCGCCGAAGTCGACATGAACGTGGTTCTCACCGGCGCGGGCCAGTTCGTCGAAGTGCAGGCGACGGCCGAGAAGAAAACATTCGACGATGCGGCCCTTGGCAGCCTGATCGTGCTCGCGCGCAAGGGCATTGAAGAACTTGTCGCCCTGCAGCGCGCCGCCATCGCTTCATGATTCTGTATTGCGCCACGTCGAACCCAGGAAAGCTGCGCGAATTTCAACTGGCGGCCGAACGGCTGGCGGGTCCCGATCTGCACGTGGAAACCGTGCCGGGCCTGTCCGCGCTGGAAGCTCCCGAAGAAACAGCGACGACCTTCGCCGGCAATGCGGCGCTTAAGGCGATGTATTATTCGCGTCATGCTCCCGGACCGGTTTTTGCCGACGACTCGGGCCTGGAAGTGGATGCATTGGACGGCGCGCCGGGTGTTTATTCGGCGCGGTACGCCGGGCCGGACGCCACCGATGCGGGCAACAACGCGCTGGTGCTGGAACGGATGCTCGCCAAAGAAGACCGCACGGCGCGCTTCGTGTGTGTGATTGCCCTTGCCGAGGGTGGGAGGCTGATTGAAACCTTTGAGGGAAGAGTGGAGGGTGTGCTACTGGAA
>JBDTVQ010000540.1:0-3777 GCA_040007195.1 Acidobacteriota bacterium | reverse complement strand
GGGCGCGCGGGAGCCAGATTTGCGGCGGGTAGTCGGACGGCTGCGCGTAGATGCCAAAGAAGACCGCGCCGAGGTGGCCTTTATCCATGCGCGGCAGGTCGAGCTCGTAATAGCCGTGCTCGTCGGCGAGCTTGTAGTTTTCGTCGAGGAAATAGCGGGGCGTATCGATGTGGGCGTCGAAGATCAGGATGTCGCGCATGAGGCGGTCGTAGCGGTCCTGCTGGGCGGCGAGGGGAAGGGAGAGAAGCAGGAGCAAAAGGAGTGGCAATGAGCGAATGGGCATTGGAGGCAGTATACCGGCTTCCCTTTGCGGGGGGCGCTGGTATAAAGTATGAACCGATGTTAATTAAATTAAGAGGGGTTAATATGCGTACAACGATCCCAGCCATCGCTTTGATTTCTCTCTGCGCCGCGGCCAACTGCCTTTTCGGCCAAGTAGAAACAGCGCGCATCATCGGGACGATTCAGGACCAGACTGGTGCAGTGATTCCCGACGCCGCGGTGACGTTTACCAACACGGGAACGAACATCAGCCTGCAGACCAAGTCGCATGCGAATGGGAACTATGAGTCGGCGCCGCTGCGGATCGGCGGCTATCGAGTATCGGTGGAACGCTCCGGATTCAAACGCGCGGTGCGCGACGGGATCGTGTTGCAGATTCAACAGACGGCGGTGATCGACATCGTGCTCGAGGTTGGGCAAGTGTCGCAGGAGGTGGAGGTAACGTCGGCTCCTCCGCTGCTGACGCTGAACGAAGCGGCGCAGGGCCAGGTGATCGACAACCGCAAGATGGTGGAGTTGCCGTTGAACGGGCGCGACTACATCCAGCTTGCCTTGCTGTCGGCGGGCGCGAATCAATCCGCGCCGGGGGCGCGCACGGGCGGCTTTTCGGGTAGCGGCATGCGCTCCACGCAGAACAACTATCTGCTCGACGGAGTGGACAACAACAGCGCGCAGATTGCCTATCAGGGCCGCCAGGGCGAGGCGGTGAAGCCGAACGTCGACGCGATCCAGGAATTCAAGGTGATGACCAACGCGTTCTCGGCCGAATATGGCCGGGCGACGGGGGCCGTGGTGAATGTCAGTTTGAAGTCCGGCACGAACAAGATACACGGTACGGTTTTCGAGTTCCTGCGGAACGAAAAGCTCGATGCGAAAAATTTCTTCGATTTGCCGAATGAGCCACGGCCGCCTTTCAAGAGAAACCAATACGGCTTTTCGCTGGGCGGGCCGATTCGGAAGAGCAAGACGTTTTTCTTCGGTGACTACGAGGCTTCGCGCATTCGCGAGTCGCGCACGGTGAACAACACGATTCCGACACAGCAGATGTTGTCGGGCAACTTCGCCGAGCTTTTGCCAGGGACCAATATTTACGATCCATCCACATACTCGGCGGCGACCGGGCTGCGGCAGGTGTTTCCGGGCAACGTGATTCCCAGCGCGCGCTTCGATCCGGTGGGAAGCAAGATTGCGTCGCTGTATCCGGCGCCGAACAAACCGGGGCTGGCCCGCAACTACCTCTACAACCCGCCGAACCAAACCGACCGGGATCACTTCGACGTGAAGGTCGACCATACGTTTTCCGAGAAAGACAGCATGTACGGGCGCTATAGTTTCCAGCGCGATCTGGAGCCGAAATCGCCCAGCCTGCCGCCGCCTGCGTTTGGAGCGGGTGCCGATACGAGCGATTTCACGCATACCGGCCACAACATGATGCTTGGGTACAATCACCTGTTCACGCCGACGTTTATTCTCTCGTCGAAGGCGGCATGGAACCGCCTTTATACAGACCGCGAACCGCCGGACGATAAGGCCTACAACGCGGTGTATGGCCTGAAGGGAGTGAACACGACCATCCCCGGCATGGCACAGTTCACGATGACAGGGTTCACTAACCTGGGACTGGGAGCGACGACTCCCAACCTGGCCGATTCGCAAAACCGCCAATTCATTTCGGACTTCACGTGGATCAAAGGGAAGCATTCGGTGAAGTTCGGGCTCAACTTCAGCTGGCTGCAGGCTTACCTATTCAACCCACAGGATGCGCTTGGCGTGTTCGCGTTCGACGGAAGCTTCACGCGAAATCCCAAAACGTCGCGGGAAGGCTCGGCGGTGGCCGATCTGATGCTGGGCTTCCCGTTCCAGGGCCAGACGTCGACGTTCGCCTATATGAACATGCGGACGCCGTTCTACGACTTCTATCTACAGGACGAGTGGCGTGTGAACAACCGGCTGACGCTCAATTTCGGACTGCGATACGAACTGCACCGCCCGTGGGTGGAGAGCCGGAATCTTTGGGCGAATTTCGATATCGACACGAACCCTGGCACGCCGGCGCTGGTTCCCGCAACGGAGGGTTCGCGTGCCAGCCGGGCGACGATTAACCCTGACAGTAACGATTTCGGCCCGCGCTTCGGATTCGCCTACCGGGCGACGGAGAAGACGGTGTTCCGCGGCGGTATTGGGACTTACTATGCGCAGTATGAGGGCTTCGGCGGCGCGCAGTTTTTGGAAGTGAATCCGCCTTTCACGTACAAGGCGCTACTCACGACCAACCGCATCACGCCGACGATCCAAATGGTCAACGGCCTGCCGCCGGATCTGGTGACGCCCGAAAACGCCGCCAACATCCAGACCTCATCCTATGACCGCAACATGCGCCACGGCTACTCGACGCAATGGAATTTCTCCATTCAACACGAGTTGCCCGGCTCGGTGCTGGTGGAGGCGGGTTACTACGGGAACTCGGCGCACAAGCTGGTGCGGAGGCTGGAAGGAAACTATGCGCTTCCAGGGCCAGGAAACCTGAACAGCCGCCGTCGATTCAAGAGCATTCTTGTTCCGCAGGACGGCGTGGTGGTGGGACCGCTGGCCGGCATTTTCCGTCATCAGGCAATCGGTAACGCGAATTTCAATTCATTCTAGATGAAGGTGGAAAAGCGGCTCAGCCACGGATTGAGCTTACTCGGCTCCTACATCTTCTCGAAGACAATTAGCGATTCGCGCGGCGAATCCGGCGCGGGTGGAACATCGAACAGCATTCCGCAAGATCCCTTGAATCTGCGGGCGGAACGGTCGCTGGCCGACGAGCACCGGGCACAGCGTTTCGTGCTGAGCTACGTGTATGAGCTGCCGTTTGGACGCGGGCGTTCCTATATGACGGACCTGCCGCGCGCGGCCGAAGCGGTGATTGGAAACTGGACGCTGGCGGGCATCACAGCGCTTTCCAGCGGCCGCCTTGTGAACTTGAGCGTCGCCGGCAATCCCGCCAATACGGGCAGCACCGACCGGCCGGACGTGGTCGGGGAATGGCGGTTATCGAGCGATGAGCGCAGCCTGGACCGATGGTTCAATACCGCCGCGTTTGTGCCGAATCAGGCATTCATGTTTGGAAATGCGGGGCGAAATTTGTTGGAAGGGCCGGGAGAAGTGAATTTCGACTTCGCCATTTACAAGGGCTTCCGGCTGACCGAGGGAATCCGGCTTCAACTCCGAGCGGAAGCATTCAACGTGACGAACACTCCGGCGTTTGGACCTCCGGTGGCGCAGGTTGGGGCGTCGGACTACGGCACGATTAACAGCGCCGACCGGTCACGCAATTTGCAGTTTGGATTGAAGGTACTTTTCTGAGTCAACGCTGAGAAGCGGGGACTGCGGCGGTGAGCCGGACAACAGCGGCTACTGCCGCCGCCGTTTTCGGATCGGCAGGCGTGGCACCGGCGTAGAATCGCTTGACGGCGAGGGCGGCCCGGGGATCGATGCCCTTGTCGACGTCGA
>JBDTVQ010000539.1:0-3781 GCA_040007195.1 Acidobacteriota bacterium | reverse complement strand
CTTCCCGTAGTTTGCCCGCAGCGATGGCTTCCATGGGCGCAATGTTGGTGGCGGCGACGATGCGGATGTTCGCCTGCAACTCCTGCTTTCCTCCGATTCTGCGGTATCGGAAGTCTTGCAGCACGCGTAGGAGTTTGGCCTGCATCTGCACGGGCATCTCAGAGAGTTCGTCGAGGAACAGCGTACCCTTTTCGGCCATTTCAATGCAGCCCATCTGCCGCTCCAGCGCGCCGGTAAACGAGCCCTTTTCGTGGCCAAAGATCTCGCTTTCGACCAGCGCTTCGGGAAGGGCAGCGCAATTGATGGCGATGAACGGTTCGTTCTTGCGGGCACTCAATTGGTGGATGGCGCGCGCCGCCAACTCCTTGCCAGTTCCGCTTTGTCCGGTGATCAACACGGGCGCATCTGTCGGCGCCACGGTGCGAATCAGATTGAAAACCTCCTGCATCGGTTTCGAGACGCCAACGAGATCGCACAGAACGCCGCGGAAGCTCAGTTCACGGCGCAGAATCTGGTTTTCGTTGACAAGCTTGGCTTGTGCGCCCGCGCGGTCGATCAGCAGTTCGAGCGCACCGACATTGATTGGCTTCTCGAGAAACCAGAACCCGCCTAGTTCGTGGACTGTCGACAGCGCCAGGTCGAGACTTCCGAAGGCGGTTAATACGATCGTTGGAGGGAAGTTTCCCGACTCACGGAGCCTGCGGAGGAGCTCGAACCCATCCATCCGAGGCATTTTCAGGTCGGTGATGATGACGGCGGGCGCGAAACGCGCCATGACTTCCAGCGCATCGACGCCGTTGATGGCGCAGGCCGCCTCGTGACCCCATCCGCTGACTATGGAAACCAGAGGGTCGCGCTGCTGTTTGTCGTCGTCGACAATCAGAATCTTCAAGCGGTCCTCAACGGACACCCGGTGGGCGCAATTTCAGCAAGATGGAATCTGGCGCCTGTAGATGGAGCGGCATGAATATGGAATCTCATTTCCAATGACTGGTAGTGTACACGACACACCCAGTGGCAAAATCAAAGTCGCGAGAGCGGATGCAGAGCGCTAATCGCTGGACTCGGCCGAATCCCCGCCAATAGCCTCCCGCACGACGCCACCGATCTTCAGGAACTCGTCCAGATCGCCCGATTTGCGAAGATAGCGGGTGTTCGGGTAACGCTGCAGCAAAGCCTTATCCTGGTTCGAACTCGACGACGTAAAGATAATCACTGGAGTCTTTTCCAATGATTTTGAGGCGCGAATTTCGCCAAGGACTTCGGCGCCATTTTTCTTCGGCATATTGAGATCGAGAATCACGGCCGCGGGTTGCGGCTGATGGGGCGATATCTCGTTGGCTTCGATCCACTGAACCGCTTTCTCCCCATTGTCGAGGACTACCAAATTGGCCGCGATGCCATGCAGTTTCAATGCTTCCTTAACTAGGAACACGTCGGCCGGGTTGTCTTCGACTACAAGAATCATGGTTCGATCATTCATTTGGCTGTTCGTCAGGCGGGCCCGTGTCGCGCCAGATGGTCACGTGCCTTCATCATAATGCCTTCTTCAGTTTCACAAGCCGCGCTGGACCATCTTTCGGGCGGCTACGCCGCCTCTGCCATCTTCTTTTTCGACGCATAGCGCCGTAGGGCAGCCTTCGCACGATGAATGCGAACCCGCGTGGCAACCGCGCTGATGCCATGGATTGCCGCGATCTCGTCCATCACATAACCGCCCGCATAGCGATGCAGGATGAGGGACCGATCAAGGGGCGAGCATCGCTCGAGCAGCTTAGCCGCATCGATCTTTGCCGATATCGAAACTGGCGGAGCAAGGTCGGCCCGGCTGTCGTCGAGTTGATCCATGCGCTTGTAGCGGCGCTTCTGGTTGTACATCGCGTTCATGGCGATGCTGTTCACCCATGGAATCACTCGTTCGGCCTGCTTTAGTTGATGCTTGGCTTCCCAACCTCGGACCCAAGCCGCTTGAGCCAATTCTTCGGCTTCTTCGATCATGAGCCCCTTGGAGAGGAGCAACCGGATGGTGGAGTGGAGCCCATTCTGGTAGTCGGCGGCGTACATTTCTTTTTCCATCGCCATCTACAGAAGCATGCGAGGCTCCAATAGCTAAGTGATTGATAACATAAGAATCTACCTCCCTGCGGCACAGTGGCACAGGTTCAAATTTCCTTGCTTTTTAGTCCGGCAGGGAACATTCTTCCCACTTACGGGCAGGCGAGGGTGGGCCCAGGTGCAATTGACCAATGCGAGAGACGCAGACCGAATGGCTGGCGATGCCCGCCGAGGTGGATCTTTGGTCTTGCGAAGTTACCTACTGCTGGCGCGGGCGCGCGGCGCGCTGCTGGCCGGCCTGATAGCGCTCCCAAATCTTTGGCTCAACGTGTGCCTTTAGGTAGGCCTCGTATTCCTTGACGAGAGCGGGGTCCGACGGACGCCCATAGATCTCGGAGGACTTGTACTTACCTTCGTCGAATTTGCGCTTGGTCCATTCGTCGTGGACATGGGTGATTTCCGCTTCGTCGATGATGTCCTGGACCAAGTGTGGAGGAATGAAGAAGACGCCTTCGCTGTCGCCGAAAACGACGTCACCGGGAAGGACCGTGACTTTGCCGATGCGTACGGGGACATTGATGCCGCCGACCATTACGTCTCTGATCGCAGCAGGCACGGCGTCACGGTAGTAGCCGCCCATGCCGGTTGGGGCAATGCCGTTGAGGTCACGGATAGCCCCGTCGATAACGAATCCATTGCCGGTCGTCTTCCACACGTAGTAGGCGAGATTGTCTCCTACAATGCCGCCCGCATCGAGATTACCGAAGGCATCAACAACAAACACGTCGCCTTTCTGCAGCATATCGAGCGCGGTTTGGTGCGACAGACGGCCGCCATGTTTTTCGCGCCACTCCTTTTGATCGACGTCGCCGACATCCGGCCGCAAGGGAAGCAGTTGGAGCGTCATCGCGCGGCCAACGAGATTCTTCCCGGGCCGCAGCACCTTGAAGCCATCGACGTACTGGTTGGCATATCCCTTGCGGACGATCGAGAGGACCTCCTCGGCGGACATCGCATTCAGTTTTTCAAGTAAGGAATCTGGCACGTTGGGGCGGCCGTCTGGGAAACGCTCGAAGGGATTCTGCGCCGTATATTTCATCATCTGCTCGCGCGTGAGCGAATTCACCTGCGCGGGCAAGGGGGTGAGGAGCGCGGCGGAGAAAGCCAGGCAACAGAGACGTGTAGAGTTCATGCGGGTCATAGTAGTCACGCAGAGAGTATCAGAGGGCGGTGCGGCGCGCAATCGCGGCGGCATCGCGGCGGCATCGCGGCGGCATCGCGGCGGCATCGCGGCGGCAACGCGGCGGAGGTGGGTGGCATCGCGGGTGGCACGCGGCAGGGCGTTATCCTAACGACTGAAACCATGGAACGCCGAACCTTGCTGGGATGGACGATTGCGAGCGGTGCGGTAGGAGCGGCGCGGGCGCAGTTGCGGGTGGCCAAGCCGGAAGAAGCGGGACTATCGGAGCGGCGGCTCAACCAGGCGGCTTCTTTGCTCGAAGCGGAGACCACATCGGGACGAGTGCTGGCGGCGTCGATCCTTGTGGCAAAGGACGAGCGGGTCGTATTGCACAAGGGCTTCGGAAAAATTGCGCCTACAGCAGGCAGCCGGGCGGCAGGGCCGGACACCGTATACCTGATCGCGTCGATCACGAAACCACTGACGGCGTGCGCGATGATGATGCTTGTGGAGCGCGGGCTCGTTTCGATCGACGATCCGGTGTCG
>JBDTVQ010000538.1:0-3837 GCA_040007195.1 Acidobacteriota bacterium | reverse complement strand
CCGCCTTCACCCTCCAAAAGGACGCCTTCACCGTCTTCTCCCGCTACGAAGCCGCACTCTCCAGAGCCTACGACCGCACACTGAAACAACTCCTGGCCACCCGAAAAGAAAAACTCAAACCATCTCCTGACGAAACAAACCCAAGCCCTACTGAAAACAAACAACTCCCACCCCAACCACCCGCTCCAGAACCCAACATCCGAACCGAACCCGACCCACCCATCACCCCGGAGCAGGCCGCCACCCGCCGCCACGGCCAGCCCACAGCCCTCCCGCCCCGCCAACAACCCCACGTCGAACTCGAATGGATCCGCGAAGACCTACCTCTCCGTTAATCCAAGCCCCCACGCGCCAGGGCCGCGAATGCCCCGCGGTTAGCGGGCGCCTGGGTCGCGTATGCCCCGCGGTTAGCGGGCGGTTAGCGGGCGGTCCTACACACATGACCTTAGATCAGCTACGACGCAACACCAATTGTCCGTTCGGCGCACACCGCTTAGCATGGACTGTTGGGGGAGGAATCGTTTCATGCCATTCATGACCGGCCAAACAGTCGGCGACTACGTTGTCGTGCAAGCTGCCGGTCATGACCACTTCTCCGGAGTCTACGCCGTCGAGCACACCATCACCCGCCGCCGCGAGGCCATGAGAATTCTCGGAACGGAAGGCCATTGCCCGGTGGAAGACGCCGAGCGATTCTTCAAGGAAATCAGGCATCGCGCAAGCCTTTCGCACCCCAATATTGCGGGCGTCCACAACGCCTTCTGGGCCGGCGACTCCCTAGTCATGATTTCCGAATGGGTCGACGGCGAATCGCTCCGCAGCGCACTCACGAATGGTCCGCTTCCTCTGACCCGGGCCCTTGAAATCGTGTCCGGCGTGCTGCAAGCCGTCGCCTACGCCCATGCAAACGGTATTCGAAATTGCACCCCCTCGCCAGAGATGATCTTCATTACCAGAGATGGCGTACCGAAACTGCTCAATATCGGTCTCGCTGCCAGCACCGAGACTCAGAATGACCTCCATGCCTGCGGCGTAATCTTTCACGAATTGGTGACCGGTTCCGAACCGGTTTCACCGCGCGTCTTCCCCGGCTTTCTCCAGACGCGCTGCGAGGAATCGGTACTCAGATCCCTGGGCGCCGGACGCCAGCTCGCGGAGCAGTTGAAGGAAACGATCTCGCGAGCGTCCGCGGACGAGCCCAGCTTGCGCTTCCCCACCGTCGATGCATTTCTCGATGCCGTGACCCATCTGCGCCAGGGCATCGAGTCCACCGCAAGCCAACGCCAAGCCGTGAACCATTCCGGATTCATGACCGGCGCCGCCATCGCCGGCGTGGTTTGTACCCTCATCCTCGTAGCCTCTGCCCTGATTGTCCCCGCTCCACCCACAGTGGTGCTCCCGCCCGCCGCCCCGCCTTCGCTCCTGCAGGCGTCCGCTCCCGTGACGCCACCAATCTCCGCGGTTCCCACCAACCTAAAACCCGCCAGGCAGCCCGATCCACCCCTGCCCGCTGCCTCCAACTCACCGAAAAAGAACCCAATCACCCGGCTCGGCGGCGCAATCAAACGCCTCAATCCGATTGACCGCCTGGGCCGCCGCCAAAGCCCACAAACGCAGGCCGCCGCGAAGTCCGTTCCCGACGCTCAGTAAACCAAAACACCCGCATTCGTTTTCGCTAGACAACAAAATTTCCTGCGCTACAATAAACAGAGCAGCCCCCCTATGCCCCGTCCCTGGCTCCATCGCTACTCCATCTTTCTGGCCTGCTGCACCCTCTTCCTCGTCGTGGCCGGCGCCACCGTAACCTCAAAAGAAGCAGGGCTTTCCGTGCCCGACTGGCCCCTTTCCTACGGCCAGCTCATGCCCCCCATGTACGGCAATATCTTCTTCGAGCACGGCCATCGCATGATCGCCACCACCGTCGGCTTCCTCACCATCATCCTCGCCGTCTGGCTCTACCGCGCCGACGACCGCCCCTGGATGCGCCGCCTCGGCTTCGCCGCCCTCGCCGCCGTCATCGTCCAAGGCATCCTCGGCGGCATCACCGTCCTCTTCCTTCTACCCAAATGGGTCAGCGCCTCCCACGCCTGCCTCGCTGAGATCTTCTTCTCCACCACCGTCGCGATTGCCCTCTTTACCTCGCCCTCCTTCCGCCGCGCCCCCCAAATGGTCGACGGCCCCGGCTCACTCAACCTCCGCACCCTTGCCCTTCTCCTACCCGTTCTTGTCTTTGCCCAGGTCTTCCTTGGCGCCGCCTACCGCCACAAGGCCATCGACATCCTTTGGCATGTCACCGGCGCTGTCATCGTCACCGCCGCCGTGATGTTTGTTGCCATCTTCGCCCTGCTCTGCTATCAAAACCACCGCACCCTGCGCGACTTCGCCCTCATCCTTCTCGGCATCACCTTCATCCAGGTCTTCCTCGGCATCGCCGCCTACATGAGCCGCGTCGTCACCGACGATGCCCCGCAACCCATGCCCGTCATGGTCTGGTTCACCGTCGCGCACGTCGCAACCGGAGCCCTCACCCTGGCCGCCAGCACGCTCTTCGCCATCCAGGCCAACCGCCACGTTCGCCCTGTGGCCCCCGCTTCTATGAGATCCGCGGCGAATATGTCACACTAATGCTTCTGGCGACCCCAATCCTCTCGATGACTTCGCACTCCACGCCCGGCCTGCGCGACTACGCCGCCCTCACCAAGCCGCGCATCACCTGGCTCATCCTCATGAGCACCGCCATCGGCTGCATCTTCGGCCAACGCCCCGATTTCGGTTGGATCGCCTTCCTCCACACCCTCGCCGGCACTGGCCTTCTCGCCAGCGGCACCGCGGCTCTCAATCAGTGGTACGAATGGGACGCCGACGCGCTCATGAAGCGCACCCGCAACCGCCCCATCCCCTCCGGCCGCATGCCCCGCGCCCACGCCCTTTGGTTCGGCGCCGCCTTGGCCCTCGCCGGGTTCCTCGAACTCGCCCTCGGTGTCAATCTGCTCTCCGCCTCGCTCGGCCTCTTCACCCTCGCCAGCTATCTCCTTCTCTATACGCCCCTCAAGCGCCGCAGCCCGCACTCGACAACGGTCGGAGCCATCCCCGGCGCCTTGCCGCCCATGATCGGCTATGCCGCCGCCCAAGGACATCTCTCCGCCGAAGCCTGGGCCCTTTTCGCCATCCTCTTCCTGTGGCAGTTCCCGCACTTCTATTCCATCGCCTGGATGTACCGCGAAGACTACGGCAATGCCGGCATCCGCATGCTCCCCGTCGTCGAACCCGACGGCGCCTCCACCGCGCGCCACATCCTGTTCACCTCGCTCCTGCTCATCCCCGTCAGCCTCGCGCCCACCTACCTCGGCATGACCGGCAAGCTCTACCTCTACGGTGCCCTCGCCGCCGGCACCATGTTCTTCTACGCCAGCTATCGGGTCGCCTCCGAAAAGACCGTCGCCCGCGCCCGCAAAGTCCTGCTCGCCTCGGTCGTCTACCTCCCCGTCTTGTACGGCCTGATGCTCATCGACCGGTGAAACGCCGAGCCCTACTCATCGCCCTCGCCCTGATCGCGGTCTACCTCGCGGCCTGCGCCCGCCCGCCCGAACCTCTCCCCGTCTACCAGTCCATCCCCGCCTTCCAACTCACAGCCCAGGACGGCCGCGCCTTCCTGAGCGCCGCCGAACTCTCCGGCCACGTCTGGGTCGCCGACTTCATCTTCACCACCTGCACCGGCCCCTGCCCGCGCATGAGCCGCCAAATGAAGCAGGTCGCCGAGGCCACCCACACGTTCCCCAACGTCCGCTACGTCAGCTTCACCGTCGACCCCCGCAACGACACCCCCGAAGTCCTCGC
>JBDTVQ010000537.1:0-3842 GCA_040007195.1 Acidobacteriota bacterium | reverse complement strand
ACCCCATTCTCCCCCACCAACTCCAACGCCCGCGCCTCCGCATCACAAGCCGGCAACCTAGGCTGCGCATAATAATCCAGCCCATATTGCCAATCCCGCCCAATCCACTCCACACACGTCTCCGCCGCCCTTGGTTGAATTTCCTTCCAAAGCTGTCGAGCCCCCAGGTGCTGATCAAGCACCGGGTACACCGTCAACTTCGCCCATAAAGCAATGGCCGCAACCGCCACCGGCGGCGAGAAAAATGCCGCAACCGCCGAAGCAGCAATCAAAGCGTAATTGCCAAGCTGCAGCGGAGCATGCGTCAGGCCATCCGTCAGCGCGTCGGGAAGTATCGAAGCCCCAAACACGAGCATCGGCACGCACGCCGCAATCGCCAGCTTCAGTCCCCGCGACGGCTGGAATCGAATCCCCATCAAAGCCGCAATCGGCGGAAGAATCGGCAGCAAGTACCCCGGCAACTTATTCGTTGAAGCGCTAAAGAACAGGAACCCGAACCCCGCCCACGCAGCCAGATACTGCAAACGCACATCGCTCCAAGGGCTTCCCTCATTCGCACGCCGCCGAAGCCCCACCAGCGCCGGAGTCCACGGCAACAGCCCCCCCAACAACACCGGCACATAGAACCAGAACGGCCGCTCATGATGGATCTCACCACCAAAGAACCGCGCAAAATGGTGTTTAAGAATCAGTTCCTGCCACGGCAGCGCCCCGTTCCGCACGCTGGCCACCACGAACCAAGGCAGCGCCACCACCCCGGCCAGCAGCGCAATCACCAGAACGCGCTTCCATTGCGACCGCCAGAAGTACAGCGCAGGCAGCGCAAGCACCGCGGGCACAAGCCCCTTCGCCAGCATGGCCAAACCCAGGAACACGCCCGCCCAAAGCGGAAGCGGCCGCGTCGTGCCATCTCGCGACGGCAGCGCCAGCAACATCGCAACCGAGAAGCAGGCCGCCAGCGGAAGATCCGTCACCGCTACGTTCGAAAAAACAATCCAACCCACCGACGTCGCAAGAATGGAAGCCGACGTGAACGCAGCGGAATCCCCAAACTCCCGCCGAAGCCAAAAATAGAAAAAGATCAGGAACGCCGCACTCAGCATCGCCACCGGCAGCCGCGCCGCAACTTCGTCGCGAAGGCCGAAACGCCACGCCGTGGCAGTCATCCAATACAGTAGCGGCGGCTTCTCAAACCACGCCTCGCCATTGAGCCGCGGCGTGATCCAATCGCCCGTCTGCGCCATCGCGCGGCCGATCGAGGCATAGCGCGGTTCGTCGGCCGAAAGAAAGGCAACATCCGCAAGGCCGTGGAATAGGAGAAAATAGAGAGCGATCCCTGGGCCAATGAGCTTAACGAGACGCGAGAGCAACCTCTTCATTCTAGCCGTGGCGTCCGTGTGCGCCGTGGCGGCCCCTCTGCGCGCCGACGTTTCGCAGTGCGGTTGCGACATTACAGCCGCCGAAACGATGGCCAAACGCGAGTGTTCCCTGTGCAACGAGGCGGAGAAGCATCCGCCCGAAACGGCGATCTTTCTGCTCAAGGACAACAACCCCCGCAAGCCGACCCGCTGGTTGGCTCTACCCCGCAAACACGGAACCGGACCGCATGCCCTGCAGCAGATGCCGCGCGAAGAACAGGTGGCGCTGTTGAAGGCGGCCATCGAAAAGGGACGTGAGTTGTTCGGCGACGAGTGGGGAATCGCGTATAACAGTTGGCGCGTGCGCACCCAGTGCCACGGCCACGTCCACATCGGCAAACTGCTAAAGGGCTTGGCGCCGGGCCAGTACGTCGACGTTTCGCGAGTGGAAGATATCCGGTTGCCCAAGGATGACGGCGGGTTTTGGATCCATCCCGTCGGCGCCAAGTTGCGCATTCATTTTGGCGAAGACATTACCGAAACCACGCTGCTGCGATAGCGCGGCGCGACAAGTGACAGAAGGAGACAGATGAGCCTCGTAGACATTTCATTGCCACCCACCGCGGAGAAAGCGGCAATCCATTTGCACGCCTCCGACAACATGGCGATTGCGCGCGTGCCTTTGCCGGAAGGCCAAGTAGTGGAGGCGGGCGGTGTGCAGGTGGTGTGCAAAACAGCCGTGCCCATGGGTCACAAAGTTTGCTTGAAACCAATCGGCGCAGGGGAAATGATCATCCGCTATGGACAGGCAATCGGCCGCGCCCGCCAGGCCATCGTTCCCGGCGAGCATGTGCACGTGCACAACGTGGCGTTTGAAGAACTGCACTTCAACTATGAGTTCCCCTCGGGCGAACTGCCCCTGCACAAGGTCCCCGAAAAGCCCCGCTCGTTTCGCGGCTTCAAACGCGAAGACGGCCGCGTCGGCACCCGCAACTACATCGCCGTCGTGGCCGCGTCGAACTGCGCCGCTCACACAGCTGAATTGATCGCCCACAGCTACTCGAACGAAAAGCTTCCGGAAAACGTCGATGGCATCGTCGCGTTCCCGCATGGCGAAGGTTGCGGCCATTCCATCGGACCCGATACCGAGCAATTGCAGCGAACCCTCCTCGGCGTCCTCGATCATCCCAACGTAAGCTCGGCAATCATCCTCGGCTTGGGCTGTGAGGTGAATCAGATCACGCACTACCTCGGCCCGAATGCCCCCCGCACGCCCGACCACCTCGTCGGCATGACCCTTCAGGATTCCGGCGGCACCACCGGAACCATCGAGGCCGCCCGCAAAGCCATCGGCAACTTCATCGAACTGGCCGCCGCCGAAAAGCGCGTCGAAGTCGAAGCCTCGCACGTCACCCTCGGACTCAACTGCGGCGGGTCTGATTCCTTCTCCGGCATCACCGCCAATCCCGCACTTGGTTTCTGCTGCGACCTCCTCGCCGCCCAAGCCGCCGCCGCCGTGCTCGCCGAGACAACCGAATGTTTCGGCGCCGAACACTTACTCGTGAAACGAGCCCGCAACCGCGCCGTCGCCGAGCGCCTGCTCGAAATGATCGCCAATTACAAAAAGTACCTCGTGCGGTTTGGCGGCAGCTTCGACGACAACCCGTCGCCCGGCAACAAAGAAGGCGGCTTGACTAACATTCTGGAGAAATCCCTCGGCGCCGCGGCCAAAGCCGGCACCACGCCGCTGATGGACGTCATCGATTATGCCGAGCGCATCAAAACAGCCGGCTTCAACTTCATGAACACCCCCGGCTACGATCCCGTGTCCCTCACCGGCCTCGCCTCCGGCGGCAGCAACCTCATCTGCTTCACCACCGGCCGCGGCTCGGCTATCGGATTCCCGACCATCCCCGTCATCAAGGTCGCCACCAATTCGCGCACCTACAATCGAATGCTCGACAACATGGACGTCAATGCCGGCCGCATTGCCGACGGCGACGCAACCGTCGAAGAGATCGGCCGCGAGATCTTCGAACTGCTACTGCGCGTGGCCTCAGGTGAGCGCACCAAGGCGGAGATCCTGGGCCACAAAGAGTTCGTGCCGTGGCGAATCGGACCGGTGATGTAATGATGCGATTGCTGCTGGGATTAATCGCCGTGGCCGCACTCTGGGCCCAGGCGCCCGCTGCGGCGCCGCCCAAACCGAAGTCGGCCTACGACAAACCAACGCTTGAGGCCTACTTACGGCACCTGTTTCTCTACTTACCCAATATCAAACTTGATATCTCCGACCCGAAAGACATCGGAGTGCCCGGTTTTAAGGAAGTAAAAGTACGCGCCTCGCTCAATGACGCCTTTGAAGACCGCGAGTTTCTCATCTCAAACGACGGGCAGAAAGTGCTCGTCGCCCAGGTCTACGACATCGCGACTAACCCCTTCAAGCCGGAGCTGGACAAGATCAAAGCCGCCATCGAACCCGCC
>JBDTVQ010000536.1:0-3851 GCA_040007195.1 Acidobacteriota bacterium | reverse complement strand
ACCTGGGCCGACTACATCAACTACGAGATGGAGCATGGCCCGCTGGACTTCACCGCGCTGCGCAGCTTCATGAAAGGGCTGGTCGATGCAGGGCCGACGAGGTCAGGGCATCGCACGCCGGCCGTGATCTGCACGCTGCCCGTGCTGGGCGTTAACGCGGCGCACATGAATGCGAACTTTTGGGTTGTGCAGCAAACCCTTCTGTGCGGAGTGCACGGAATATTGTTGTGCCATGCGCGTGACCCGGAGGCAGTGAAGATTTTCGTGTCGTCGGCGCGATACGTAAACTCGAAGCCGCACGCCGATCTGCCGGAAGGGATGCTAGGTAACGGCAGCCAGGGCTACGCATCCACCATCTGGGGCATCAAGCCGGACGAATATATGAAGCGGGCCGACCCATGGCCGCTCAATCCGCAAGGAGAGTTTTTACTCGGCCTGAAGGTTGAGGACAAGTACGCGCTGGCCAATGCGGAGAAAGTCACCGCCGTGCCGGGCATCGGATTCGCGGAGTGGGGCCCCGGCGACATGGGCCTGTCGCTGGCCAAGCCCGACGGCCACGTTCCGAATTCCGAGCTCGATCCCGACATGAAGGGCGCCCGTGCGCGTGTGTTGGCAGCATGTAAGAAGAACAAGCTTGCGTTCTTGAACACGGTGCGGCCGAACGATGTCGAAGACATGATTCGCGAAGGCGTCATGATTGGTTCGGGCGGACAGGAAGCCGCCGAAAAAGGCCGCAAATTTACTAAACGCACCATGCCCTGGTAGCACCGCGCGCTGTGGCTACTCTTCGCGCAGCGCCTCCATAGGATCTAATCGCGAAGCGCGGCGGGCCGGCAAATAGGCTGCCGCCGCGCTGGCCACCGCGAGTGTCAATGCGGCTGCGGCGATGTGCCAGGTGTCGTTCGGCTTCACGTCGAACAACAGCGATTCCACCAGCTTCCCGGCGGCAATCGAGGCCCACAGGCCCAGTGCGATGCCTATTAGCATCAGTACAGCAACTCCCCGTAGCACGAGCCAGACCACCGAAGCCGCGCGTGCACCGAGAGCCATCCGGATTCCGATTTCAGAACGCCGCCGTGCCACCGAATAGGACGTGACGCCGTAGAGGCCCACCATCGCCAGCACCAGCGCCAGAACACCAAACGCCACCGAGAGAAGCGCAACCAGCCGTTGCAGCCGGACTGATTCGTCCACCTGCGACTCCATGTCTCCAAAGCCGATGGAGATGTTTGCATCGACGGCGGCGAAGGCCTCACGCACGGCGGGAACAACCTCATTCGATAGTCCGCGCACGCGTATCTCGTAGCTGATCTGCGACGAGCCCAGCGGGTCCTGCAACGAGCTCAAATAGACGGAGTAACGCTTTGCTTCGCTGAGCGAGGCATACTTCACGTCCTTCACCACACCGACGACTTCGTAGATCTCGGCTGGGCGCTTGGCCGGCCCGCGTATAGCGATCGATTTTCCGATCGGGTTCCGGCCACCAAAGAATTTGGCTGCGCTTGACGCATCAATGATCGCCACGGCTGGTGCGTGCAGGTGATCCTGCTGCGTGAAATCGCGCCCGATCAGCAATGGCGTCCGCATCGTGTGGAAATAGCCAGGCGAAACGCGGTTGAAGAATGCCATGGCGTCACGCGGGGTTTGAGGGACAAACCCTTCGACCTCCAGCCGGCCGTTCCAGCCTCGTCCACTCAGCGCTGTGATCAGCGACGTAGCCGCCGAATCCACGCCGGGAATGGCGCGAATGCGCTGCAGTGCATCGTCGAATGCCGCCACTCGACGTTCGTCGGGAATCGCAGTCTGGCGGGCATCAGCGCTGACAAGAAGCAAATTATCTTTACTGAAGCCCACGTCAACCGCAAGCAGCTTTCTCAGCGATCCGAGGAACATGCCAGCGCCGACGAGCAACACGAGCGATAGAGCTACCTGGAGCGCGACGAGAGCTTTGCCCAATCCGGCGCGGGACGTACGCCCGCGAATACCATGACTGCTTTCCTTCATTACCGGATTGGCTTGTGTGCGCGTGGCGCGCACTGAAGGCGCCAGGCCAAACAACAATGCCGTGAGGACGGTGACGCCCATCGTGAAGGCCAACACCTGCGCATCGGGATATAAGTCGATGGCGACGCCGCTGGCAGGGCCCGACAACATTCCTACCAGTAGCCGCGAGCCCCACATGGCGAACAAGAAGCCCGCCGCGGAGCCGAGCGCAGCCAGTAGCAGACTCTCCGTCAACAATTGGCGAAGCACCCGCAGCCGCCGGGCGCCAATGGCCATACGCACGGAAAGTTCGCGTTGCCTGGCCGAGGCTCGAGCCAGCATCAAATTTGCAATATTGGCACAGGCGATGAGCAACACCAGTCCGGCAATTCCCATGAGAGTCCACAGTCCGCGCTCGTAGCGGTCGCCGGTTTCCGAGAATCCTGTAGGAATGCCGCGCAGCGTCAGCTTTGAGCTGAGGTAGTTTGCTTGCGTCTCGCTGGACCAATCAGCGGGCAGTGTCTCCGCGAATACCGCACGGGATAAAGCACTCAACTGGGCACCCGCCGACTCCACCGAGGCGCCCGGTTTGAGCCGGCCGAGTATATAAAGCCACCACATACTGCGATTGTCGAGGGCACTGCGATCAGTCCGAATCAGCGGCTCGGCGGCGAGCGGGATGGCGATGTCATAGCTGCGGTCAGCGTCGAGACCACGAAACCACGGCGGTGTGACACCGACGATCTCGAATCTTTGCCGGTTCACGCGCAGAGTCCTACCGATTACCTCTCCGCCACCGAATTTGCGCTTCCAAAATCGGTCGCTAATGACGGCCACCTGATTGGAGGCGGAGCCCGAGCGGCGGTCATCGTCCGCAGAAGTGAGTACGCGGCCCATCATTGCCGGAACACCGAGCACGTGGAAGTATCCACCGCTCACCCAGATGCCTTGCGCATCCTCCCGTTCGACGCCTTCGGATAAATCGAATCTCTCCGGGCTGTAGGCCAGCGTGCCATCGAGCACCCGCTGATGATCGCGGATCTGTTCCCAGATCGGATTCGTCAGTTCTCCGTTCTGTCCCTGGCGGATCTGCACTAGGCGTTGCGGGTCTTTGATGGGCAGTTCGCGCAGCATCACGGAGTGGATCACGCTGAAGATGGCGGTGTTCGCGCCAATGCCGAGCGCGAGTGAGAGAATGGCCGCAACAGTGAAAGTCCTGTCGCTCCCGAGAGTGCGAGCGCCAAAGCGAAGGTCCTGGACAAGCCCGTCGAGGAACGACCAACCCCATGCGGCACGCGCCTCTTCTTTCACATGGCTGAGATTGCCCAGGTCGCGCCGCGCCGATGCAACTGCCGCCCGATCGCTCAGTCCTGCTTCGCGCCGCTCATCGGCCTCCGCTTCCAGATGAAACCGCAGTTCTTCGTTGAGATCGGCTTCGCGCCGCGGCAGGCTCGCGCCGCGTCTGAACCACGAAAGTAGACGGCGAAAGGCGCTCATGGCGTCTCTCCTGTCGATCCGGCCAGCACCCGTCCAATGGCAGCGGACAACTGCTGCCACTTATTCTCTTCGGCGGTGAATTGCTTCTGCCCGGCCCGCGTGAGTTTGTAGAACTTCGCCCGTTTGCCTTTGTCGGAGAGCTCCCATTCTGCATCGATTAACCCCTGGGCCTCGAGCCGGTGCAAGGCCGGGTAGAGCGAACCGGTTTCCACCTGCAGCACCTCTTCCGAGGTTCGACGGATGTGTTGTGCGATGGCGTGCCCGTGGGCCGGGCCGGAGCGAAGGGTTCGCAGGATGAGTAGGTCGAGGGTACCTTGCAGCAGTTCGAGCTTGGGATCTTTGGGCGGCATGGATTCTGTAGACAGGCTACA
>JBDTVQ010000535.1:0-3861 GCA_040007195.1 Acidobacteriota bacterium | reverse complement strand
AGACGATCTGGACGACACGCTCTGCCCTTGGTGCATCGCCGACGGCTCGGCCCACAAAAAGTTCGACGCCACGTTCGCGGACGAGGAAGGCATCGACGGCGAGATCAGCGACGAGGCGATCGAGGAGATCACGACGCGTACGCCGGGTTTCAACGCGTGGCAACAGGAGCAGTGGATGGTGTGCTGCGACGATGGCATGGCTTTTGTCGAACCATTCGGCGCGGCCGAAGTGAATGGCAAATATATTCGCCGGCAGGGCGACGTCATGACCTACATCGTGCAGGTGATGGGCGTCTCAGGTGGCGCGGCGACGCGCCTGATGAACACGCTCGACCGCGAGAAGGGGCCCACGGCGTACCTGTTTCAATGCCGCCACTGCGAGACGCAAAAGGTGTACATCGATTCGCTGTAGTCTCTACGGCGCCACGCAGTCGAAGTTCGCCGCGTCGTCGATAGAGCCGGTGCCCTTGTACTTCACCACCTGTGGATACGGGCAAATCGGCCGCGTGCGCAGCGTCTTCCCGCCCTCGACGCGCGCCGTGATCAGCCGTTCGGGCGCCTTGCCTTCCTCGACCCAGCGAATGACCGCCGCCAGCGGATCGAAGCTGCCGCAACCCACGCCGCCGCCGCAATGGAACAGGCCGGGGATCGTGTAGAAGCGGAAAAATTCCGGGGTCGACGGCCCCATCTTGGCTCGCACTTCTTCGTAGTAGTCGACGGCCCGCTGGGCGTTCAGCGCGGGGTCGGCCCAACCGAACCACATCAGCAGGCGGCCGTTGCGCGCGCGGCAGCCGGTGAGGTCGGGATTCGTCGCATCGAGTGTGGCGTGAATGCTTTCCAGGCGCGGGATGTCGCGCGGCAGGTCCACTTGATCGAGCGTCAGCTGCGGGTCTTTCTTCGGAAAAGCAAGGTAGCGGAAGAATGATTCGGCGAAAGAGTGCGAGATCGTTTCGCCGGCCTGTTCGTGGATGAGCCAACGGTCCCATCCGCTGCGGCCATTCGGGCCCGCGATCTCGGCTCCCACTGGCCAGCCCGGATAGCGCGCCACGCCATTCGCGGCCACCGGCGAATACATGGTCTCAAGCGTCTTGATCTGTCCCTCCGTGAAGCAGCCGACGTCGTCCAACGCAGCACACTTGGGTAGATCGCGGGAGGGGGTGAAGCCGCACTTGCGCGGATCTTCGATCAGCCCGTCTTTCACGCCGTCCTTCTCGTCGCACATGCCATAGATGCGTTCCGCCAGCAGCTTCAACTTAGGAAACGGAATCGCGGCCTTCGCCTGTGCCTGAGAGATGGCCGTGTACTGCACCATCGTGCCGCTAAAGTCGAGCACCGGCGCTCCGGCCACGATGCCGTCGAAATCGTTGGGGAAACGCTGCGCGAGAATCAGGCCCTGGCGCCCGCCAGTCGAGCAGCCGTAGTAATACGACCGCTGCGGGGCCGCGCCGTAGTAAGCCCGCGCGAGGCGTTTGGCGGTCTCCGTGGTGACATGCAACGAGCGGAAGGAGTAGTCGTAGAGCTTTTGCGGATTCACGGCGAAGCTGCCCAACGGCTCGGCTTGCGCGTCGTGGCCGGTGTTGGTGCGCGCGGCCACGAACCCATTGCCAAGCGCGAAATCACGGTTGCCCGATGGTCCCGGAGCTTCGACGTTGTCGCCCGCATAGCCGCCATTGCCGAATAGAATCAGCCGGCGATTCCATTCCAGAGGCAGGCTGACCTCGAATCGCACTTCCGGTTGCACCATTCCGAGAACGCGGCAGTACGCGGGGTTTTTATCACTCGCTTTCATCTCGGTCGCGGTGACGACTGTGAACTCGTAGCCGGTCTGCGCCACCAGCGCGCCGCACGCCGTGGTGGGCGCCGACCGCTTTTCGCTGGCGGGCGGCTTCCAGTCGCGCATGTGCGGACCGTTTTGCGCCATCGCCGCGGCTGCGGCCATCAGAAAGAAGCAGGATCGTGCAAGCATGGAATCGACTGAGTATATCCAGCCCATACATCGGACGCTTCGCCCCATCGCCCACGGGTCCGCTGCACTTTGGCTCGCTTGTGGCCGCGCTCGGGAGTTGGCTCGACGCGCGCGCCGCCGGAGGCCAATGGCTAGTGCGGATGGAGGACGTCGACGAACCGCGCTGCGTGCCCCGCGCGGAGACGGCGATCTTGCGCGCCCTTGAGGCGTTCCACCTGCATTGGGATGGTGAGGTGCTGGTGCAAAGCCAACGCAAAGAGGCCTACGCGGCGGCGCTCGATCTACTCAAGCGTGAGGGCCACGTCTTTGGCTGCGCCTGCTCGCGCAAGGATATTGAGGGAGACCGCTATCCCGGCACCTGCCGCAACGGCACCTCCGGCCGCCCCGCGCGTTCCTGGCGCATTCGTGTTCCCGCAGAACCGGTCGTCTTCCACGACCGCCGTCTTGGGGACTTCGAAGAGCGCCTCGAAGAGACCTGCGGCGACGTGGTGCTCCTGCGCGCCGATGGCTATTTCGCCTATCAACTCGCCGTCGTCGTCGACGATGCGGCACAGGGTGTTACCGATGTCGTCCGCGGCGCAGATCTGCTTGACTCCACCGCACGCCAGATCGCGCTGCACCGGGCACTGGGCAACACGCCGCCGCGCCATCTCCACATGCCGGTAGTCGTCAACGCGGCAGGGCAGAAGCTCAGCAAGCAAACGAAGGCGGCTGCGATTGAGTCCACCCAGGCCGAGGCGCTCACGTACGAAGCACTTGCATTTCTTGGGCTAAACGTCGATTCCGCGAATGTGGCGGCGATGCTTGCGCAAGCCACGGCGAGATGGCGTGTGGATTCCTGAAACCTTTCCCCCGTTCCCACGTTTCTCCCCTCCGAGGCCAGCCATGATTCGCAAGCTCAAATCGGGCGAATACCGTCTCTACTCGCGCAAGAAGGATGCCAAAACCGGCAAACGCCGCAATCTAGGCACCTTTGGCACTCGTGAGGCCGCACAGCAGCACGAGCGAGAGATTCAATACTTCAAACGTCATTGAACACGGAAAGGAAGCACAAGCCCATGAAATGCCAAGACACAATGACTGCCAATCCGGCGTGCTGCACGCCACATGACAACGTAGCCCGCATCGCCACCCTGATGAAAGATGAGGACGTCGGCTCCATTCCCGTCTGCGAAGATGGCCAGTCGAAGAAGCTGATCGGCATCGTCACCGATCGCGATCTTGCCCTGAAAGTAGTAGCGGAAGGCCGGGAGCCGGAAGGCACGCGCGCCGAGCAGGTGATGACGCGCCGGCCGGTTACCTGCTCCACCACCGACGATTTGGACGATGCCATCCAGGCCATGGAGCAGCACCAGATCCGCCGCATTCTGGTGGTCGATCGCGACGGGAGGCTGAAGGGCATCATCGCCCAGGCCGATGTCGCCATGCGTAATGACGATCCCCGCCAGACGGCAGATGCGGTCCGCCACATTTCCGAACCAGTACGCGTCTAACTGCACCGCCGGGCCATCTTCGTGATATTCTGCCCTCCGGCATCACTAGTGGGTGCCGGAGGGATGTCCTTGCCCGTGGTTTCCCTCCGCGAGGGAACCCATGGCGTTTAAATCCTTTATTATCGGCCGCGATCGCGGCGCCGACATCCCCATAGCGGACTCTTCGGTGAGCCGCAAACACGCCCAGGTCGAACTGCTCGACGGGGGCCGTCTCTTTCTCACCGATTGCCAATCCAGCAATGGAACCTTTATCCTTCGCGCCGGCGAGGCCGTACGCATCTCGCAAGAGACCGTCTCCTCCGGCGATCAGGTCCGCTTTGGCGATGTCGTCATGGCCGTCTCCGACCTTGCCGACATGGCCCGAAGGGTGGGGGGAGTTCCTCCCTCCCCCCAGCCTGGCCC
>JBDTVQ010000534.1:0-3868 GCA_040007195.1 Acidobacteriota bacterium | reverse complement strand
TCAATCGCGAAGACGGCATGGGCATCAGCGATACGTTTCCGCTCAAGCTGGGACTGTCGAAGACGCATCATAATCTGTCGCACGCCACTGACAAGGAAGGCCAGACGCAGTTCGCAAAGTACGACTTGTTCCTGAGCAACCAACTGGCGCATTTCTTCACGCGCATGAACAGCTACCAGGACCGCAGCGGGACCGTGCTCGACAACACGATCGTGCTCTTCGGTAGCGGGGCCAGCACGACGCATAATCCCCTGAACCTGCCCACGATGATCGCCGGCGGCGGCAACATGGGCCTCAAACACGGTACATACTGGCGCAAGGATGGCACGCGCATGTCGAATGTCCACCTGAGCATTCTGCATTCGCTCGGCATTGGGCAGGAGGCTTTCTCCGACAGCACGGGCACGCTCAGCGACTCAATCTTCACCCGCGTCTAGAGCAACAGAAAAACTTCCACGAAGTCGGCAATCACCTATTTGGCCGGAACGGGCGTCAACCTACGGAAAATTGATCGTGGTACGATCCGATCCCTGGTTCGCGCAACTGCAGGAAAAAATTCGACCGGCGTGAATTACGCGCCCGTGTGGTTTCGGACCGAAGTGGTAGCATCGACCGCATGAATGGTCTTTGCGCATTCGTTCTCCTCGCGCTGCTTGCGGTGCCGATCCACCTATCCGGCCAGAGCACATTCGCGTGGCCGGAAGGCAAGCGTGTGGCGGTGAGCCTCTCGTTTGACGACGCCCGCGCCAGCCAGGTCGTCACCGGTCTCGACATCTTCGCCAAGCATGCGGCTAAAGTCACGCTGTACGTAAATCCGCGCAGCATGGAGAAGCAACTCGACGGCTGGA
Source organism: Acidobacteriota bacterium (assembly GCA_040007195.1). Classification (GTDB taxonomy): domain Bacteria; phylum Acidobacteriota; class Terriglobia; order Bryobacterales; family Bryobacteraceae; genus JAFLBB01. The sequence continues at coordinate 3,020 of JBDTVQ010000534.1, read as the reverse complement.
AGCGCGCGGTGAAGGACGGGCACGAAATCGGCAACCACTCGGATTCTCACCCGTGCTCGGGCAACTTTCCCTGGTCGCGGAAGAAAGCCCTCGAAGAGTACTCGGCCGCCAAGTGGGGCGCCGAACTGGATACAGCGAACCGTGCGATCGAACAGATGCTCGGTGTAAAAGCAATCAGCTTCGCCTATCCCTGCGGTTCAAAATACATCGGGCGGGGTGAGAGCACGTTGAGCACCGTGCCACTTGTGGCCAAGCGTTTCCTCTCGGGACGGGGATTCCGCGACGAAGCGGCTAACGATCCGGCCTATTGCGATCTCGCTCAGCTTCTCGGTGTTGAATCGGATGGCATGTCCATGGAGCAAATGAAGCAGGCCGTAAACACCGCGGCGCAAACCGGTGCATGGCTCGTGTTCGCCGGCCACGAAATCGGCCCGGCCGGGAAGCAGACCACCGCAGCCGCAGTGCTCGATCAGTTCCTCGCCTACGCAAAGGATCCCGCAAACGGCATTTGGCTGGAGACTGTGGGGACGGTTGCCCGCTACGTAAAGGATCGGCGCGGAAGCGCCCGCTAGTTGCGGAGCGCTACTTCCCAGGGCTTCTTTGCGCGCTTCACGTCGCGATCGACCACGCGATCATAGAGATGCTGCTGATTCACGGTGCCCAGGCCTTCGTTATAGAGGCTCGTCAATCCCATCGCTTCGCGCAGGTCTTCCGTGAAAGCATGCAAGGCTTTCAGATGAACGTTAGTGGCGGGCAATTGCTTCCCGGACGCCGTCTGCCAAATTTTCTGGAAACCCAACTCGACCAGCGGTCCGATCTCATCGCCGATCAAGGCGCCCACAGCCGAGATATCGGGCATTCCGTCGCCCGATTCGCGAACGTCGGCGGCAATTCCATTGCGGCTCACCCGCGTGGCACCCTGCGCTCCGGCGGAGGTTTGGAACCCCGCGGAGCGTGCCTGATCGATTCGCTCAGTGAAACTGAGCACGTGTGGTTTCTCGCGGCGAAAGAACATGTGACTCATTCCATTATAATTCGCAGGTACCCGAAATGCCTCAATACATTCTTTCTCTCGACGAAGGCACTACCAGCGCGCGAGCCGCGCTCTATGATCGCGAAGGCCGCCGCGTCGCCATGGAGTCCAACCCCATCGAGTGCAATTACCCGCGCGCTGGATGGGTCGAACAGGGCGCGTTGGGCATCTGGGAGCAGCAACTCGATGCCGCCCGCCGCACCTTGCAGGCAGCGGGCGTAAAGGCCTCCGATGTCTCCGCCATAGGCATCACCAACCAGCGCGAGACCACGGTACTTTGGGACCGTGCCACGGGCGAACCCATCGCCCCTGCCATCGTCTGGCAATGCCGCCGCACAGCTGAATACTGCCAGCAACTGGCGGCGAAATCGGGCCCGGCGATTACCGCCAAAACCGGTCTCGTCGTGGACGCTTACTTCTCCGGCAGTAAGATTCGCTGGATCCTCGAGAACGTTCCCGGCGCGCGCGACCGGGCCAATGCTGGCGACCTGCTGTTCGGCAACATCGACACTTGGCTTATTTGGAAGCTCACCGGTGGAGCCGTGCACGCGACCGATGTCTCGAACGCGTCGCGCACGATGCTCATGAACATCGCCACTGGCGAATGGGACGATGAGTTGCTGTCGTTGCTCGAAGTCCCGCGGGTGCTGCTGCCCAAGATTGTACGGTCGAGCGACGTCGTCGGCTCGGCCGTCTCATCGCACCTCGGCGCGGAGATTCCAATCGCCGGCATCGCGGGAGATCAGCAGGCTGCACTCTTCGGACAGGCCTGCTTCCGGGCCGGCCTCTCGAAGAACACGTATGGAACCGGCTGCTTCGCGCTGCTCCACACCGGCGGCAAGCAGCCGGTTTCGTCGCACAAACTTCTGACTACGCGCGCGGCGCAAACCGGTGCCGCCGCGCAATTCGCCATCGAAGGCGCCGTCTTCGTTGCTGGCGCTGCCGTGCAATGGTTGCGCGACGGGCTCGGGCTGATCTCCTCCGCGGCCGAAAGCGAAGCCGTGGCAACCTCCGTCGCAGATACGGCCGGCGTCTATCTGGTACCGGCTTTCGTCGGCATGGGTGCGCCGCATTGGGACGCCAACGCGCGAGGCCTCATTTGCGGCCTGACCCGCGGCGCCTCTCGCGCTCACATCGTTCGCGCAGCGCTCGAGAGCATCGCCTACCAGACGCGCGAACTCGTCGAAGCGATGGAGGCCGACTCCGGCCAACCCCTCACCGAATTACGTGTCGACGGTGGAGCAACCGCCAATCAATTCCTCATGCAGTTCCAAGCCGATATTCTGGGCCGGCCCATTGTTCGTCCCGCCGACATCGAAACCACCGCACTCGGCGCGGCCTATCTCGCCGGGCTTGCCGTCGGTTTCTGGAGCGGCACCGATGAGGTCGAACAGTTCTGGCGCGCGGAAAGAATCTTCGAGCCAACAATGCCTGCCGGCGTGCGCGAGCATCTGTATGAAGGATGGAAGGAAGCCGTCCGCCGATGCCGCAGCTAGTTCGCACCGCCTTATGCTTGCTTTTGTTGCTGGCTCTCTCGCTCGGCCAGACAGGCGGAGGAGCGAATGACCAACTGGCTCGCCACCGCAATCTCGGCAAAGCGTTCTTCGAGAACCCTACTACTCACGAGCTTGCGGCAGAAGAGTTTCGAAAGGCAGTCGCGGAGCCCTCCTCAACGGTCGAGGATCGCGTCAATTTCGGCATCGCCTTGCTAGCCGCGGGCAAAACCGAAGCGGGAGTGGCGGAACTGAAGCGTGCGCAAGAACAGGCCCCGGCGATTCCGCACACGTGGTTCAACCTTGGCATTCAATACAAAAAGGCCGGCGACTACGACAAGGCCCGCCAACAACTCGAACAGATGGCGCGGCTGGTCAACGATGAGCCGGTCACTCATTACAACCTCGGAACTCTCTACAAGCTCGACGGCAAGTTGATCGAAGCGCGCCGCGAATTTGAGCTCGCGTCCAAACTGGCGCCGCAACTCGCCGCG
>JBDTVQ010000533.1:0-3878 GCA_040007195.1 Acidobacteriota bacterium | reverse complement strand
CACTTTCTGCGGAAGCACGGTCCAGCGGCTTACTATGGCCAGAAGTGACCCGGCGCACGCTCCTCACACTCACCGCCTCGCCGCTTCTTCGCGCAGCCGACCCGTTTGAGGATCGCTGGCGCGCCGCAGCCGATCGCGTCATTGAAGCATCTCCGGCCGCCCTTCCGTTTGCGCCGCCCGAAGGAATGCTCATGCTCGCACTCATGCGCCTCTATCAGCGCACAAAGTATCCGCTCTACACGGATTTCGTCGAGACCTGGGCAAAACATCACCTCGCGAACGCGCAGACCCACGACGACACCATCGCCCTCGCCGTGCTCCTCCTGCAGGACGCGCGTCCCAATCCTCTGTTCGAACGCTACGTGACAAACGCTGTCGATTCGGCGGAGGGCCCCGAGTCGGCATCGTTCCTGGCGCGATACGGCATGACACGCCGCCAGCCGGGGCTCGTGCTGCGCGCCGCTCGCAGCTTGCCGGTTCGGCCGCCCGTGCCGTCTGATGCCCTCCTCGCGATCGCCGATGTACTCGAAGCGCTGGAGCCGATGCAGCCCGATTACGAACCACTGTCTTCGTGCGCGCAATCCGTGCGGCCCGCTGCCACCGACCTGCTCTCGCTCGCCGCCGCGTGGAAACTGGTCCGCATTCAAGTTGTCCCCGCCGCCCGTGGCGCGGACGCGCTGGCGCAGTGGAAGCTCGTCCACAACCAGCCCACGCCCGATCCCATCGCGCCCTACGATTCCATCGCCCGCTATTTGCTGGCCGCCGCCGAAGCCGCTGCAACGCTCTGACCATGCCATGCAACCCCCGCGCAGACCAGAATCGCCGCCAACATTGTGGCCCCGCGAGCACGGCGCTATCTCCATGCTCGTGCAGCCGCTCATCTGCGCGCTTCCCATCGTGGGGCACTGGCATTGGTCGTTCATTCCGACCGCGATAGTCGCGGCCGCGATCTTTCTGGTGCGCGAGCCATTGGTCGTACTCTGCCGCCAGCGCTGGGTCTGGCGCGATCCGCATCCGGAAGCTCAGATGGCCAAGCGCTGGCTTGCCATTCTCATTCCATTCATCCTGCTGAACGGTGGGATCCTTTTATTGCGTTGGCAACGCCGCTGGCTATACGCATTCGCCGCAGGCTCCGTGGTTCTCACCGCCTACGCTTTGTGGATGACCATCCGCAACCGTCAGCGTTCGATTTGGCTGCAGTGCGTCAGTTCCGTCGGGCTCACTTCAACCGGCCTGGCGGGGATTCTTTCCCTCAACGACGGGTTGGCGCCATGGGCGTGGTGGCTGTGGCTGCTCTCGGCCGCGCAAGCCGCGGCGGGAATTCTCGTCGTTCACGCGCTGTTGGAAGCTCGTATTGCCGCGAAAACCAGCAAGCCGGAAACCGTGGAATTCTTCCGCGCCGCCGTGGCCGCGCAGGCGCTCTTGCTTCCGCTAGCGGTGCTCGCCTATCCAATCAGCCCGTGGCTCAACATCGCCATGCTGCTTCCGGCCGCCGTACATGCGTATGAGTTACTCACGCTGCGCTCGCCGGAATCGCTAACCACGCCCTTGCGCACAATCGGCTTTCGCGCCATGGCGCTGTCCATTGCCGTGTCGCTGTTGCTCATCGCAGGACTGCGGTGAAGCCATCGGCGAGTGTGATAGTCTCGCCCACATCATGCCGATTTCACGCCGCCAGTTCCTTGCTGCCGCGACCGCAGCGCCCTTCCTGAATCACTTCCACGCACTCGCCGCGGGAGAGAAGGGACGGGTCAAGATTCGTGACGTGCAGACGATGACGCTGCAGGGCGGTCGCACCTATGTCCTGGTGAAGATCATCGCCGACAACGGCGCCTTTGGCATCGCCGAAGCATACGGCACGCCGGGGGTCGGCGTGAAAGAGCAGATCCTTTCGCTGAAGCCGTGGCTCATCGGCAAAGACCCGCTGGAGATCGACACCATCTACACGAACCTTGGCCTCGGCGCCTCCAATCTGTCCGGGACGCGCACCGACGGCTCAGCGCACGGCTTCATGCGCGCGGCCTCCGCCATCGACATGGCTTTGTGGGACCTCGCCGGCAAGATCCTCAACCAGCCGTCGTCCGTGCTGCTCGGCGGCCGCTTCCGCCCGCGCACGCGCATCTACGATCACGCCGCGCCGCGCAACATGCTGGACAAAGCCTCGTGTAAAGATTGGGCCGCGAAGGTGAAGGCCGACCCTGCCGGTTTCACTGCGCACAAGTTCGGCTTTCCCCACACCCGCCCCTCGAACGACAATGCACGCGACCTCGCCAATCGCATTCTCACTACGCGCGAGCTTGTCAACTTGCAGCAGGGCTTCGAGAATTGCCGAGAGGCGATCGGATGGGACCACGACATCATGGTCCACTGCCACTGGGAATACGATCTCCGCACCGCCATCCAAATTGCGCAGGCCGTCGAATCGATCAAGCCGCTGTGGTTTGAAGACGCGCTCGGTGTCGAATACACAAGCTCGTGGTCGCGTCTGTGCGAAAGTTCGAAGGTGCCCGTCTGCACTGGTGAAAATATCGCCCGCCGCCAGGGCTTCAAGGATTTCATCATCAATCAGGGCTGCGACATTCTTCATCCCGACCTGCGCAACTCCGGCGGCTTCCTCGAAACCAAGCGCATCGCCGATTTTGCCGAAGTTTACAACCTGCCGATGGCCACGCACAACACCGGCTCGCAGGTGAACACCTACGCCAACGCGCAATGGGGAGCCTCCATTCGCGACTTTATGTGCGTCGAAACCGTCACCGGACAGGCCGGCTGGATGGACGAGGTGCTGGTGCTGCCCAACGGCTATATCAAGCAGGGCTATGTCGAAGTCCATGACCGCCCCGGCCTGGGCATTGAACTCAACCCGGACACGTGCAAAGCGCACTTGGCCGCGGGCGAGCAATGGTGGGGGTGACGTTCTGGCACTCCACGTGCACATCCTTCTATGAGAGGCCCGGCTCCGCTGGACCAAGGAGGATCGATGAAACGATTCATTTCCGTTGCAGCATTAGGGCTCTTTGGCATTTCGATGACACTGGCGGGCGCCGGCGATGCCGCCAAAGGGAAGGCGCTCTTCGCCAAGAAGTGCGTAATGTGTCACGGTGCCGATGGTGCTGGAGCCCCAGCGATGAAGAAGAAGTTCGGCGACAAGCTCCCCGTGCTTGGCAGCGCGGAGGTTCAAAAGGCCAAGGACGCCGACCTGTTGAAGGAGTTCAAAGAGGCCGCACCGCACAAGATGCTGGCCAAATCTCTCACGGATTCCGACCTCGACAACCTCATCGCGCATATGCGCACGCTGAAGTAGGGCAAGCGCGGCCCGTACAATGGTTACTTGGCCCTAATTCTGAACGCAAAGGAGCTGACGAAGGCATTCGGCACTGCTCCCCTCTTTGACGACATTTCCTTCACCTGCGAGGAAGGCGAACGCATTGGTTTAATCGGTCCCAACGGATCGGGCAAATCCACGCTGCTCAAGATTCTCGCCGGCGATCTCTTGCCCGATAGCGGTGAAGTCGCTTTCCGCAAGAAAGCGCGCATGGCTTACGTAACGCAGGATTCGATTTTCGAACCTGGCGTGACCATTCGCGAACGCATGGAGAAAGCCCTTGCCGCCTCGCCGATTCCGCCCGAGGAGCATGAGGCGAACATCGTGCGCACGCTGGGACGGGCGGGATTCGATGACTTCTCGGCCGAAGCCGCGAAGCTTTCCGGCGGCTGGCGCAAGCGGCTTGCTATTGCGGAATCGCTCGCGCTCAATCCAGATGTTCTGCTGCTCGACGAGCCCACCAACCATCTCGACCTCGCGGGCATTGAGTGGCTCGAACAGCTTCTCATTAACTCTTCCTTCGCCTCGGTCGTCATCAGCCACGACCGTTATT
>JBDTVQ010000532.1:0-3912 GCA_040007195.1 Acidobacteriota bacterium | reverse complement strand
CGATTGACACTTGGCCCCCCGCCCCTCGGTTCTGGTGAGATATGCGGGCTAGCGCTCGGCAACCCAGGCAAGGAACATGCCGTCGGGCTCGACGTCTTCCCAGTAAGAGATGTACTGCGAACGAACGCTCCGGCAGTGTCTAGAGAGAAGCTGCTCCAATTCGGCGCGCGTGAACCAGCGCTCCCATTCCGGTGTTTTGAGCTTGCCCCAGTGCTCCTTATTCTTGTCGATGATGACGATCCGGCCGCCGGGGCGTACGATGCGGCAAATCTCTGCGACGGCGGCGGAAATGTCAACGGCGTGTTCGAGCGATTCGGTGGCGTAGGCGGCGTCGAAGCCGCCGTCGCGAAATGGAAGGGCGATCATCGAAGCCGCGCAGGCCGAGAGCGGTGGGCGCACATGGGCCAGCATGTTGAGCGAAACGTCCGAGCATGCGAGCCTGGCGCCGGGAATTTCATCCGCGAGTACGCGCGCAAAACGGCCTTTGCCCGATCCGATGTCGGCGATCAGCGGGCCAGTAAACGAGGAGAACTCGCGCACAAGAAGCCGCACGTGTTCGATCCGCGGGTCGATGGTCGAAGGGAAATGCTCTTCGTCGGCGGCCGCTGCCTCAAACGAGTTCCGAATCGTGCGTTCCAGGTCCGGCGTCAACGGCGCGGGCACGGCGGCCGAGGCCGCACCCTTGCGCCGGAATTTCCGGATCAGTGAGTGAATCAACGCCACCCGGCAGACTCAGGCCTTGGTAAGGAAGATGGGCAGTCCCAGTTTGTGGTTGTAAGTGGGCCGGTAACGCTCGGTGTTATACATCGTTTCGATGTCCACTCTGCGCGGCCCGAGGCGCGGGTCGGGGATCTCCGACAGGGCGTAGCAACCGTTCACGATGGAAGTCATCAGGCCCGACTTACCTTCACAGATACAATCGAATGCCATCCCGGCAAACGTCGAGGCAACCATCTTGTCGACAAAATCCGCTTCACCCGATCGAAGGTCGTAGGTGAGGTCGCTGACGATCGTCTCTTCGCCGGTGGCGGCCTTCACTTTATCGGAGAACGCTTCGCCGACGTTCATCTTCTTGCGATGTCCGTAGGCGTCTTCGGCGCCGTAGTGCTGTACTTCGTAACCCTGCCATTCGGCGCCCTCGCTCAGCACGGCGAGCGAATAGTTGGAGGGGTTGTTGCGCTTGTCGTTGACGAGCAGGTCGATCATCTTGTCGAGATCGAACTTAAATTCGGGAATCGCGCAGCGGACGCTGGTGACAAAAGCCGTATAGAGCGAAGTGTAGCCGGCATCGCGGCCGAAGACGCGGAATACGCCGATGCGTTCGTGCGATCCGACGGTGGAGCGCTGGCGATTGATTGCGTCCATGGCCCGGGTGATGGCGGTGGAAAATCCGATGCAGTATTCGGTGTTGCGCACATCGTTATCCATCGTCTTAGGGATGGCGATGACGGGAACGCCGGCCCGATTCAGGTGAGCGGCATAGGAAAGAGTATCGTCGCCACCGATGGCTACCAGATGGTCGACGTTTAGCTCTTTCAAGTTCTTCTTCACCTGTTCGGTGACGTCATAGGTGACGGATTTCCTGCCATCCTTCTCAGTTTCTTTCCAAGGAAACTCCTGCCCCTGCAGGAAGGGCGGCAAAGCCTTCATCTTCACCGGATTGGTTCTCGAGGAATGCAGAAAGGTACCGCCGGTGCGGTCAATGGTGCGCGTGTTTTCGCGAGTGAGCCCTAAAACATAGCGGTTGCGCGAGCCTGGGTCGGCGAGATTTACATGGGTCAAGCCTTCCCACCCACGGCGAATACCGGTGACTTCGTAGCCGGCTTCCGATGCCCGGTAAGTGACGCCTTTGATGACGGAGTTGAGACCCGGAACGTCTCCTCCGCCGGTAAGAATACCGATTCGCTTTGCCATGATGACTCCTGAAAGGGACCCTGGAGAGGGCGGGATAAACGACTAGTTTAGCAAGATCGAGCCTGCCGGCAGGACGGTTTCCGAACCGTGTCGCGCTATTCGTAATCCTCGTTGAGCGATCGTAGAAATACGGCAGGCGCGGACACGTCCATTGAGCGAATGGCGATTTTGCCGACCTTAGCCGCTGGATTTCACTGGTGCCAGCGAGAAGCAGCGGGATGGCAATGGATGCGGGAGAGGGAACGAGAGATGTCTCAGGTTGGGCTGCGCGATGATGATTCACATGCACTATCGAACGGGAAACGACCTTGACCTCGATCAGGTGATCGAGTTGTATGTTGCCTCCACGCTTGGCGAACGGCGGCCCGTGGGTGACCGCGATCGCATGGGTCAGATGCTGGCGAACGCGAACCTGGTGATCACTGCCTGGGACGGGGAAGTGCTCGTTGGCATCGCCCGTTCGGTGACGGATGGCGTCTATTGCACGTACTTGTCCGATCTGGCCGTGCGCGAGACGTATCAGAAGCAGGGCATTGGGAAGGAATTAATGCGGCGGACGCAGGAAGCCGCACCGCAAGCCTCGCTGATCCTGCTCGCAGCGCCCAAGGCCGTAGACTACTATCCGCGCGTGGGCTTCACGAAACACGAAAGCGCCTGGTGGCTTCGTTCCGGCGAAACGATTCGCTAGCGATTGCAGTATTATCTTTGCCATGGAATTCACCCGACGAATGTCATTCGCTCTGCTGGGCGGCGTTTGCCTGCGCGGCGTTTACCTGCAAGGTGCCGAAGTATGGACGAAGGACCCGGCGACCTGGGACGAGAAGGATATCGCCAAGTTGCTGAGCGATTCGCCGTGGGCACAGAAGGTGCAAGTTTCGCCTGGAGGCGGCGGCATGGGCGGTCCAGGAGGCGGTATGGGCGGCGCGGGCGGCGGCATGGGCGGTGGTGACGACCCGACGGGGCAGCTTAGCGGCCCCGGTGGTGGCGGAGGTGGCGGGATGGGTGGTGGTGGTGGCGGGATGGGTGGCGGCGGTGGACGCCGGGGCGGAGGAGGCATGGGTGGAGGGGGCGGAATGCAGCCGATGACGTTCACCGTGCGCTGGATGAGTTCACTCCCTTTGAAGCAGGCAATCGTCCGGTCGCGAATGGGGAAGGAAGCGGATACGTCGCCGCAGGCCAAGGAATTTCTGGAGCGGCAGGAGTCGCACTATGCAGTGGCGTTGATTGGCCCTCCGCGTGGAGGGGGAGCGGGTGGAGGGGCCGGTGCAGTTCCTGGCGGAGCGCAGCAAGACCGGATGCAGCGCATGACCGAGCACTTGAAAGAGACAACCGGGTTGCTTCGCAAGGGTAAGGAGCCCATTCGTCCAGAGACCGTGCAAACTCCCCAGCCAGGGCAAAACAGCTATCTGTTCCTGTTCCCTCGTGCCGACGCCATCACGCTCGACGATAAAGAGGTCGAATTCGCGACACGAATGGGACCGCTGGAGGTGAAGCGGAAGTTCAAGTTGAAGGATATGGTCTACAACGGCCAGCTTGCTTTGTAGCCTGTAAGGGAATTGTTGACGCAAACCGGCCGCGTCCTACGCTGCAACAAGTGAGAGACAGGGATGAAAAAACCAGCCGCACTTGTGGTGATGATCGGTTTACTGGGCACGGCGTGCCTGAAAAAGCAGCAGGAGTCTGATGGCGGTGAGATCAGAGGGACGCCGGTTGCGGGGGGGACTGTTGTCGCGGGAAGCGCAGGTGGCGGGACACCCGGCATAAGCGGCGGGACACCCGGCGCGAGCGGCGGATTCGCTGCACCGGCTACGCAATCGCCGCAGCAGCCCTACAGTCCTCCCGGCGATCAGCCTCCGGTGCAGCCTGGTTCCGCTCCCGTGCCGGCACGCAGGGTGCCCGAAGGTTACCAGGTGACGGAGATGCCCGGCGGCCAAGGCCGCATACTTCGCGCGTCTTTTTCCGGCAATGCCCGCAGCGCCCAAACGACGCTCCAGGGAA
>JBDTVQ010000531.1:0-3914 GCA_040007195.1 Acidobacteriota bacterium | reverse complement strand
CCGATAAGGGCCAAGGAAAGGGTGAGAGCGGGAAGCGGCTCAACGCACTGAAGTCGGTAGGGATAGTCATGATCATGTCCATTACGCGGCGCGAGATTGTTCAACTACTGCAGCCAGGACAACCGCGCCGCGTGCAACACGCCACGCGGACGCCGGAAGCCGAGAAGCTGCGGGAGTCGATCAACAAATATTCGGCGTTCCGCATTGAAAAGGGCGACGGGTGGTGGACGGCGCCGCTGACGCCTTCGACGCGCGTCGTGCGAGAGCACAATATCCGGCGCGGGCGCGGGAAAGTCGTGGAGCAACTGTGCCGGGAGCTGCCTCCGGACGCCTGGGTGCTCGATTGGGCGGGGGGCACGGGATGGTTGGCGTCGATGCTGTTGAAACGGCGGCCAGATTTGGTTGCGGTGAGCGTGGACATCTCGGATGTGTTGCAGGAGTGGGGGCGGGCGAACTACGCGGAGTCGATCGCGTACATTTCGGGCGACGCGACGTCGCGGCATATCTTCGAACCGGGAATGTTCGATGCGATTGTGGGCGCCGAGTGCGTGGAGCACTTTCCCGACCTGGCGTCGGCCATTGCAACGGCTCATTGTTGGCTCAAAGAGGGAGGGCGGCTGGTGGTAACCACGCCGAACGCCGGGTTCTGGGCGCCTGAGCCGCCGGAATCGATACGACGTCTGTTGGGGAGGGCGCCGTCGACCGAGCACCAGGAGCGCGGCGACATCTACGACCAGAGCATCCCAAGCAATGTGCTTGAGGCCACCATGCGCAAGGCGGGATTTCGTGAGGTGGACGTGGAGTTCACGCAGTATGGCGGTGAGTGGCCGTTGCGGGGAATCTGCAGTTACTTTGGCCAGTTGCCGGCCCACATGGCGGCGCGTGCGGCGGAGGTGGTGGAACGGATTTCGCCCCAAGCGTTTGGGCGGAAGCTGGGGTTTACGCAGATTTTTTGGGGACGCAAATAGGCTAGCGGCGGCCAGCGTGGAAGTTGCCAACGGCTTCCGAGGTGAGAAGCGCGCGGGGGTAGAGGCGCACGGGACCGAGTTGCCCGTTGAATCCGGTTACCGACCTGACCGGGCCCGGATCCGGGGCGTCGAAGGCTGGGTCGAAGCGGGTCCAACCGGCATCGCGAACCGGCCCGCCATCGTTGAAAATGCCGTCGACCACGAAGCTGACGATTTTGGGCCCGCCGTCAACGATGCAGGAGACGTGATGCCAGCGGTTGACGCCGAGAGTGCCAGGATGGGTTCCAGCGTCGGATTCGGCGGTGATGGTGCGGGCGCCGTCCCGGAGAGTGAGGATGAGGCTGGAGCGGTTTGACGTTTCGAGCGTGACGCCGCGGGTTTCCAAAAGCTTTTGGCCCGGTGTGAGTTCGCGAAAGCTCACCCAGAAATCGAGCGTGAAGCTGGCGGGCGGGGAGCAGGGGATGCCTTCAGTCAGCGGCTGGGACGGTGAGGCAATGGCCTTGGCTTCGTTTTGTGTCCAGACGGCGTTGAGCAGAGACTTCGGGATTTCGTGGACGCGGGCGATGGTTTTCTGCGTTTCGCTGATGAAGTAGCGGCCGTTGTCTTCGATGAAGTCGGGGTACGAGATGCGGACAGCGGGGTCGTTGTCGTAGAGCAGGATTTCGGGCTCGGACCAGTGGATGAAGCCGTTCTTCTCGATGCCGCCGCAGATCCAGCCGGGATTCCGACCAGTGTAGTATTGCCAGTTTTCGGAGGCGACCATCGCCTCACCGCCGTGGTTGTGGAACCACAGGAGGTACTTGCCGTTGGAAAAGCGGCGGACGAAGTTTGCGGCGCGGGGGTGCTTCAGCGGGCGGGGGTCAGTTGGCGAGTGGACGGCGTAGGCGGGCGGCGTCCATGTTTTGCCGCCGTCGCGGGAGTAGGCGTGGCAGAGATAGCCGTCGATGGTGCGGTAGGTGGCGTAGAGGGAGCCGTCGGAGAGCTCGGTTGGGTTCGCTTCGTCGGAAACGGGGCCCTTGGGGGCACGGAGCCCTTCGTCGCCGTCGGGGAGTAACTGCCATCGAATCTTCGCCGGGTCGCGCTCGGTGAGGATGTTCTCCGATTTGAGGAAGCAGCCCTGGGACTCGATCATAGAGCCGGGGTTGCCCCAACGGCCGACCTTGGCGAAGCCGAAGATGGCCGATCCGTTGCGGAGGGTGATCGGTTTGCCGACGCCCCAGAAGAAGCGGAGGCTGCCAGCGTAGTCGTTTTCGCGGTCGATCCTCATATTTCGCATGGGGATTTCGTACCGCTCTTTCGACCACGACTGCCCGCCATCGTCGGAGTACTTAAACATGTAGGAGCCCATCGTGTCGACGCGGCGGCCTATTTTTTCATTGTTGCTGCGGACTAGACGGAGGTTTTCCTTGTTGTAGGTATAGAAGGCGTAAACGCGGCCCGATGGGGTGAGCAGGGGCATGACCCAGGAAGCCTCCGGTCCGGTCGCGGGTTCGATGTCGGCAAAACGCGACCAGGTGCGGCCCTGGTCGGTGGAGCGAATGGAAACAATGTGTTGGCCGGATTCGCCTTCGACGCCGCGGCCGGTGGTCATCACGCAGAGCCAAGTGCGGTCGGGAAGGATGACGATGTAGGGTTGGTCGCAGTAGCCTTCGTCGGGAATCTGGCGCCCTGTCGAAATGTGTCGAAAGTCGGGTGCTATCGAGGTGGGCGGCCGGGGCGAAGATTGGGCGGTGATGGGGAGCGTGGCGGCAGCCTGAAGGAAAAGTCGGCGCGGCAGAATCATCGACCCTATTTATAGCAGTGATCGATTCGGTGTAACATCTTTTGGGAAGAAAGCGTTTTCTATAGTAGGGCCTCGTATGTCTCATCGCATTTGGTGCAGCGCGATTGTTGTGTCCCTTGTCGGACTTAGCGCGTTCGCCCAGCAAAAACCCGATCCCGCATTCGACCAGACGGTGAAGCCGATGCTGAACCGTAAATGCTTTGCCTGTCATAACGATAGGCTAGCTTCGGGTGGCTTGAACATCGCTCCGTTTACGCATTCCGCCTCGATCACAGAGTATCGGGAAGCCTGGGAAAAAATCGTGGCCAAGGTGCGATCGGGCGAAATGCCGCCGAAGGAAGCACCCAAGCTGACTCAGGAGCAGATCGACAGCTTCACCGCTTACATGGAAAGCGAGTTCGAAAAGGCGGACCGCAAAGTCCAGCCGGATCCAGGGCGCGTGACGGCGCGGCGGTTGAACCGGAACGAGTATTCGAACACGATCCGCGATTTGTTGAGCGTGGACTTCCGGGCCGAGAAAGATTTTCCGACTGATGATTCGGGCTACGGCTTCGACAACATTGGCGATGTGTTGACCATTTCGCCGATGCTGATGGACAAGTATGTGCGCGCGGCCGAACGCATAGCGGCGCGGGCGGTTGGCGCCGATCCGCTGCCAAAGAAGCCACTCGAGTTTGAATTCAGCGGCAAGGCGCAGCCCTTGCGCAAGATCGACCGCAGCACGGTGGAGCTAACGCACCAAGTGGATTGGGACGCCGAATACAACATCATCGTGCAACTGCCGGGCGAGCGGGCGAAGGATGCCAAGCCGGTAGAGATGGCGTTCTGGATGGACGGCAAGATGATCCACAAGCAGTGGGTCGAGACGAAGCCGTCCGAGCTGGTGTACTTCAACCCGATGTCGGTGGAAGAGTTCAAGATCACGTTGCCGGAAGGCGATCATGTTTTTCGCATGGCCTTTCTGAACGATGATTTCGTGAAGCCGCTCACCGATAAGGAAGCCAAAGACCAGAAGAAGAACAAGTACATCGGCGCGGTGACGTTCGTTGGGCCGTTTGCGATGAAGGGCGAGCGGGCGAGCCGCAAGAAGATTCTCCTCTGTGACCCGAACACGGGTAAGGCGTGCGTGAACAAGATTCTGGGTACGCTGGCGCGGCGGGCGT
>JBDTVQ010000530.1:0-3919 GCA_040007195.1 Acidobacteriota bacterium | reverse complement strand
GACATCAAACATACGGTGGATCGTGCGGCGGAGTTTTTCGCGAACGAGCCGCGCTAATCAGCGCCCATCCACACAGCGTGCAAATGGCCGCGAATCCGCTCAAGCTCCAAAACACCACCTGCCGCCGCGTGGCCCCAGAGAGCTCTCGCGGTGCGAACGAAAGTTTGTCGTTGAACGCCACGCTGATTTTCACGTGTACCTCCGACGCCCCCCGCCCCTCCAGCCGGTTGTCCAGCAATACCTGATAATTCCCGGGCGTCGTGACCGAGAAGCGAAAGTTACCTTCTTCTGTGAACGGAGAGGCCGCCAGCACCCTGTGACTTTGCCCTTTGCTGAACCGTTCCACGTCTTCGCTCGTCATCAGCACGACGCGAACCGCTGACTTGCCCAACAACACCTCGTGCGATACCTCGATCGTCGCCGGACGCTGTTGCAGGTCGAGCCGGATCGCCCGCCATTGTGACCGCGGCACCTTGATCACATCGTCGAACAAGGTAACCCTCTCGCTCGCCGCCGCAAACAGCAGGAATAGGGCTACGATCATCGCAACCGGCACGGCGCCACCGCCGCGTCCGCGCTAAGCCCCGCGGCCCCCCCGCCGCGCACTACAATAAAATTCATGGATGACAGTATTGCACATCCAGGTTTCCACGCTTCTCCGGTAGACCTGCCCGCGTGGAAGTCCTGGTTGTCGGCGCTGAGCGCCGTTTTGCTCGGCCTTCTTTTCCTTTCCTCCGGCGTCTGGAAAATCACCGATCCTCTCGGTTGGGCCGCCCGTATCGTGCAGATGCAACTACCGGCACAGTTCAGCGTCGCCCTTGCTCTCGGCGTCGGCGTCACCGAAACGCTGGCCGCCGCGCTGCTCCTGGTGCCCCGTTTCCGCCGTTGGGGCGCCGTGATCGCCGGTGTCCTACTGGTTGTCTTCATGATCTACGTCGCGGCCTATTACAACGTCCTGCGCGGCGAAGACTGCTCCTGTTTCCCCTGGCTCAAGCGCAGCATCGGCCCCGGCTTCTTTATCGGCGACGCCGCGATGCTGGTGGGCGCGTTCTTCGCCTGGCGTTGGGCCTCGCGTCCGCACAGCCTCAAGAGCGCTGTCCTCGTCCTTGCCGCCATCGTCGTGTTCGCGGGCGCCAGCTACGGCTTCGCCGTATTTCAGCAAAGCGGACTCGCCGCTCCCGAAAGCGTCATTGTGGAAGGCAAGCCCTACTCCCTTCAACACGGCCGCATCCTCCTCTACTTCTTCGACCCCGAATGCATGCACTGCTTCGAGGCCGCCCAGCACTTGCAGAAGCACACCTGGAAAGACGCGAAAATCCTCGTCATCCCCACGCGCGTGCCCGAATTCGCCGGCCAATTCCTGAACGACACCGGCCTGAAAGCGCCCGTCACTACGGACACCGCCAAGCTCCGCGAGGTTTTCAAGTTCAACGATCCGCCCTACGCCGTTGCGCTCGAACACGGCCACCAAAAGGAAGCATTCATCGCCTTCGACGATAAGGAACCTGCCGCTGGACTGCGCAAACTGGGTTGGATCGAATAGCTATTCGATCTCCTGCCGCATCGCCGCGCCGTTGGAAAATACGGTTACGATTGATGCATCGCCCATTCCTGGAGCTTGGGTAACGACTACGCCATTGCCCAGGATCTTGAGAAACGAATGGCCCTGGAACATCATTTCGCATCAAACTGGTGCATAATGGTGAGATGAGAGCTGTCGAACCAAAGATAGTGCGCCAAAGTGTAAGTTTGCCTGTCAAAGTGGCATCGCAAGTCCGCATCATGGCGAAGTCGCGAAAGCTCAGCGCGACCCGCATGTTGGTCGAATTGATCGAAAACGGTATTGAAGCCGAGAAAAGGAAGCAACAGGAGTTTTTCGAACTCGCCGAGCGCTTCCGTAGCGAGAGCAACCCTGATGCGGCTAAGCGCCTGGGTGACCAATTGGGCCGCATGGTCTTTGGCGGTTGATGCCCAAGATCGAGCGTTGGGAGAATTTTCCGGCGGGTGTCAGGCAGCACCTGATTGACCGGATGGGAGACCGGGCGATCAGCATCGCCGATTTGAACCAACTGCGGCTGTGGGTCGAGACCAAGCCCGAGGTTCCAGAAGGCGACTGGTACAAGGACTTTGGATCCTTCAAGATCTGCGGCCGTGGTGCGCTGGCCAAGACCTTTCTGCTTCGGGGTCAGGTAGCGAAGGGTGACAAGCTCCCCTAGCTCCGAAATCACCCTCACTGAACATCTGGCCTCTTCCGATCTCACCCGAGGTGGAAGGCGTTGTCGACGATGACGAAATTGGAGCAGTAATGAACGTGAATGGGCGGGCCATTACCGAGGATGAAGTTCAGGTTCTTCGGTGGCTGCTTGAGAATGCCGCTGTAGGCGATGTCTCGGCCTCTCGAGCCAAGGCCCTCGATGAGTTGCAAGCGAGGCCATGTTGCAGCGTGTGCGCCGGGTTGCTCTTCGGAGATGCCAAACCATTCAAGGCGCAGCTGCAAATGCTTGCCGATGCGTTGGCTGTCTATCCGGATGGACAGATTGCTGGGGTTCTATTGTGGGCTTCCTGCGGAGAATTCGCTTGGCTGGAATTGTATGACACATTCACCGATGGCGTCGCGAGGCGATTTCCGGCAACTACCGACTTGAGGACACGGGAACAGCACGGCAGTCTTTCGCTCTAATCTTGCATTTCGGGACGCCTTCCGAGTGGCTTTGGTTGATCGCTGGGTATCGATCAGTCGCCATGGATAGAGTGATCGCCACAGAATCGCAGGCTCGTCGAACCTTAGGTTGTGAAGTGCCTCCGGCTCGTCACCCCAACTCCTTCACCGGCACATTGAACGCCACCGTATTCACCACGCCCAGCCGTTGAAACTGCACCCACACGCGATACGCGCGCGCCCTCGGAAAGATCACGTTGAACTGCACCTGCGGACGCACCGGCTCCTCCGGATACGCATAGAGCGGATGGTCGTGTATGAGATCCACAAGGTCGTCGCTGCCTATCAGCATGTGGCCCCACGCGCCGATGTACTGCTCTAACCCCTCGCCCGGTCGCAGCTTAAAGAACAGAATCGTCTCCAACCCCGCCACCGGCTGCGCGGGTTGCATCGTCAGTTCCACCTCAACATTCGCTGCCTTCTGCTTCAGCGGCGTGGGCGCAAGCGTCGCGCTTGCGGCAAACGCACTTTCCGGCGCATCGGCCGTCACCAAAGTACGCACCAGGAACTGCGGCGTCCCACCCTTGGGATAACAGTCCGCCACCACGCGATACGCGCCGGGGCGGGGAAGTGTTGTTCGAAACTGAAATCGCCCATCCGGCAGCAACACCGGATGCTCGTGCGCGAAGTACTCCAGATCGCTCGACACAAGAAACAGGTGAAACAACTTCTCGTGCATCACCTCGAACTCGGTCACCGGCTTCTTTGATCTCGGATCGAGAATTCGAAATTCAAACGCCGCCTCCACACCCGCCCGCACCGGCCGGGGCGTCGTTCGCATGTCGAATCCGTATTCAACAAACTCCGGCAAACTCGCCGTCAGCTTCATCCCGCAACGAGGGCACTTTCCCGGACCACGCTGCTTCACGTCCCGGTCCATCGGGCATATGAAGTCCACGGCCGCCTCGCCCGGTCCACCGGCCTGTGCGTTATTGGGCGGCGCTGCCTCCTGCGCGCCAAGCGCTGCCGCGCCAAGCATTCCCGCGCCAAGCCTTCCAGCACTGGCTGTTCCAGCGCCGGCCGCCTTCGCGCCCAGCACCGCCAGAAGCTCGCGCCGCCCTAACATCGCTTCCTTCTACTTCGCCGGTTCAAACGGCCAGATGCCCGTCGTCGTGAACCCGCCATCCACCGCAATGCACTGGCCAGTCACATAGTCCGAACCACGCGAGCTCAGAAACACCGCCAGCGGCGCAATATCTT
>JBDTVQ010000529.1:0-3956 GCA_040007195.1 Acidobacteriota bacterium | reverse complement strand
GAGGCCGAAGGAGGCTGGTTCGGGGACTTGGTTGACGGAGTAGAGCATGGTGCGGCCGGCTTGCACTTCGAGGTCGACGAAGTCAGCGGAGGGCGGATAGGGGAGGGGGTTGTCGTTGGTGATGAAGTAACCGCTGAAGGCGTGGGAGGAGCCCGGGGCGGTATCGAATACCGGCGATTCTGTGCTGTAGAGGGTGCCGCTGCCAGTTGGGTTGAAGAGCGTCAGGTAGTAAGTTCCGGCGAGCAGATTGAGGCCGCTGAAAATTGGGGTATAGACACCGGGATTAAAGCCGGGGAAGTTCAGCGTGGTGGACGTGATCTCATCGGCGACGGTGGTACCGGCTCCGATTGACGTGGTGAGATAGGCGTCGAATGTTTCGGCGGCGGGGCCTGCGATGAACGCCGAGATCGTCAGATTGTTGTATGCCTGGCCGAGGGTGAAGCCGAGGGTTTGCGCCTGGTTGGTTCCGATGGAGCCACCGAAATCAGCGGGGCCGGTGACGGAAACGATGGTAGCTGCTTGTGCGGCAAGGGCAGCCGTACAGAGGAAGAAAAGACGTAGATACATGGGCACTACCTCCGAGTAGTGAAGTTGGTACCTTTATACGCCGTTGGGGGAGGAATTACCAGACTGCCGAGTACTACAGTACCTATGGACGCGGGCCGCGTTCGGAGGCTGCGGCGATGCGGAAAACGGGGCCGCCAGGGGAGTGGAAGTAGAAGTGTTCTTTGTCCGAGTAGTCGATGGGCGCGACGCCAAAAGCCATGAGACGGGCGATGAGGGCGGCGGGGTCGGGGGTCATGATTTCGAGCCAGGTGGCGTTGAGGCACTGTTCGAGGGTGAGGGCTTCGGCGGGCGGGACGAAGAATGTGCCGAGGACGAAGCCGTCGGGCATGAGGTAGAGGTCGACGTTGGGTACGGGCGCGGGGAGGGCGGTGCAGCCGAGTAAGTCGACATAGAATTCGCGGACGCGGTCGCGGTGGAGTAAGTCCACCTGAAATTTCATGTGATTGCCGATGGACGTCATGGTGACCTCACTTATGATCGCGCTAAGAAACCCTTGACGCCGAGCCATTCGTAGAAGCGATCGATCCAGTTGGCGACGGGGCCTTTGAGGGTGGGGCGGAGGCCGAAGCCGTGGCCCACGTTGGCGTAGACGTGCAGTTCGGCGGAGGCGCCGGCCTGGCGGATGCGGAGGTAGAGGTCGGGGAGTCCTTGGGAAATGTCGGTGCGGTCGTTTTCGCCGCAGACGAGGAAGGCGGGGGCCATGTCCTTAAAGGGCACCATGTCCTTGGGGATGGCGGGGTAGATGAGGGCGTAGAAGTCGGGTCGGGAGGGGTGGCGGTCGATGGGATCGGGCGCGCCGGGGATGCCGGAATCGTTTTGGTAGGAGATGAGCGCGGCGATTTCGCCACCGGCGGAGAAGCCCATGACGCCGACGCGGGCGGGGTTGATGCCCCATTCGCTCGAGCGCGAGCGGACGAGGCGTACGGCGCGCTGGATATCGGGAACGGCGTGGCCAACGACCGAGTAAGTGGAGTCCGTTTCGCGGGCGAGGCGGTAATAGAGAACAAACGCGGCGACGCCTCTGGCGGCGAGCCATTTGGCTTCGTTGTGCCCTTCGTGAGTGGACCAGAGCTCGCGGTGGCCACCGCCGGGGGCGATGATGACGGCGGCACCGGTCATCTTCTCCTTTGGCGGGAGGTAGACGGTGAGGGAGGGGGAATGAACTTTCGAGACGACCTGGTCGCCTTGCGGTGTGGTGCGGATGGCGGGCGGGCCGGCGGGTTTGTCGGTGGAACCGGGCGCGCCGTTGGGCCAGAGGATGAGAGTTTCAGCGGCGGTGAGGGTGGAAGCCGCCAGAAGACACAGAAATAGCAGTCCGCGCATGTTGGAAGCTACCGCATGGGAGTACGGGGCGGGTGAGCGAGAGCGCGGCGCATCAGCCGTTTGAGTGGTCCCGTAAGAACCGGATCAACAGTTCGCTGGTTTGCCCGGGCTGCTCCTGCTGAACCCAATGGCCAGCCTTCTCGATGAGATGGAAACCTACCATGCGCGTGCAGGCCTTGGTGCGCATGCGGTCGATTCCACCGGGGGACTGATAGACGCCCCAGTCGCTTTTGCCGGAGATGAATTGCGAGGGCACATCGATTGTGCGGCCGGAGAAGGTATGCAATTCCGCGATGGTTCGGGGATCGGCGCCACGCCGCACGCGGTAACCCTGGAGCGCGCCGGTAAATCCAGTTCTGATACTCGGTGGCGTAGACGTCCACATCGGCTTCGGTAAGCCACTTACAATTCGCGCTATAGCTAGCGGGTGGCGTGTAGGGCGCGACGGTGGCCGCCATGCTCTTATCCTCTTCCATCACATAGTAAGTGGGGGGCTGGGCCATTTCGGAGGGGGTGCGAGCTGTCAGGGGATGCGGCTTATTCCCCTCATAATCGGCGCTTTTGTAGTAGTAATACGCGCGGAAGAATGCGTGCAGGCCTTGCGGAGCATGGAGCATGTCGTCGTTTGCACCGCGCGTGCGTTGGTGGTTCTGGTAGTACTTCCGCGGCGGATTGAGCTTGGCGAGTCCGGCATCGAGTTCGTCATCCGTAACGGATGGAGGAGGCGATGGCGCGGCATTCGCGCCATGAAAGGGCAGCGAGGGTCCGCCTTCGAAAGGCGCACTCATGAGGGTGACGGAACGGAAGATGTCGGGCCGTATGAGCGTAGCCCATGCGGCGACGGGTGCTCCGGCGTCATGCCCCACGACCATCGCGACCGATCGATAGCCCAGCGCGTATAGGAGTCCGATGGCATCGCGTGTCATGTTGAGGAAGCGGAACGGATCGGGATCGGCGTCGAAAGAGTCGTCCCAACCGAGCGTACGGCCGTAGCCGCGCTGGTCGGGAGCGATTACGTGATAGCCCGCCGCCGCGAGCGGCAGCATCACGTGACGCCAACTGTATGCCAGTTCGGGGAAGCCATGCACGAGTAAGATTGCGGGGCGGCCGGGCGTTTGATAGCCGGCTTCCAAGATGTGGACGGTAATGCCATTTACGTTCGGAATGTGACGCGAGCGGATGCCGGCGGGAAGCGCACCATTACCGTAGGGAGGAAGACGGGAAAAGTCCGTATTGACGATAGCCGGGGCGGCCAGAAACGCGCGGCGCGAGGGATTGTAATGAGGCATTCGCATCATGGTGGCGAAGGGTGCGATGTGTGTCAAGGGTAGTTGCGAATGATGCTTCGGGCCGGGTTGCGCGTACGATAGAAAGCGTATGCAGAAGCCAGTGGCGGTGGTGACCGGAGCCAGCCGTGGGATTGGGCGCGGGATCGCGATTGAGTTGGCGAAGACGCACGCGGTTGTGGGGACGTATCGCGGGCGGCGCGATGCGGCGGAGAGTTTGCAGGCAGAGACGGGGTGCGAGATTGTGCAGTGCGATGTGGGGTCGCGTGCGGATCATGCGGCGTTGATTGAGTTCACGTTGAGTAAGTTCGGGCGGATCGACTTACTGGTGAACAATGCCGGGATGGCGCCGAGGGAGAGGCGTGACGTGTTGGAGGCGACCGAGGAGAGCTTCGATGAGTTGGTCGCGACGAACCTGCGGGGTCCGCATTTTCTGACGCGCGATGTGGCGAAGGGGATGGTGGCGCAGGGGAGCGGGCGGATCGTGTTTGTGACGTCGATCAGCGCCTACACATCGAGCGTGAACCGGGCCGAGTATTGTATTTCGAAGGCTGGGTTGAGCATGAGCGCACAGACGTTCGCGGCGCGGCTGGCGCCGGAGGGTGTGCTGGTGTTTGAGATCCGGCCGGGGATTATTCGGACGGACATGATCGCGGCGGTGGAGTCGGCGTATGACGAGAAGATCGCCGGGGGGCTGCTGCCGCAGCGGCGGATGGGCGAGACGGCGGACCTGGCGAAGTGCGTGCGGGCGATGGCGGACGGGTTACTGGATTACTGCGC
>JBDTVQ010000528.1:0-3960 GCA_040007195.1 Acidobacteriota bacterium | reverse complement strand
GCACCTTTTGCAGGATCACCTGCTTGGCCGTCTGCGCGGCGATGCGGCCCAGAGCGTCGGCGTTCTTTGCGATGCGTACGACACCGCCCATCACGGCTTTCAAATCCAGTTTGCGGGCCTGATCGAGAGTCACTTCATTCACCGGGTCGACGACTTCCTCGACCACGTTTTTCACGATGAACAACTGAATGGCGCCGGACTTCGCTTCGAAGTCGACATCCATGTTCTCTTCGGTGCGGAAGTGCTTGCGCGCGGCCACCATAAGGGCGTCCTTCACCGCGTCCAGAATTACCTGTGCGTCAACGCCCTTTTCCTTGCTTAGGATTTCGATAGATTGATAGATCGATGCCAAGGGTATCTAGCCTCTGTCTCGGGGTTGCCGGAGTTACCAGTCGAACTTCAGATTGGCGCGAGCCACCTGGTCCAGGGGGATCTTGATGGGCTCACCTTCGGCCGGCTCCACTGTAATCAAGCCGTCTGAAAAACCGGCGAGCTTACCTTCCCACACCTTGCGATCCGCAACGGGCGCGGTGAGAACCAGCTTTGCATTCTGGCCGGCGAATCGCTCGAAGTCTCGCGGGCGGCTGAGTTTACGCTCCACGCCGGGTGAGCTGACCTCAAGCGTGTACCGGCCATCAGGTATAACCTCTTCCATGTCGAGAACTGTTCCCACATAGTCGGAAATGTGCTGGCAGTCCGCATGGGTTACACCTTCGGGCTTGTCGATGAAGATTCGGAGCACACGCGAGTTACCGACGCCTTTGAGTTCCACCTCAACGGCTTCGATACCGCTCTTGCGGCCCGCCCGTTCGACGATTTCCGTCACCTTGTCGATAATCTCGCTCTTCATGCGGTTTTTCCCGCCACCAATAAAAAAGTGGGCTCTCGCCCACTCACAGTAAGCCGAACTTTCACCTCGATTATACATCGTATGCGGCGGTTCCGACCGTTCAAGAGCCGTAATCGCCCCCGGCCATGCAATTTCTCCGTGCTCCCCTCTGGTAATCTGGAGTGTACTTTCTTAATGAAGGAGCCCATTCCATGTCTGAATCCGTGTCCCGGCGAAGCTTGGTAACGAAGGCGGCCATCGCCGCCGCACCCGCATTCATCCCCAACCTGACAGCCCAAGCGAAAAAGATGACATTCGGTTTCATCGGCGTGGGCGGACGCGGCAGCTACTTGCTGGACCGGCTGTATGCCGGAAGCGGCGAGCGCGTGAACGTAATCGGCGTTTGCGACACCTACGCGGGCAACCTGAATAAAGCCAAAGACAGGGTGGCGACGGTCGAAGGCAAGGCGCCTCAGACCTACGTCGACTATCAAAAATTGCTGGCCGACCCGAATATTCAAGTGGTTGTGATTGCCACCCCTGAGCACCTCCATCACGAGATGGCGCTGGCCGCAATGAAGGCCGGCAAGCACATTTACATCGAGAAGCCGCTGGCGCAGACCATCGAAAAGGGCGAAGAGCTGATCAAGGCCGCCGCGGCGTCGGGCAAGAAGGTGCAGGTGGGCACGCAGAACCGCTCCAACTCCCTGTACATCATGGCAAAGACGATGGTTTCGCAAGGCCTGATCGGCAACTGCCACTACGTACGCGCGTTCTGGTACCGTTCGGCGCTTACGAACGGCGCGCCGGCCTGGCGCTACAATATTCCCGCCGACGCGACGCCCGAAAATACGGACTACAACCGCTTCGTCGGTCCCGCGCCGAAGACGCCGTTCAATAAGAACCGTTACTTTCAGTGGCGCCTGTATTGGGATTATTCGGGCGGCATCTCAACGGATCTTCTGGTGCACCAGACAGACATTTCGAATTTCGTGATGGGCAAGACGGTGCCGAAGTCGTGCGTGGCCTCCGGCGGTATCTATCGATGGACCGAAAACGACGACCGCGACGTGCCGGACACGCTGAGCGCGCTGTATGAGTACCCGGACAAGTTCCACATCAACTACTCCTGTTATTTCGGCAACGACGAATTTGGCTATGGCGAGCAGTTCCTTGGCGACGAGGGAACACTGCAGGTGCTGAACCGCCAGACGCTCGTTTTCACGCCGCAGAAGTTCGCGGGCCATCCTCCGGCGCATGTGGCGGCGCGCAGCGAAGTGAAGCTCGACCTGAAGGGCAACGACAACCCCGCCGTCGAAGCCCACATGCGCAACCTGCTGGATGCGATCGAAGGGAAGGCGCAACTTGTAGCGCCGGTCGAAGTCGGCCAGATGGCGGCCATCAGCGGCCACATGGCGACGCTCGCTTTCCGCAACAGCAAGATGGTGCTGTGGGACGACAAGGCGCGTAAGTACAGCTTCGTTTAGTGGAACCCCGCACAACGGAGCGCTTCGCGCCCTGTGCGCTCGACACGTTCCCTTTGTTACGATTGAGGACCGCTCGGCTCGAAAGCTGGGCGGTCTTTTGATTTGAGGAGCTACGAATGCTGATCCTTGCCGCGGTACTCGCGATCTTTGTCTATGGCCTGATTGCGGCTATGCTGGGCACCATCCTGCCCGACCTCTCCAAGCGCTTCTCCCTGTCGCCGAAGCAAAACGGAAATATCGCGATGGCCCAGGGGATTGGCTTGATGGTGGGTTCGTTTTTCATCGGCCCGTTGATCGACACGCAGGGCAAAAAGCCTGGCCTGCTGCTGGCGCTGGCATTGATTGCGGCGGCGCTGTTCGGGCTGAAGAGCGCCAAGGGGTATTCGATCATCGCCGGTTCGATGCTGTTATTGGGCATCGGGGGCGGATCACTCGTAACCGGCGCGTTCGCGCTGGCCGGCGACATCCACATCGAGTCGCTCACCACGGGCGGCGTATTCAACCTGTTGAACCTGTTTTTCGGCTTAGGCGGCTTGATCACTCCTCTGCTTGCCGCGCGGCTGTTTAACAACAATTCCGGAAGCCTCACGATGTTTGCAGCAGCACTGGCGGGAATTACGCTGGTGATTCACGCGCTGACGCCGATGGCCGCGCCGAGTGGTCAAGTGGCGTTCCAGGCTTCGCAGGTGGGCGAACTACTCGCTAATTCGGAGTTGCTGATGCTGGCGGCGTTCCTCTTCCTCTACGTGGCCGCGGAAGTGGGCGTGTGGAACTGGCTGGCGCGCCACCTCATCTCGCAAGGCGTGCCCGAAAAGAGCGCCATCACGGTCCTTTCTTTGGGGTTCGCACTGGGTATTCTGCTGGGCCGCGTGGCCGTTGCGCCCATACTGTCGAGCGTATCGCCGGAGCACGTGCTGACGGGTTCGGCAATCTTTATGGCGATCACTACTTTCGCCATGCTGCAAACGAGTTCGCCAAACCTCGCGTGGGGCATGGTGTTTTTGGCTGGCCTCGCGATGGCGCCCGTGTTTCCGACGACGCTCGCGGTGGTGGGCGGCAAGTTCCCCGCAACGGCGGCGACGGCGACGGGCATTGCCACCACGGCCGGATGGCTGGGCTTAGTGGTCAGCTCACCGATTATCGGCAGCGTAGCGGGTGATGATCCGAAGCGGTTGAAGACAGCGCTTCTGCTGCTGCCGGCATTCTCGGTGTTGATGATCGTAATTTCGGTAATGCTGTAATTACTCACTCCGGCTTGGGCAAGAGATGCTTCTGCACCTTGCCCAGCGCCGTGCGCGGCAGCGATTCCACCGGGACGAACGCACGCGGCACCTTGAACGAGGCGAGCTGCGCGCGGCAGGTGGCTTCGAGAGCTTCGACCACGCATTCGGCACGGATCACGATGTAGGCGATGGGCACCTCGCCGCGAACGGGATCGTTCACACCCACGACGGCCGCTTCGGCCACGCCTTCCTGCTCCAGCAACAGCTCTTCGATCTCTCGCGGATAGATGTTGAAGCCACCGCTGATGATGAGGTCGCTCTTGCGGCCGGTGAGGGTGAGGTAGCCGTCTTCGGACAATTCCCCCATGTCGCCGGTGCGAAACCAGCCGTCGTCGAAGGCTTTTGCCGTTGCGGCTTCGTT
>JBDTVQ010000527.1:0-3985 GCA_040007195.1 Acidobacteriota bacterium | reverse complement strand
TGACGAACCTTCAGCTCCGCAATCGGCGACCCGGCTTTGAGCCACCCGGCGAGACGCGCCTCGCCGCCGCGCGTGCGGGCCGTCGAAAGGAATTCGAAAAGCGAACCCCGTCCGAAGATGACGAGATCGGCGGCATAGGGATGGTGAGGATCGGCAAAGCGTTCACCCGTTTCGCCTAGTCCCTGCCATCGATTTTCGAGGCGCGCCAGACCTCGCTCGCAGAACGCGATGGCGCGGCGAACGCGGGTGGACGCCCGATCGGCGACGGCATGCCGCCAGACCAGAAGGCCAAAAACGGCGATCGGGAACAGCACGAGGGACAACGGAATCCATGCCTGGATTGCCATCCAGATACTGCCGACAGTCAGTGCGGCGGCGGCGAGGCGCGCCCAGCCGAGGAGTTGGCGCTGCGATTCGAGAGCAGTGAGAGACGCGGCTCGCTCCGACAGCCGTGCGGAATAGACGGCGTGGGGTTGGGGGTGAGCGAGTTCCAAGTTTCAGAGTAGCGGACGGGTGCGGTGCGGGGTTTCGGAGCTGTGTATTAGAATGGGGAATTGCCCGCCTGCATCGGGGGCGCGTAGCTCAGCTGGTTAGAGCGCCTGCTTCACACGCAGGAGGTCCGGGGTTCGAGTCCCTGCGCGCCCACCATATAAATCAATCACTTGGCTGTTTGGGTTTCCCTATTCCGCCGTGATGTCCACACGAATGTCCACACAGAACCGCCAACGCCCCTTGTAGCGGGCTATGGTCGCCGAGCGCAATGCAGCGCAGCGGTCCGCGTGAGGGCGTGCCCCTCCTAAGGTCGCGCCCATCCGTTCATCAGAGCCCATTCACAGACCCGATAGTGCATCTAGCTGGCATGCAGACTGACTCGCCGCGATGCATCCCCGACCGCACCCATCGGCTGGGCTGCGACCCTCGCACATCGCCGCTTACGCCTCTGGAATCGCCGCCCCTCGACAGAGGGGGGGCGGGGTCAATTTAAAGTGACTCCTCCTCCCAGGGGCGGAGGGCGTTGGCGGAGCGGGGGAACAGACGGGAAAATAAAAATTGGAGTCCGCCGTTGCCCTCACCCCTTCTCTTTGCATTTCGCATGGCGCGCTTCCTGCTGTTGATACTCCACACAGCCGTCAATGAAGGACTCTGAGTTCCCTCCGCACCCCTTTCCACTTGCTCCCCATTCAAAGCCAGCGAAATGCCCGCTGCCTTCCTCGTATGGGTTACTTGGCTCGAGAGCCGAACAGTCAGCACCTCGGGTCTCAGCATCACCGGAGGGAGAGGTGCAACTGCTAAGTGTTAACGCTGCGATGGTCGTTCGGAGCAACCTACCAAGGCTTGGCATTAGCGCGTGCGTCATCGCTCTAGGCTACTTCATCCGCGCCCAAGCAAGGATCATTGCAGCGTTGCACGGGTTTCGAGGATGAGCTCCCTCAGGTAGTTGGATCAGATCAAAGCAGGAGCCGGGGCGCTTTCTACTTGTCGTATTTCATGCCGCCCGTGGAGATAAGGTAAAGGGTCTCAATGTACGGCAGACGCAACAGTATTCCATTCCCGTCGGTTCCCACGATACCCCCGATTACAGCCCCACGACACAGCAGATTGACGCCGCCCATTTCACGCTGGCAAACTGCGTCCGCACTATCTATGAACTTGGTTTTCTCTCGACGCCAAATAAGCACCGTTCGCCCATCTGGAACAGCACCTATGGGTTGCACGACGAAAAAGGTGAGCTGTGTATAGGCGAATAACCCTAAGAGGAAAAAGGGAACCGCGAAAAGTAGTCGCCGGGTTTTCATAAGCGCGTTTTATTCTATACCCTTTTGCAACGGGTACGATGTCCACACCGGCATGGGGAACTTACCCTTTGGTTATGACCGCCAGCCGTTGCTGTGTTGCATGGAATCTGGCGGAGAGCCCAAAGCGGCGTCTTGCCAACGCACGCTTGTCAGTAGCCCGCTCACCCCAAAATCTGTGCAACGGTGCAACGCCTAAACAATAGCCGACCTACAGGGGACGATGAGGCTCAACCACAGTTACGGCATAACCGACGAGACGGTTGAAGGTGCAGCTGTAGCGAATCAATCCCGCAACGTCTGACACTACCATTTCAATGGTTATGAGGTTACCTAATTCTAAGATTGGCGTCGATGCAGGTCCGTCTGCCCATACGTCCGCCGGGATCTCGAACTTCGTGGCAAGCGCACGCTCTTCGTCTTTGCGAGGAGGCAACACACGATTGTCCAAAATAGTCGGTCGCCAGTAGTATGGTTTCGTGTTGGCAGCGACGGTAACGCACGCGTTAAGTGGGTAGGCTACCGAATGCGGTCGACGACCTGAATCACGTCGAGAGAGCCGACGGCGCCCACGACGATGAAGGTGTGCAGGCAATTCGCGTCGACGTTGAACTTCCCTACCAAGGTAGGGGACGGCCCGTTTGGTGACCGGATCTCCACGGTTCCGCCTTCCATGTCCGCATAGGACATGACGACCTTGGCCCCCGCATCCACGCCATGCACGATGTGGTTCTTTGTGCCCTCGCTGAACATATCCAGGTCGTCGACATTGGCTGTCGCGTTGATGAGACGAACTCTCGTGATCCCAGGGTCGAGCGCTCCTAGGTTGTCGATCAACACCGACAGCCTGGACCCGCGTTTTTCTTTTGGCAAGGCGATCAGCGTGTAGTGCCGTCCAGGCAACAGCTCCTGATGATCGCCCGACACGTTTTCTGGATTTCCCGCCACGCGAAGCTGGAACATGGCGACGCCCCTGGGCGCTTCCTTATAGGCCGTAATGCTTTTGTAGGCGGCGTCGCTAAAAAAGTTCTTGTCGCCCCAACTGATGTCGATTCCCTTGCCGCCGGGGTCTGCGTTCACCAAACGCACCAGAGCGTTCCCGTCTTGCGCCGCCGTTGTTCCCGCAGGTGCTTTTGTTGTCGCGCTATCGGAACTTGTGGTCACGGATGGGTCTGTGGTGAGGCCGCTGGTACATCCGGCAGTCCACAGCGCGGCAGAAAGCAGCCCGCCAAAAAGTAGCTGTCTCATGACGCCACTTCTTGTGTGAATCGTACGGTCTGAGGTTGTGCTTGCCGCTGCTCTTCCAGGCGATCTTGTTTTTGTTGATCCTCCAGACAGTAAGCCGCCCAACAAACGGCCTCGAGACGGGCGGGTTCGATCTCACGGCCACAGGCCGTGCACAACCCATAGATTCCGGCGTCCACGCGCCGCAGGGCGTCCTGAACCTCTTCCAGCGTCTGCGAAACGATGGTGGCTTCTTCCAATGCCTCCGACGTTCCTTGCGAAACCGTGGCATCATCCATCGAATCCCTGACGGCACCTTGACCGGCACGGAGTGCCGCCTTCTCCAAGGCCGCAAGACCTGACTGGCATTCACTCTGTTTCTCCAGAAGTTTCAGGTGGAAATCAAGAAGTTTCATTTGGTGCGTCCCTTCATTCGACAACGACCGTCGCCCTAGCTGGACTCCCCCGAGTACCCAGTGGGCCGACGGCCGCGTCTTGTTCCAATTCCATGCACGCAAGGCTCCATTCGATAGCGCATAGGAGGTTCCGAGGATGAAATGGGATCACCCCAAGTCACTGACCGCATTCCGCCTAGTGACCATATGCGGTCGCCAGCGCCGAATGTGGTCACTAGCGCCGAGCCCTCCCCCCCAATCGGTGTCGGGCATCTGGCTGAGATATCCTCACCTGCCCCACACCGGCGCAGCTTCCCCTTTTTTGGATGCTCGCGTGCCTAATCAAATAGGCGAAGGCCAGAGTTTCAGCAGAGGAGATCGGATATGTCAGAACGTAATGCAGTGGTCGCTATTTATGGCACGCACGTTGAAGCCGAGGAAGCCGTGAAGAAGCTTGAGCGCGGCGGGATCGACATGCACTCCTTGTCGATTGTTGGAAAGGGCACCCACACCGATGAGCACGCGGTGGGTTATTACAACACCGGTGACCGGATGATGCACTGGGGAAAGACC
>JBDTVQ010000526.1:0-3997 GCA_040007195.1 Acidobacteriota bacterium | reverse complement strand
GACAGACCCTGTTCGCCATCGATCTCACAGGTGGAAACATGAAAATTCAAACTCCAGGCAATCTGATCATCGAAGCCGGTGGCAGCATTTCACTCACCGCGGGAACCACCATCGACGCTACTGCGGGCGCAAATATCCAACTGACGGCGGGCTCCAACATCACGGAAACGGCCGGCTCGGCCGCCACCATCCAGGCCGGTACGCAGGCCGTGATCAAGGGAGGCCAGGACGTGCAATTGAATGCCGGAAACAGCATCAGGGCCACCGCGCGCCAGGATGCCATCGTGCAGGCTGGTGGGTCGGCCAAGGTCAAGGCAGGGACGAACGTAAATCTGGAAGCCGGACGTGCGATCACGCTCAATTCGACAGAAGTCGACACAACTACGAAGAAATCGGTGACCAACGTCGCGACCGACTTTACGGTGCGAGCCAAGGATGTCGATATCAAAGCTTCCGGCAACGTCAAGATCAAAGGGTCGAAAGTTCAGCAGAACTAGGGCCGCCGCGAATGAGCGACTGTTCCAGGTGCTGTTGAATCGCTTCGCGAATGCGCTTGCGGGCGAAGGTAGCGAAGCGTTTGCCGCTGGCCATGTCGAATGTCGATGCCGCTCGCATTAGCCCGTCGTTACCTGTCTGAATCAAGTCGAGGAGATGAACACTTGGATGGGCGCATCGGCGTGCGATCGCGACCACCAGCGTCAAATTAGACTCCACTAACCGGCATTTGGCCCGCTCGCCGGAGAGAATTCGGCGAAGGAGCCGCGCTTCTTCTACGGCTGAAAGCGGAGGTACCGCCCCCACTTCCCGCAGGTATATCTTTACTGGATCTTCCTCGTAGTCAGGTGCGGGCTTTCGGCGGCGCTGCGCGGGCATACGCTAACATGCCACGCTTCGCGCGAAAATGGAATCGTGCCGAAAAAGCGCAAGCCGTCGAAAATCCCGAAGAAGCGAAACATCACTGCCGCGCTGGCGACGAACCAGAAAGCGGTCGTTATGAAGGACCGCCGCACCCCGCGTGGTGGCGCCAAGAATGAGATGAAAGACGACCTGCGCGAGACGGAGTGATTCGCCGTCCCGCCCTCACTTCCCCGTATAGTTAATCCACATCGGGCTCACCCACACGACTTCGCCATCGGCCTGTTCGCCGCGGACATAGTAGTAGCTGGTCTTGCCAACCGTCGGATTCGCATCGCGCCACGAGAACTTCACCGACGCGGAGTTCGGCTGCACCGTGTAGACGTACTTGTTGTCCTTGACGATGGTGACCTTGGCGAACGGCGCGGTACCCGATAACCGCACGTTGAACTCGGGCTTCGTGGCGGTCGAAAACTCATCGCCCATGATGTGCGGACCGCTGGAAAACTCGGCGAGGATATTGTCGGTGGCGCCGTAGACGTGACGCTTCTGGAAAGCGTCGAGAATCTCTGCCCTTGAGTAGCCGGTCGTGAGCGCATTGGCGTAGCTCATGTGCGTGGAGATGTGGTCGGAGCTGGCTTCGAACGCCAGTTTGTAGCCCATTTCGAGGGCCAGACTGACGAAGCCAAGCGGCTCCCAACCGCCGATGGAATCCTTCTCGGAATTCGTGCGTGGCGCGCCGGGCATTTCGTAGTTTTGCCGCTCGCCCTGATAGATCTCAACGAATGGTTCCACCTGGGCATCGTTGTCGCGCCAGTCGGTACCCATGTTGGTGCCGGAGGTGTGTGAGGCGACAATGCCGTTGTACTTCTTCAGGTAGTCGTAGAGCATCTGCGTGTCGGGAGCGCGCACGCGCTTGTCGCGGTCGCTGATCGGCAGGCGCGGCAGGGTGCGGACGCCGCGTTGCGCGAACAGAACGTTGCGGTGGCCTTCCGGATAGCGCACGCTCCGCTCATAGGCGAACATCGGGACGAACTTGCCCGGCGTATAGAAAATATCGGTGAGCTTTTGCGCGGTCCACCATGTGTACTCGCGGCCGCCACCATTGTCGTGGTCGCAGCAGCCGATCCAATCCATGTGCGCGGCATCGAGCGCATAGCGCCACTGGTCGAGCACGGAGCCGTCGTTGCCGCCGTCGGCCGACACCTCGCTATGGCGATGGAACTCCCCGCGCGCGAGTTGATACTTGCCGGCGACCTTCGCCGCGTGCATGGTGGCGATGGCCTTCAGCTCCGGCTCATCCGCGGGGCCGGACGGCGCGATCGGTGTCGCGGCATTGAGCTGCGGCTTCGACGAGGCCGGTCCCAGCGAGAGCGTGGAGACATAGAGATCGAAGTCGTATGGATCGTCTACGGCCTTTCCCCCACGGCGGCCGGGGCGGCGCGCGCCTTCGAAGTCGAGGCGGCCGTCGGAGGAGGCGATGATCGTAAGCTCGCCCGGTTTCGCCGAGACCAGCGCGGGGCGGCTGTCGAGCACGGCGTCGGAATGCGCGAGGTAGGTCGCCTCCGTCCAGGATGAGCCCGAGTACGAGGTGAGGTACTCCGTCCAGTTCGTGCCGAGCGGCCCCCACCATGTCGGATGGTTCGACCGGAACGCCAGCCAAACGCGGCCGGAGCCGTCGATGTTCAGCCGCGGGTACGAGTTCTTTGGCGATGGCAGTGCGGCCGTGGCCAAGCCGCGTGGGCGGTTCTTCCAGCGGTCGGGCACGGGTGAATACCAATCGTTAGAGGCGGACTGCTTTCCCGCGCCGTCCAGCTTCGCATCGGCCGGGCCGGGTGCAATTCCGCCAATGTCCGCCACCGTGGCAAGCGCTTTGCCGTCGGGCTCGAATGCCCGCACGCGAATGGCGCGGCCTTGATAAAGCGCGAATCCGGAGCTCTCGTCGGCGCCCCAATCCTTGCCCCAATTCTCGGAGCCCTCTTCATAGGCGAGCCATAGGCGGCCGTCGGGGGCATAGGCGAGCGAGGGGTGCGCTTCGTATCGCGCCGAAGCCGCGGCAGTCGTTTCCGCTTCCCATTTGCCGTTCGCTGCTGTGCGCAGGAAGATGTCGTAGTTACCGTTGCGATAGGAGTCCCACGCGATGGTGACGCGATTGCCATTGGGCGCGGCGGCCACCGACGGATTCCACTCGTTTCCTTTCGAAGCGGCAACCGTGGCGGGTGCGGTGAACGCGTCGCCGTTCTGTGTGGCCGCAAAGATCTGCGCGCGTCCATTGCGCCACCCTTGCCAGGCGACCCACACGCGGCCCGTGGAATCGGTAGCGGCAGACGGGAAGACGTCGGAACCGGGAGCTTTGGAGATTTGCACCGCCGTACCGGGCGAGGTGCCGGGAATCGGCCGGGCCCACAGTTCGAAATCGGGTGCGGGACCGGTGGGTTTGAGAAGTGCGGTCGAATAAGCGGCGTTCTCGGAGTAGAACACCCACGCCCGGCCGGATTTGTCGACGGCGATTGCCGGGCGATAGAGATCGCGGCCGGCAGCGGTCACGGCGATGGGCTCCGACCATGCGCCGCCCGAGTAGCAGCGGGCAAAGAGTTGATCGCCGCCCGGGGGCAACGTGTAGTCGTCGAATGCGGCAGGGGCCTTATCCATGTTGGCGCGTAACCGGTTGTGCTCCGGATGGTGGGCAAACGAGAGGTAGGCGATCCAGATGTCGCCGTTCGGTGCGGCGGCAGCGACCGGATAATCTTCTTCGCTCGGCGTGTTGCCGAGGGACACCGTGGCGGGAATGCGCTCGACCAGAGCGCGGCCATTCAACGGATGGGCCGGCTTGCCAAACGGCGCATCGGCCAGGCGAACGGTGAAGTTTCCTTGCTTGGTGGCGACCTCAATCTCCGTGGAGCCCGTGACGCCGCTAAGCTGTGCAAGCACGCCGTTACCGACGATAGGAGCGTTAGACTGCTGTGCCGCGGCGCGTACACGCATTGGGTGGGTGGCGAGCTTCCAGCTGGAGCCGCTAATCGCATCCGTGCCCTCGAAGCGCCAGCCGTTGAGCGAGCGCAACGTGCCGCCGTTGCGAATCGCGAGCGAGCCGTCATAGGAAGCGGAGGCGGTGTCGTTGTCGCCAAAAATGATGCGCAAG
>JBDTVQ010000525.1:0-3999 GCA_040007195.1 Acidobacteriota bacterium | reverse complement strand
CGCTCGGCAACATCGAAGCCGTACTCGACGAAGCCAAAGCGCCCATCAGCGTCGCCAACTTCCTCCGCTACGTTGACGACGGCCGCTACAACGGCGGCCAGTTCCACCGCACCGTACGTTCGAAGTTCGATAACCAGCCGCAGAACCCCGTAAAAATCGACGTCGTCCAGGCCAGCGTGCGCGTCGACGTCATGCGCAATCCATTCCCGCCCATCGCGCTCGAACGCACATCGCAAACCGGCCTCCGCCATCTCGACGGCGCGCTCTCCATGGCCCGCGACGCAAAGGTCGATTCCGCCACCAGCGACTTCTTCATCTGCATCGGCCCGCAACCCGAGCTCGACTACGGCGGCAAGCGCAACCCCGACGGCCAGGGCTTCGCTGTCTTCGGTCGCGTCATCCGGGGTATGGATGTCGTGCACAAGATTCAGGACTCGCCCAGCGGCCCCACCGGTCCCGGCGCCAATGCCGCCTCGGCCGGTAATCAACGCCTCATTCCGCCCATCGCCATTCGCGCGATTCGCCGCCGCACTCCCTGATCTCTCCGTTCTCATACGTCAACACCAACGCGAACGGCACCACATCGCCGGGCTGGTACCGCTCGCGCAGCCGCTTCGG
The DNA here is from genome assembly GCA_040007195.1 of Acidobacteriota bacterium. Classification (GTDB taxonomy): domain Bacteria; phylum Acidobacteriota; class Terriglobia; order Bryobacterales; family Bryobacteraceae; genus JAFLBB01. The sequence goes on along the minus strand of JBDTVQ010000525.1, from coordinate 3,381 downwards.
TATCCGCACGCGGTCCGGTTCGGTGTAGGACGGCGTTTCTCCTTCGCACGCCGGTGTCTTCACCGTCGGGTCCATCGCCAGCAGCGACGCCAGGAAGAATGAGTTCCACTCAAACTGCGGGAACGGGTTTTCGACGAAGAGAATGTTTTTCGCGCAGCGTAGCTCCTGCCGCCAAGCGCCCAATTGGCGCGCTACTTCCATGGTCTCCACGTGCTCGCCGCGTTCCAAATGCACTGGCATCGGGCTGTGCTTCTTGTGCACATGAAACAGCAGCGCCAGCAGGCACACGAATACCGCCGCGAACGGCGCCCGGTTCCCGGTCAACTTCCACACCGCTTGCGCCAAAAAGAATGCCAGTGCTAGGTACGGCAGATACGCGGCTGCGAGGCTTCGCTGCATGATGAACGCCACCGGCAGCACGGAAATCGGAATCCACATCGCCGCCCACCGTAGGGAAGCGTCGCGCCACGCAATCACGGCTGTGCACACAAACATCACGAACGCCACTGCGTGCCAGCCGGTGAACCACTTCGCGCGATAAACCACAAACCATAGGAAATGTTCCGCGTGATCCAGATACACTTTCGCCCGAAGATCCGTCGCATATTGCGGGTTGGCGCTCATATCGCCCGGAAGCCAGATGCGGCCCACGATGAAAACCGCCGTCAGTGCGCAGCCCCACACCGCTACACGCCAGTCCCGCGGCCCCGGTTGCAGCCATTCCCATAGGCCGATCATCACCGGCAGCGTCACCGCCATCTCTTTCGAGTTCAGGCACAGGATGAACAGCACCGTCCAAACCGCAATCGCCCGCCAGCCTGCGGCGCGTCCGCCCTCGCGCGCCCGCACATACACCAGCATCGCCGCGCAATAGAAGGTGAGACACAGAATGTCGTAGATAAATCCCGTGTTCGTGTAAAGCGGCGAAAGCTGTCCGTGAAAGGCAAACAGCAGCACTGTCAATAGCCCCACCTCATACGAACCGCTCAGACGCCGCGCCAACAAATAGGCTAGCCAGCCGTTCAAGGCCATCAGCGCATAACACGCCACCCGGTAAGCCAGCGGATGAAATCCAAACTCGCTGAAGAGCACGCGGTAGAACAGCGAACCGACCGGCAGGTACACCTCCGAGAACGTAAAGAACAACACAGTCGCTCGAAGATGTCCCCACGTCGACAACTCTTCGGCGCGGTACATGTTCATCAAATCGTCGTGGGTGAACCCGATGGTCAACCCTTGGCCCGCCAGCAGCAGAAAATAGGCGGCCAGTGACAGCGCAGCCACGCCTCCGAAGACACGTCGAGTGTACATAGCAAAAATTCTTGGGTTCGAATACCAGTGATCAGGGGGGACGCGGAGGGGAGGACGCTGTTGGGTAGCCGCGGCGGCGGAGGAGGGAAATGCGATTTTCTCCTCCAACCACCGCGGCACTACCGCGTCCACAAGCTAAGACCGGTGTGTCGTCGGATCAACGACAGCCGGCGAAAAATTCTTCCGCTTTTCTGCCGCGGCATCCATACGCGGCTCCCTGAACCATTCGGCCAACTGCGCCGCCTGCTCGCTCCGCCGGGCCATAATCACGCGCCGCTGCCGCATCGCGCCCGGCAGTGCCTTTGCTAACTGCCAGAAAGCAGGCAGAGATTCGTGCTCCCACAGCAAGCACCCGCCCACCACTGCCGCGTCGCGCAGCGTCGTCGCAAACCAACAGCGCCGCCACACCGGCCAAGTCACGTTCTTGGCTTGCATCAGGAAACGGTTCTTTACTGAGTGCATGTTCACGTGCGCCGGGTTTCGTCCTCTCTTCCCTGGGCGAACCTGGCGAACATGAAATCCGCGCGCTGCCGGACGGTACTCGCACCGCCAGCCCATCAGTTGCGCCCGCCACGCCACATCGGCATCCTCGCGGTAGGCGAAGAAGGCCGGGTCGAAGAAATTTCCTTCGATTTGGACACTCTCAATCATCCGCCGCCGGTACAGCGCGGCCGCCGCGCTGGCGCCAAAAACCTCTTCCCGCTGGTGAAATCGGCCATCGTCCGGCTCGCCCCAACCGCGGTCGAAATGCCGCATCTGCGGCGTGAAATAAATGCCCGTCGAATCCAGCACGGCGGGCGCGGGTTGCGACAGGTCCGGCTGCAGCGAAAGCATTTTTCCGCACAGCGTGCCCACGTCTTCGCCGATTTCTCCCGATTCCATCAGCCGCGCCAGAAAGTCCGCCGGTAGAATCACATCGGGATTCAGCGTCAGCACCCATTCGGCCTGCGTCATCGCGATCGCCTGATTCTGGCCCGCCGCAAAGCCCGTGTTCGCTCCGTTGCAGACCACTTCGACGCGGTCGCTGAACTCGCGCAACACCATCCGTGTCCCGTCGCTCGACAGGTTGTCGATCACCACTATCTCTTCCGGCTGCGGATCGAGCGCCAGCACCGCTTCCAGGCACGGCCGGATATACCATTCGCTGTTATAGGTGACGATCGTAATGGCTACCGGTGCGTGAGTCATGTTGCTGTAGGTAATGACCCGCCAACAACCACTTCTGCTACACCCGTCCGGGCCCCGCAGTCATCATTCTGAAAAAATGGTCAACTTGTGTAGGCGAACCGGGCCGCCCCCGGTCTTAGTGTCGATGGATGGTGTCGAATTTACCGTATGGTGTCGCTAAGCTTGGCCGGACATCTGAAATCCCTCGCCGGCGCGAAAGAACCCACCGGACCGCAGGAACTCGTCGCCACGCTCTTTGAAGACGCCCGCGAAGATGTCTACCGCTATTTGCTCCTCATCGGCCTCCATCCTCCGCAGGCCCAGGAAGCCACCCAGGAAGTCTTCCTCCGCCTCTACACAACCCTATTAAAGGGTGTGGACATCCTCAATCACCGCGCCTGGATCTTCCGCGTCGCCCACAACTACGGCCTCAAAGTCCGCACCGGACAGAACCGGACCCAGGCCTTCGACCCGGCCATCGAGCAAAAGTTGACTTCATCCGAACCCAGCCCCGAGCGCGGCTTGGTCGAACGCGAGCGCATGGCCAACCTCCACCATGCCATCGAAGGTCTTTCCGAACAGCAGCGCCGCTGCCTGCTGCTGCGCATGGAGGGATTGCGATATCCGGAAATCGGCGAAGCGCTGGGCATCAGCGCGTCCACGGTAGGGGAGTTTTTGCGACGGGCGCTTGCACGTCTAAGGAAGGCCAGCCATGAGTAAGAATCAGCGCTCCCATCCGGACCCAGACCGGCTGATGCTGTTTTGCGACGGCGAATTGAATCCGTCCGAATCGGCCGAAATCCGTCGCCACCTCGACGCCTGCTGGGACTGCCGCGCCGAGATGGAGCGCATCCAAAAGACAATCTCCGAATGTGTCGAATACCGTCGAACGGTGCTGCAGGA
>JBDTVQ010000524.1:0-4008 GCA_040007195.1 Acidobacteriota bacterium | reverse complement strand
GGATGCTTCGGCCACGGCAGGTTCCTCTCGGCCACGCGCCGCACTTCCCGTGTCAGGCAGATCGGGTCTTTGAACTGCAACAGCAAGGGCTGGCCGGCTCCGGGAAATCCGGGCGGCGACATGGTCAGCTCAAACGGAAGCAGCGCCAGCTCCGAGCTCGAAAGTATCATCCGCAGATGCGTTGCCCGGTTCGGCTCGCCCTGCTGATCGCCTTTCTCGGCTCGCGAACAGTCGTCGCGGTTCATTTCAGCTACCAGCCCGGGAACCTTGCCCAATAGTTCGGCCAGCACCTGCGCCGTGTCTTTCACCTGAAAAATGCGGGAGTCTTCCCCCATCTTGTAACTGAGCGCCTGGAGCCGGTGCAGGAACTGGTTGTGCTCGAACGGCACTTGGAGCGTGGTCGCCGGATGGTTCTCGCAAATCGCCAGGTACTGCGTCAGCGGCGACAGCAGTTGGTTGTTCGGCGGCCCGTGCCGCAACAGTTCAAATGTGATCTGTTTCAAACAAATCTCCCTAATTTTGCGGAGCTTGCACCAAGCCGCCGCCGACATCCCCAGGATCGAACCCCGGCGCCAGGCCCACCAGCGTTCCCGAGGCGAGCAATCGCGAGGTCAGCAGTCTCGAGTTGAGCGGCCCGATCGTCTTCAGCTTCTGCGCCCACAGTGCCGCCACACCGGCCACATTCGGAGTGGCCATACTGGTCCCGCTCATGGAAACCAGTCCGCCGCCGCGCTTGGCCGACGTGATGGCCACGCCGGGCCCGGAAATCAGCGCGCCGCTGTTCGAAAACGGCGCCACGGTAAAGCCCGCGGCCGACTGCCCAAGCGCCGCTACTGAAATCATGCCATCGGAAACCGCGGGCGGCGCGACGGCGATTTTGAAGTCCGGGTTCACGTTGGTCCTGCTCTCGTTACCCGCTGCGGCGATCAGCAGCGTGGTCTGCATGAAGTCGCTCAAGGCTAGCACCATCGCGGCGAGTTTTTCGAATAGCTGCACGTTGAGCCGGTAGCCCTCCAGCGCCCGCGAAGTGGCCACTTCCTGTGGCATTCCGCCCGCCATGAGCTGTTTCTGAAAACCGGGAAAGTCCATTCCCAGCGACATCGAAATGACGTTTGCGCCCTCGCCCACTGCCCACTGAATGGCTTTTACGATCTGGTCGCTTCCGCCGCCGCCCGGACCAAGCACCTTCCCGATCAATGCCTTACTCACGCCGCGCGCAACCCCGATCCGAACGCCATCGACGTCGCGGCCAAAGATGGTTCCCGCGCAGTGCGTGCCATGGCCATGATCGTCGTCGGCGGTAGCGCTTCCGGTGAAACTCTTCGTCACCAGGTTCACTCCCGCAAACGCCGGGTGAGTCGAATCGATGCCCGTGTCGAGCACCGCAACTACAATTCCTGAGCCGGTAAAGGGCGAACTCACCGCTCCCACGGCCTGGACACCCCAGTCGGGCCCAGCCGCCGCCGCCAGTCCTTCGTCCAAAGGCTCCACCAAATGCATCGGCATCACCGGCGCAACGGCCGCGACATCGTTCTTTCTGGCAACAGCGGCGGCGTCCCCCGCGCTGAGCATTTCCATCTCGACGGCAACCTTGCCCGTTCCTGGCCCGGCCGCTGGCAGAGCGCCCGGCCCGCCGCCCAAAAATCCTCCTGGCCCGCCCGCCGGACCAAAGGCCCGCAAAATAATATGTTCCTGTTTCATATGCCTCCCGTGAACACTGCGGCGCCGTGCCCAGCATAGGCGCGCCGGGATACTGAGGTAAGTTGAGTGCGGCCCCTAAGTGGCCATGCGCTTCCCCTCCGGAAACGCTCGTGATCTGCGTCAGAGTCTACGAGAGCGCGAAGTTCAAGTCAAACGGGTGCGCCGCGCCGGAGCCCCGCGCGCCCATCTCGGCTTAGGTAAACTGCCAGCCCTTGCGGAACTTCGGGCGCAGCAGTTCGTTCGCCTCGCGATTGTTGGTGATGCGCATCTTTTCGCTGTCCCATTCGAGTTTGCCTTCGAATCGCAGTGAGAGCGATCCCAGCAGGATCCATTCCGTGAATGGCCCGGCAATGGAGAAGTTCGAGCAGGATTGCTCGCCGCCCTTGCACGCGCGGATCCAGTCGCGATAATGGCCCGGTGACCGCGTCAACAGCGGGGCAGGGAACTTGTAGTCGGCCATTTTCGATGCCGGCAACAGGCGCGTACCTTCTCCATACGTGCCCGTCGTGATCAAACCTTTGTCGCCGACAAACAAACTTCCGTTGCTTCCCACATTCGCCAACCGGTTCACCATCTGATCGAGCGCGGAACTGCTGTCTGCCGCTGGTGGCGGTTGCGGCCTCGGCTTGGGAGCAGCCGCCGGACGTGCCCGTGGGAGATCGCCCAGAATCTCGTCCTTGCCCAATCCTTCCGGACGAAACGGCGGGTCGATGCACCCGTCGTACCAGAAGATTTTCACTGCAGGCATGTTCGCACGCGCCGGAAAATCGAAGCGGATCACCGACTTCTTCGGGAACATGAACTCGCTCTTGCTCTCTTGGCTTACGCACTCCACGCTCGCCGGCGATCCGAGCATCAGCGCCATATTCGGCGCCCCCAGAATGTGGCAGGCCATGTCGCCCAATGCGCCGCACCCAAACTCGAAGAAGCCGCGCCACGCAAACGGTGCGTAGGCCGAACTGTACGGCCTGTCGGGCGCGGGTCCCAGCCATTGCTGCCAGTCCATATTCGATGGCACCGGCTCCGTCTTCGGCATCTCTGTTAAACCCTGAGGCCAGATGGGCCGGTTCGACCACGCATGGACTTCCTTGACCTCGCCAATCTCGCCCGCCCAAATCATCTCCGCGCACTGCCGCGTGCCGTCGTTCGAGTAGCCCTGGTTACCCATCTGCGTCGCGACCTTGTACTTCGCCGCCGCCTTGGTCAACTCGCGCGCCTCCCACACTGTATGCGTCAACGGCTTCTGCGTATAGACATGCTTGCCGCGCTCCATGCACCACATCGTGGCCGTCGCGTGCATGTGGTCCGGCGTGGCGACGATCACGGCGTCGATGTTCTTGCCTTCTTTATCGAGCATCTGGCGGAAGTCTTTGAACTTCGGCGCCTTCTCGTAAAGGTTGAACGTGCGCGCCGCGCGCTTGTCGTCCACATCGCACAAGGCCACGATGTTCTCGCTCGCGCAGCCGGCAATATCGCTCGCCCCCTTGCCGCCCGATCCGATCGCTGCCAGATTCATTTTTTCATTGGGCGACTTGTAGCCCATCATGCGCAACGACGCGGTGCTGCCGAAGCCACCCGTTGGAACAGCGCCAGCCAACAGCGAGCCGAAGAAGAAGTGACGCCGCGAAGGTGAGGAATAAGTCATAACGATTGCATCTTATCCCATCTGCACTATCATGAAAACGTCGTGACCAGAAAATTGATTCCACTCCTGCTCGCCGCTACGTTCGCCTTTGCCTCGGGTGACTTCCCCGAACCCACCGTCGACGTCAAGCCAACTCCCGGCAAATTGCAGAAGGCCGTATTCGCGGGTGGCTGCTTCTGGTGCACGGAAGCGGTTTTCGAGCAGATCGCCGGCGTCACCAACGTCGTCTCCGGATATTCGGGTGGCGACAAGTCGACGGCGACCTACGAACAGGTCGGCAGCGGCACCACCGGTCACGCCGAATCCGTCGAGATCACCTTCGACTCCACCAAGATCACCTACGGGCAACTGCTCAAGATCTTCTTCAGCGTCGCCCACGACCCCACAACGCTCAACCGCCAGGGACCGGACCGCGGCCCGCAATACCGTTCGGCGGTCTTCTTTATGGGTGACGAACAAAAGAAGGCCACTGCCTCCTATATCGCCGCACTCGACAAGGCAAAGGTGTACGACAATCCCGTCGTCACTGAAGTGGTCCCGTTCAAGGCCTTCTACGAAGCCGAAGGCTACCACCAGAATTTCTGCTCACGCAATCCCAAGAACCGCTACGTCGAAGCCATCGCCAAGCCCAAGATTGACAAGACGAAGAAGCAGTATCCGGG
>JBDTVQ010000523.1:0-4040 GCA_040007195.1 Acidobacteriota bacterium | reverse complement strand
ATGCCCAGCGCGTAGATGTCACTGGCCACCGATGCCGGCTTGCCTTGCCAACGCTCCGGCGCCAAGTACTCGGGCGTTCCCGCGACCCCTGTGACATAGGGATCGGAGGACTCAGACGGTATCGGCGGCAGCGCCGGCTGCTGGGCGAGACCGAAATCGGTTACCACTGCTCGCAAACCACCGCCCGGTTCGCCTGCCAGCAGGACGTTGTTCGACTTAAGGTCGCGATGGAGCAGGTTGCGCGCGTGCGAAGCGGCCAGGCCCGCGCATATCTGCTCGGCCAGCCGGCGCGCTTCGGGTTCCGGGAACGCGCCCTTCTCGCGAAGGCGGCGTGAGAGCGTGCCCCCGTCGATGAACTCCATGGAGAGAAAATCGAACGGCCCGTCGGGAGTGTCGGCGGTGTGGATTTCAAAGACGCGGCAGACGTTAGGATGCGTAACGGCCAGTGCGCTGCGCGCCTCGGGCGGCAGTTGCCCGGCGAAACCCAGCTTCGCAACTTTCAGCGCTCGCAGTTGCTTCAGCTTTTCATCGACGGCGAGATACACCACGCCCATGCCGCCTTCGGCGATCGTGCGCTTGATGCGGAAGCGGCCCGCGACCAGTTCGCCTGCCTGGAACCGGCCGCCCGTGGGCGCTGAAATTGCCGCCGTTTGAGTAGCAGGCAGCAATTCACCCGTTGCCGTCGGTTGTTCCGTGTCGTCGGATTCCGGCAAAGGGGGAGACGGCTCCATCAAAGGAGAGTCTCAGAATTCCAGGCGCAAGGCAAATTGCATTTGGCGCGGCGTGGATGTTGTGGAACGGACCTTGCCGAAGTCAGGGCTCTCGATGTTCACGTCGGGCGTGCCAAGCGATGGAGTGTTGGTCACGTTGAACGTTTCCCACCGTACTTGCAGGCGTCGCGTTTCGCCCAGGGCGAACGACTTCTTCAAGCCGAAGTCGATATTGAACAATCCATCTTCGTTCAGGATCGCGCGGCCCGCGTTGCCGAGATACCAAACACCTTGCGCGGTCTGCGGCGAGGCGAACGCCTTTGTATCGAACCAGCGGTCTGCCGTGCGCTCGTCGAGCTTCGGATCGCGGATACGATCCGGCCACCAGTTGCCAATGCCGGACGCTCCCAGGCGGTTCAGCGCGTTGGGCACGGTGACCGTGAAGTAGTTGCCCGTCTGCATGGAAAGCAGATTGGAAAGCTCCCAGCCTCCCAGAATGCCGTTGATCACGCCGCCATGGTTCATCCAACGCCTTCCCTTGCCGACCGGAATTTCGTAAGCCGACGAGACAATAAAGCGGTGCCGGACGTCGAAGTTCGAGTTGGCTCGATTGGCGTCGATGTTGCGGTAGTCCATCAGTCCGCCGCCGCCCGGTCCGAATTGCTCCGGGATGTTGTCGATCGAGTGGCTCCAGGTATAGGCGGCCGACAAGAATAGCCCATTGGCGTAGCGGCGTTCGAGTTGGAGGTCGAGGCCATGGTAGTTGGCCTGGCCAAACGGTGCGCGAAAATTGATCTGGTTCCAGTTGGGAATGCGGCGGCGCTGGCGTTCGGTGGCGGGCGGTCCGATTTCAGAACCGTTCCAGTTATAGCTGTCCATCAGGAAGTTCGAACTGGAGCCCACGTAGGCGATGGTCAGCGCCAGGTTCGATGTGAGTTCCCGTTGCAGCGCCGCATTCCACTGATAAATGGTGGGCGCTTTGTAGCCAGTGTCCCAGACGTTCCAGTTGAGGTTTTGCGGCGCCGTCGTGGTGGTGCCCAGGAAGTTCGCCGGGTAGCCGGAGCTGAGTTGAAACGCCGGCGTGGTTGGTGTGGATTGAGCGGTCACGCTGCGGTTATAGGGCCAGTTGTTGATGCCGCGGGCGTCGGCGCCCAACGAGCCTTGGCCGCCGTAGAAAATGCCGCTGGATACACGGAAGATCGTGCGGTTGGTCACCTGATAGGCAAGGCCGATGCGTGGTGCCCAGTTATTGGTGTCGGTTTTCACCAGGCCGCGGCATTCCCAACTGCTGCATGCGTTCGCGTAAATAATGTTTCCGAAATTGGACCCGTTGCTCAGGTCGAGCCGGTTCATGTTGTCGTACTTCTCCAACCACGGCGACGTCAGTTCATAGCGCATGCCGAGGTTGAGCGTGAGGCGCGGTGTCAGCTTCCAATCGTCGAGCGCATAGAACATGTAGTTCTGGAACCGCATCGCACCTTGTAGAAATGTCGTCAATGCGGCGGAATTGGGCATGCCGAGAAGAAAATCACCGAAGCTGATGCGCGAAAAGTTTCCGTTAAAGGAGATGTTGCCGTGTCCCGTGCCGCCGCCGAAGATATCGGAGCGGTTCCAGCGGACGTCGGCCCCGAATTTGAAGTTGTGATTACCGTGGTTCCAGGAGACGTTGTCCAGGTATTGGTGGACCTGATGAATCTTGAAGTTCGGCATCGAGCCCGGTTCACCCAGTCCAGTGAAGTTGAGGCCGCCGCCGAGCGAGAAATTCGGTAGCCCGAACAGCCGGTCGTTGGCGGGAATGCCGTTGATTCCGTATTTGGCATTGATTTCGCTCGCCAGCACGTTCGATAGCTCTTTCTTATCGACCTTCTGGCGGACGAAGCCGTAGCGAAATTCGTTGACCAGCGTCGGCCGGAGAATACGCGTGTACGAGAACGCGATGCTGCGCGCGTCGTTGTCGTCGAAGGCGCGGTCGTTATTCTGTCCGCCGCGGGCGGGGGCGGGGAAGATGGAACCCTTCAAGTTGTCGAAGCGGTTCAGGCTGAACCGGCCGAAGATCTTGTCGTTCTCGGTGATGTTGTGGTCGACACGGAAATCGTACTGATCGCGTGTGGCGTTCCAGGCCGGGCCGCTGGTGAAATTTTCGCGTGAGCCGAAGCCGCTGAAATTCGGCGCCGGCCACAGGTCGAGCATCTTCGCCGCGGTGGAATCGAAACGGGATTTGGGAATCGTGTTGTTGGGGAACGGCTGCGCGGTGAGTGGGTCGCGCACGCTCACCAGCGAAGGATCGAAGATGCCATTGCGCTGATCGGCCGTCGGCACTGTACCGAGGTCGGTCAGCGAGTGGCGCTCGCGCCGGCCTTCGAAGCTGCCGAAGAAGAAGGTTTTGTCCCTGCGGATGGGCCCGCCGAATGTGGCGCCGAACTGGTTTTGCTTCAGGACTTCGGGATCGGCACGGCCATCGCCCGTGCGGTCGACATAAGTGAAGACGTCGCGCGAGTCCGTGCGGTCGTTGCGGAGGAAGTCGTAGGCCGTGCCGTGGAAACGATTCGTTCCGCTCTTGATGCTGACGATCATGACGGCGCCGGAGTTGCGGCCGAACTCAGCCGAGAAGTTCGATGTCTGCACTTTGAACTCGGCCACGGCGTCGAGCGACGGAGAGACGACCTGCATCTTGCGGTCTTGCATGCCCATGATGTTGTTGTTGTTGTCGATGCCATCGACGATGAAGCTGTTCTGCGTCATTGGCTGGCCGTGAGCGTTGAAGCCGGATTCGCGGTCGCGGCTGCGCGTGGAGGGAATCACCCCGGAGGTGAGCCAGGCCAGCTGTTGAAAGTTGCGGCCATTCAGCGGAAGCTCTCGCATCTCTTTCTGGCCGACCACGTAGTCGAGCGAACTTGTTTCGGACCGCAGCAGCGGCGCTTCGGCGGTGACGGAGACGCTTTCCGCTATCTGGCCGATCGTAAGCTCAACATCGGCGCGGACGCGGTCCTGCGCGCTGACGCGAAGGCCGGACACGACGGCGCGTTTGAACCCGTCCTGTTCGACGGCGACCTGATATTGCCCGATGCGGAGCGGGCCCACCGTGTAACTGCCGGTGCTGGCCGTTTGAACCGTACGAACCTCATTGGTTTCGGTATTGGTGACAATCACGCGAGCATTGGCGATGGAAGCCCCCGAACTGTCGGTGACCAGGCCCGTGATTACGCCCATGTCTTGTTGGGCAAAAAGGGTGCACGCAGCGAGTAGCAGCGCGAAAAGAGGGCGGAAGAGTAGCGAGGCAGAGGTGGAGTGTCTCATTGATTGATTCCCAGTGTGAAGTATTCTACACAA
>JBDTVQ010000522.1:0-4049 GCA_040007195.1 Acidobacteriota bacterium | reverse complement strand
GAGCAACTGCACCCACGATGGCACTCCCGGTGGGCGGCAGAGTTGAGCCGGCACTGCAAACGGGTTCAGACGTTGCTCGCCAACGAGGCATGGCTCATCGACCAGCTTGTGAATTTTGGCGCCCAATTTCAAACGCACGCAGCCGGGGCCGAACTAACCGGAACCGTGCGGTGGGCGCGCACCGTCCACGCGTCGCTGGAACGGCGATTCCGGCGTTGGTGGGATGGACGGCAGGCGATGGAGTTGCTGGGGCTGGTGTTGCTGGAGGCGACGTCCGCACTCTCGGCTGCGCCCGTACATCTTACGGTCACGATCAGACAGATAGGGACCAGCGGAGCACCGCCGGCCCCCATCGTGCTGCGCGCTTCACGTTGTGCATCGACGCTGGAGGATGCGCCGCAGTCGAGTGAAGCCGCGTAGACATCGCGGTGCGGGCCTCACTTCTTTTTGAAGATATCGACGATCTTCTTGCTGGTGTCGGCCAGACTTTCAGGCTGCGTTCCCGGGGCCAGATGAGACATACCCGAAACCGCGAGATTGGGGAAGTTCAAGCTGAACTGACGCACGAAGCGGACCTGCTGGCTAGGGAGGATTTCCAGTTGTTCAAGGCTGGTATCGAACGTATAGGAGACGCCAGTGGGATTGCCACTGTTGCGGCGCATCACCTGGAACGCAACGTCTCTGGACTGTCCGGGATTGAGGACAAATTGGGGATCGGCGCTCCGTCCACTCACGACGCCAATACCTGTGACGGCCTGCGTCGCCGGCTGGCCGTAGCGTTGTCCTGCATTGTCGACGACCACCGATGAGTTATAGGTCTGGGCAAGGATCAGTTGTTGCGACGAGGCGTTGCGGATGCGGACGTTGAAGCGAAGGATGTGATGGCGCCCGCCGTAGACGCTCGAAGATATGTTTTGAATATCGGCGGCAAACGCTCCCGCGTTGAAGCAGTTACGGACGCCGATGCAAAGATCGGGGCCTTGAGCGGCGGCCTGCGCGGGAATGGAGGGGCCTGAGGTACCCGGCGCCGGCGCTGGCGTGACGGCCGGGAGAACAGGGCCGTCGCCCAAAGCTTCCGACAACGGAGCCGCGCTGCTTTGCGGCGCCTGCGGAGCCGCGGAGACGAGGTTGTTGGCCAGTCCACGGAAACGAAGGGGATTTTCCGGGCCAAGACGGAACTGGCCGCTGGGCAATTGTCCCATTTCACGGACGGTGAACTCCATTTCAAAATTGAGCCCGAAAACTTCGCGGCCCGACCAACCCCAGACCATCTCGATGCGCGCGTCGCCAGTTTCTCCAGGGCGGATGACGAACTTGGGATCGACTTGATTGTTTGCGATGAGGCCGAGACCGCGGACGCCGTCGGCTCCGGTGACGCCATAGCGGTTTCCCTGGTCGTCTGTGGTGACGCCCGAGCCGCTCACATAGCCGAGGATGACGGGGCGCGTGAGTTTGTTCTGGAAGCGAACGGCTGCGGTCACCACCTTGTAGCGGGAGACGTTGCTGGTGCGAAAGTCGGTGATGATGGCAGCGAAGGAATTGGATTCCGCGCAAAAGCGCTGGCTGGCGCAAACCGAAGGGGTCGCGGCCGGCTGTTGGGCTTGCAGTGTGAAGGCGATCAGCGAAAGCGGAAGAAGTAGTTTAGGTGTGTGCATGGGAAATCCTTTTTAGACAATGGCGGCGTGATGCCGCGTGGAGAGCGCCGCAACGTACTCGGTGTAAGCGGCTTCGGCGGTTTCGATATTGGTGCGAATTTGTTTCCTCAGGCGCCTGCCATAAAGAATGGCCGGAACGCCGGCCACGGCGCCGAGGATGGTGAGGCACATCGCGATCCCGGCCGTTATGGCCAGAACGCCGCGCAGGTTCATCTTCCTGGTGTCGACCAGAAGTTCTTCCTTTCGCGCAAAGAGGATGTATTCATCGGACGATCCGGTCGACTTCAGAGCGCCGGTCACCTGGTGTTTGTCGATGTTGGCAATCGCCACGCGTGTGCTCCTTCATCGCGGTTTGGCAGAATGGGTACACTCGACACTACGCAAGGGCGAGGGCAAAACCGTCATGGCGGCCGATTTTTTTTCATCGGATGATTCGCGCGCGAACCTCGATTACCAGTTCAGCATCGCCTATGAAGAACTCAGGCGATTGGCGTTTACGGTGCGGCACAGTGACCCGGGGGCGACCTTGAGTCCCACGACGCTGGTAAATGAGGCGTGGTTGAAGCTCTCCAAGGGCGGTGGCGTGGAGTGGGAATCGGCATTGCATTTCAAGCGCACTGCCGCATGCGCGATGCGTCAGGTGTTGATCACGGCCGCACGCAAGCGCAACGCCGGAAAGCGCAGCGCGGGGGGCGTGCGGGTGCCCCTCGACGACAGTATGGATCTGGCGGATTCCACCGACGACCAACTGCTCGCCCTCGACGACGCGTTGGAAGAGCTGGCACGTATGAACCCGCGGCAAGCGGCGATGGTAGAGAGCCGGTTTTTCGGCGGCCTGGAGATCAGTGAGATCGCCACGCTATTGGGAGTATCCGAAGCGACCATTCTCCGCGACTGGCGCGTGGCTCGCGCATGGTTGGCCCAGCGGTTGGAAGCGAGACAGCCCGGGAGCGGCGATGGACGCTAGCCGCTGGGACCGGGTGCAGGCGCTGTTCCACAAAGTCTGCGATCTGAGCGGCCAGGAACAACTGGACGTGCTGGCGGCGGAGTGTGCGGACGACCAGGCGCTGCGTGACGAAGTTCTGGCAATGCTTGACCGCGACCGCAGTCCAGCGGAGCTGCTCGACCGGGGTGTGGAGCAACTCGCCGGACAGATTTTGATGGAAGCATCGGCGGCCACGGCAAGCCACAAGACCATCGGCGCCTACCGGATTCAATCCGTCCTCGGCGAAGGCGGCATGGGCACCGTTTTTCTGGGCAAGCGCGACGATTTGGGAAGCGTGGCGGCCATCAAGGTGCTTCGCGATGCGTGGATTTCGCCGGCGAGGCGCGAGCGGTTCGCGGCCGAACAGCGCACGCTTGCGCAGCTCGAACACCCCAACATCGCGCGGCTGCTCGACGCCGACACGCTGCCCGACGGCACGCCGTACTTCGTGATGGAGCATGTCGACGGCGGGCCGCTCGAGCGCTATTGCCAGGACCGGCGATGCACCATCTCCGAACGCCTGCGGCTGTTTCGCGCAGTGTGTGAGGCCGTGCAATTCGCCCACCGGCATGCCGTGATTCACCGGGACCTGAAGCCCTCGAACATTCTGGTCAAAGCCGATGGCACGGTGAAGCTGCTCGATTTCGGCATCGCCAAGCAATTGGAGGAATATAATCCCTCCTCCGACATGACGCGCACGGGATTGCGGCTGATGACGCCCGCGTATGCGTCGCCGGAACAGATTCGCGGCGAACCCGCGGCGATTCACACGGACGTCTACTCGCTCGGTGTTGTGCTGTACCAGCTCCTAACCGGGCGGCTGCCGTTCGATGTCGCCAACCGCACGCCGGCCGAGGCGGCGACGTTGCTTGCCGAGCGTAATCCCGTAAGGCCATCGATGGTGGCAAGGCGCGTGGAGGCACATGCGGCGCAGCAGGGGCTGATTCCCGCCGTGGGCGACGCCGCGTGGGCCGACCTGGACGTTCTCTGCCTGACGGCGATGCACAAGGATGTGCAAAAGCGCTACGGCTCAGTGGAAGCGCTGATCCGCGACATCGATCACTTCCTGCGCGGCGAACCGTTGGAGGCGCGGCCCGATACTCTCGGCTATCGGCTGGGGAAATTCGTGCGCCGGCGGCGCCGGGCCGTGGCTGCGGGCATCGCAGTGCTGGTTACGATCACGGTGTTGATCGCGTTTTTCACTTCGCGGTTGGCCACGGAGAGGAATTCGGCGCTGGCCGAGGCGGCTCGCACGCAGCGGATTCAACGTTTCATGCTGAATTTGTTTCAAGGCGGCGACGTTGAAGCCGGTCCGGCGAAAGACCTGCGCGTGACGGCGCTGCTGGAGCGCGGCGTGCAGGAGGCCAGCACGCTCGATCAGGATCCGCTGGTACAGGCCGAACTGTACG
>JBDTVQ010000521.1:0-4075 GCA_040007195.1 Acidobacteriota bacterium | reverse complement strand
ATGCAGGACGGCGACTCGGACATCCACCCGTACGGCCTCACGAACGAAGCGGAGTTCTTCGCCGTCGCCGCCGAGTATTTCTTCGAGCGGCCAGGTGTCATGCAGCGCAAGCACCCTAAGCTCTACGCCATGCTGGCAAGGGTCTTTCGGCAGTCGCTGGCTGACCGCGCCCGGGGCTTCCAGAGGGAGCGCAATCGCGGTCGTCCTCAACTCGGGCGGAATTCGCCGTGCCCGTGCGGCAGCGGACTCAAGTACAAAAAGTGCTGTTTGGACCGGGCTGGCGCATGAGCCGTGGAGCGTCATCTCAATCAACGGCCCCACGCTCCAAAAATAACGGACAGAAAGCTCGAATGACCGGGGGAATTCGGACTCCCTTGGAACGAGATCGATTTCGAAGAGAAAACGCTCGGGCGATTTAGGTCCAACTCGACGGGTTTCGGCGCAGTAACAAGGAACCCTCCTCCCGCAGTGGGCACGCGGCCCGGCCGACGGTTCATCCAAGCGCGACTTTTGGCTTCCAACGCCAGCGCCTACGGCATGTCGTTGGGTACTCATCCTCGTGCGCCGTCGTCTGGGTGGGATTGACGAAGTAGCCCACGGCATTTTGGATTCCCGCCATTCGTTGCTGGTCCCCGGCAGTCCAGGATCTCCAGCGGATCGACAAACTGGAGCAGAAGATCCGGCAGAAGGACGCAGTCCTGGCCGAGGTGATGGCGGAGCATATCGCCCTAAAAAAGCGTCTGGGGAACTCTGAACGGCGGCTGGATCGAACCGGACAAACGGGATCAAGTCGTGGACTTCGTCAGGCACGGGTCGACCAAGACCCGCGTGCCTATCGAGCGGTTCCTCGATGGTCTCGAACTTGCCGCTGGGAAGTGTTACGACTGGCGGGAGCGGTACGGTCAGATCAACCGGTGTGAAGTCTACGCCGCCCAGCAAAACGCACATCGTATCGAAAGACCCTCATGCCTTGAAAATCCCCGTCCGCAGGGCGGATCTCCTCTTCTGCGAAATCGTCTCATTTTCACGCTGAATCAAACCGAAAGGATGCCGCTTCGCGGCAGCTTCCCTTATGAGTTTTCCCAGGCATCGGGAAATCTATCCGTCCGATGGAGGCGCGGCCGGCCAAGGCCCCGCCCCCGCTCATCGTACGGATGAGTTTGCGGCTGGCTATTCCTTGTGCGCGAGTACGTGCACGACCGCAAGATCTCACTGGGACTGGTGGCGCGGGGAGATGTGCGTGGCACAGAGCTGCGCCTGGGGCGTGGAAGCCCAGATTGACTGGTGCGAATACGCCAACAGCGATTACACCTTCATGCCTCAGAACACCGGGCTCAAAATCAGCACGTCGCGGCCTCCTCGGATCGCACCATATCCGATCTCATCATCCACGCCATCGTCGTCGCTTCAAGCGTCGTGCTATGCATGTATTGGGTCGCATACGCCAGCTACGTCATTGTGGGCGTCTGCCCTTTGCCGCGCGATAAGCTCAAACAAAAGCCGGCTGGCGTTCGTTAGAATCACACGGTGGATCGGGGCTGCGGTCTGGAGCAAATCTCCAGCGGGTCGATCTCGCTGAGACGTGGCTTCATGAATCACTCTGATCGACAAATCAACTGGTAGTATGGCGGTGAAACACGAGATCAGCGGTGATATCATTTCTCAGAGGTACGTATTTTCAGCAAGTTGCTGATTTCAGCTACTCCGCAATACTCCAACCCCTTCCTACGCCAACCCTTACCCAAGCGCCCGGTCCACCATCTCCCGCGCCTCGGCCACGACCGCCCCCAAATGCGCCTCGTCCCGTAAGCTCTCCGCGTAAATCTTGTACAGGTTCTCCGTCCCCGACGGCCGCGCCGCGAACCACCCGCTCGCCGCCACCACCTTTAATCCCCCAATCGACGCCCCATTCCCCGGCGCCTTCGTCAGCCGCGCCGTAATCGGCTCGCCAGCCAGCGTCGATGCCTCCACCGCCTCCGGTGTCAGTTTCCCCAGCTTCGCTTTTTGCTCCGGCGTCGCCGGCGAATCGATCCGCGTGTAACACGCCACCCCGAACTCCTCCGTCATCTCCCGGTAATGCTCTCCCGGGTCCCTCCCCGTCCGCGCCGTAATTTCGGCCGCCAGCAGGTTCATGATCGGCCCGTCCTTGTCCGTCGTCCAAACCGTCCCATCCCGCCGCAGAAAGCTCGCCCCCGCGCTCTCCTCCCCGCCAAAGCACAACGACCCGTCGAACAACCCCGGCGTGAACCACTTGAATCCCACCGGCACCTCGCACAACCGCCGCCCCTCCTTATCCACCACCCGGTCAATCACGCAACTGCTCACCACCGTCTTGCCCACCACCGCGTCCGCACTCCACTCCGGCCGGTTCCTCAACAGATACCGGATCGCCACCGCCAGAAAATGGTTCGGGTTCATCAACCCCGCCGACGGCGTCACAATCCCATGCCGGTCCGCGTCCGGATCGGTCGCAAACGCCACGTCGTACTTATCCTTCAACCCCACCAGCCCCGCCATCGCATACACGCTCGAACAGTCCATGCGGATCCGTCCGTCGTGATCCACCGTCATGAATGCAAACTGGGGATCGATCTTCGCATTCACAATCTCCACACTCAGCCCATACACCGCGTTGATCGGCTCCCAATACGGTTGCGCCGCCCCGCCCAGCGGATCCACCGCCAGCCGCAATCCCGCCCCGCGAATCGCCTCCATGTCCACCACGTTCGCCAAATCCCGCACGTAGGGAAGTACGAAGTCCTCCTCATGCGTCGTCGCCGCCTCCCGCGCCTTGGCGTAGGGCATGCGCTTCACCCCGGCATTGCCCCCGCGCAGCAACTCGTTCGCCCGGTCCTGCACCCATCGCGTCACATCCGTATCCGCCGGACCGCCATTCGTCGAGTTGTACTTGAATCCCCCATCCTTGGGCGGATTATGCGAAGGCGTGATCACGATCCCATCGGCCAGCCCATCCTCCCTCCCGCGGTTGTATACCAGAATCGCGCGCGAGATCACCGGCGTCGGCGTCACCCCATCGCCCTGCTGAATCACCGTCTCCACGCCGTTGGCCGCCAGCACCTCCAGCGCCGTCCGCTGCGCCGGAGCCGAAAGCGCGTGCGTGTCCTTGCCCATATACAACGGCCCGTTGATCCCCTGCGCCCGCCGGTAATCGCAAATCGCCTGCGTGATGGCCAGTATGTGCGCCTCCGTGAACGTCCCGTTGCCCGACGTGCCCCGGTGCCCGCTTGTGCCAAAAGCCACCCGCTGCTGCGGATCGTCCATGTCCGGTTTTTGCTCGTAGTAGTCGCGCTCCAGCCGGGCGACGTCGATCAGTAATTCCGTGGGAGCCGGTTTCCCCGCCAACGGCGAGAGCCCCGGTTGAGCTGCAGCACTTGTCATGCACTTCATCTTATTCGTACGTGTGTCCCCCTTGTGAAGCGGCGTGCCTCCCCGCGTAGGTCCAATCACCCCCCTTGCTACCATTAACCTTATGTCCGAAGCAGGAATGTTCTCCCTCCACGGCGAAGTAGCCGTTGTCATTGGTGGCGGCGGCGTCCTCGCCGGTGCCATGGCCGACATCTAGTCCTGCGTGTGACCGCAGGTTCCGCATTTTGACGGACAGTGCGGCAAGGAATGGACTGTGTCAGCATTTTCTTTGAGGCGCATAGCTGCAATCGGATATCGCCTCATCCCTGTACTTTGAACGGCAAGCCGCACGCTGTTCGCCCCACAACGGGGAGATTCGCGCATTCGCCTATACTGAGGCGGGAGTTTTCTTGCCTACCAATCTCAGGAATTTGCTAGAAGCCGAGCGAAGTAACTTCGAAACAACAACGAAGTTTCTTGGCCATTCCGCTCGCCTGATCGCTGATCTCGAAGTCGTCTATGAAGCTGCCATCAAACAGATTACTAAAGTTCCGAAAGGGCAAGAACTTACTTGACGCACCAAAACTCCAGCGAGGTGGGCTTTTTGGCAAGCTCCTCTTGTCACTACTCCTTTTCGATACTGTTGTGTTCTCGGTGCGGATTCCACCGAAGGTGAACGCTGATTCCGAAGGGAACGCGAACGGCATTC
>JBDTVQ010000520.1:0-4086 GCA_040007195.1 Acidobacteriota bacterium | reverse complement strand
CCCAGCCGCCCAACATACTCCCCTGCTGGCCGCCTCCAACTGCCGGATTTAGGTTCAGCCGAACCGGACAGGCTGGTACTCCGCTGCGGAGTCGACGACCGCCAACTCCTCATCGAGGACGCGCCCGAAACGTACTACCTGACGGACTACTATCGGAGCTACCCCTTGGTTCTCGTGCGCCTGCCCCGCGCAAACGAAGCGATGCTTCGCGAACTGCTCTCGCAATCCTGGCGAATGACCTCAGCCAAAACGAGAAAGCCCGCTGGCCGGCTCCGCAGCCCCCATCCGCTCAAAACCAACCGCTCGCGCAGCGACCAGCCTCGGTAAGTCCGGCCAATCTGCGTGCATCTGCGTCCATCTGCGGCCCAAACTCTTTTCTTAAGTCCACAACTCCGTCACCGGATGCTCGCCGCCCACGATCGTCGGCCGCTCCGCGCGCCCGTTGTGCAGGTAGGTGAGCTTCACATGATCCAGGCCCATCAGCGACAAAATACTCGCATGAATATCGGTCACGTGCGCCGGACGCTCCACCGCGCGCAAGCCGATCTCATCCGTCGCGCCGATCGCCCGGCCGCCCTTCACCCCGCCGCCGGCAAACCACATCGAGAAGCCCCACGGATTGTGGTCACGCCCGTTGCCCTTTTCATTGAAAGGCGTACGGCCGAACTCGCCCCCCCACACCACCAAGGTGTCTTCCAACATCCCGCGCTGCTTCAAATCCGCCAGCAGCCCGGCAATCGGCTTATCCGAGGCCTTGCACCACTTGAAGTGATTGCCTTCGATGTTCGAGTGCGCGTCCCAGCCCGAGCCCGACCCGCAGTACAACTCCACGAACCGCACACCGCGCTCCACCAGCCTCCGCGCCAAAAGACAATTTCCTCCGAAAACCGAAGTCGCCTCGTCGTCCATCCCGTACATCGCCTTCGTCGCCGCGGTCTCTTTCGATAAATCCACCGCCTCCGGCGCCGTCGCCTGCATCTTGTACGCCAGCTCGTAGCTCGCCACGCGCGCGTCCAAATCCGAATCTTCCTGTTTATCGGCGTCCCACCGCTCGTTCAGCTCTTTCAGGAAATCCAGCTTCGACCGCTGCCGCTCCACCGTTACCCCTTCCGGCGACTTCAAATGCAAAATCGGCGAATCGCCATTGCGGAACTGCGTCCCCTGGAACGACGCCGGCAAAAAGCCCGCGCTCCAGTTCTTCGGACCGCCCAAAACTTCCCTATCGTCGGTGAGAATCACGAACGTGGGCAGGTTCCGGTTTGCGCTGCCCAGCCCATACGTCAGCCACGCGCCCAGCGCCGGACGCCCGGCAAGAATGTCGCCCGTGTTCATCTGGCACACCGAACCCACGTGGTTCAGCCCGTTCGCCCAGCACGACCGCAGCACGGCGATATCGTCCACATGCTCGGCAATGTTCGGATACCAGTCCGACACCCACAGCCCGCTCTGCCCGTGCTGCTTCCACTTGCGCGGCGAACCCATCAGCGTATTTCCCGCGGTGCCCATTGCCGTAATCGGTTTGCCGAAACTGGAGGGCATCGGCTGCCCGTCAAGCTCGTTCAACTTCGGCTTGGGATCGAACAGGTCGACATGGCTCGGCCCGCCCTCCATGAACAGCCAGATCACCGACTTCGCCTTCGGCTTAAAATGCGGCTCGCGCGGCTCCATCGGATCGCGCCGGGCGGCGCCCATTGCGTCTTCGGCCAGCATGCTCGAAAGCGCGATGCCCGAAAGCCCCGTGCCGAGGCGCGACATAAACGTGCGGCGTGTTCCGTGCGGATACGGGCAGTTAATTGACATACACAAACTCGTTCGAATTGATCAACGCGTGGCAGAAGTCCGTGAACACCGCCTCGCTATCCCCCGTCACGTCCGCATGCTTCTTCAGGAAGGCCAATGCCGACTCCGTTTCCGCCTCGCTCGGCGGCCGCTGATACACCAGCTTCCACGCGCGCTCCACCTGGCCGCGCTCATCCAGCCCGGCATCGTTGCGCACGCGCTTGGACAACTGCTTCGCCCACCCCATCACTACTTCGCTGTTCAATAGCTCCAGCGCCTGCGTCGAGCTCACCGTCACATTCCGCCGCGCGCACGACTCATGCGTGTCCGGCATATCGAACGCCTGCAGCATCGGATACCGCGTATTCCGCCGCACGAACACATACACGCTACGCCGGTTCGCTTCAGCCTCGTCTTCCTCTGCCTTCCATCCGCCGCGCGTCGTCATACCCGGCGGCAGGGCAGGGAACACGCCCGGACCATACATCTTCGCGTTCAACGCGCCCGACACGCTCAGAATGGAATCGCGAATCGCCTCGCCTTCCAAACGGTGCCGCGGATAACGCCACGTCAGCTTGTTGCTTGGATCGCTCCCGCCCGCGTCGTCGCGCCACTCCGCGCTCTGCTGCCACGCCGACGAAAGCATAATCTCGCGATTCAGCTTCTTCACGCTCCAGCCGAGCTCCACAAATCGCACGGCCACATAGTCGAGCAGGTCTTTGTTCAACGGCCGCTCGCCCATCATTCCGAAATCGCTCGGCGTGCCCGCAATCCCGCGCCCGAACTGGTAATGCCAAATGCGATTGGCCATCACGCGCGACGTCAGCGGATTATCCGGCTGCGTCAACCAGCGCGCCAGCGCCGCCCGCCGTCCCGTCGACGACGCATTCGCCACCGGCAGAATCTCCGCCGGCTTCTCATCCAAAATCGTGAGCACGCCGGGCTGCACTTCTTCCTTCGGCGAATCGTACACGCCGCCCGACAACACATGCGTTACCGGCGCGGGTGAAACCGCATCCACCATGCCCTGCGCCAACGCCAGCGGCTCCGGCCTCATCGCATCGAACTTCGCCAGCTCCGCCTGCAGCTCTTTGTACTTCGCTTTCTCGGCGCCCTTCAGCAGCCCGCCAACTTCCTGGTCGCTGAACGTCACCTGCGGCTTGGCCTTGTGATACATCTGCCACTGATACGGACTCCGCTCCTCGGCGGGCATCGTGATCACGGCCTGTATCTCTTCCGGGAACCGGCTCAGCCGGTCCGCATAGCGAGTCTTGTACGCCGGCTCCAGCAGCTTGGCGATCTCCGCCCGCACCTCGGCCGTCGCCGACAGGTACGCCCGCTCTTTCTCGCGGTAGTCCGCCACGCGCCCTTCATCCTCCAGCGACAACTGATCTTCAATCCGCACATTCGCGAAAAACGCCTGCAGCCGGTAATAATCTTTGTGCAGAATCGGATCGTACTTGTGGTCGTGGCAGCGCGCGCAGCCGAACGTAAGCCCCATAAACACCGCACCCGTCGTATCGGTAATGTCGTTCAACAGCTCCTGCCGCCGCTGCATGATGTTCGCCGCGTTCGACTCGTCCGGGAAGTTACGGTTGAAACCCGTCGCCGCCAGCGCATCGGCGTTCTTCGGATACAACTCGTCGCCCGCCAGTTGCTCTTCCACAAACCGGTTGTACGGCTTGTCTTCATTGAAGGCCTTGATCACGTAGTCGCGATAGCGCCACACGTTGGGCCGCGTCTCGTCGGCCTTGAAGCCTTCCGAATCGGCATACCGCGCCAGGTCCAACCAGTGCCGCGCCCAACGCTCGCCATAGTGCGGCGACGCCAGTAACTCATCAACAACCTTCTCAAATGCTTTCGGTGAATCATCGGCCAGAAACGCCTGCACCTGCTCAGGCGTCGGCGGCATACCCGTTAACACCAGATACGCCCGCCGGATCAGCGTGGGCTTGTCCGCTTTCGGATTCGGCTTCACGCCCTTCTCTTCCATCTTCGCCAGCAGAAACGCATCCACGGGCGTCTGCACCCAGGACGTATCTTTCACCGCCGGCGTCGCGGGCTTTACCAATTTCTGGAATGCCCACCAGCCTTTTTGTGCCGCCGTAAAGGGCTTGGAGCCCTCGCTTGCCCACACCAGCGCCGTGGCTCCGAGCAGCGTCACGGCGATCACGGTTACAATTCGGCCAGTCTTCATAAGTTGGCGAAATTGTATCAATTCGCACCGTCAAACTGAAGCCCCCGCGCGGCCCAGCGATCCCTCAGTGCCGCCCCCAAACGGCCCGCCTGCGCCAGGCAATGAACCCC
>JBDTVQ010000519.1:0-4087 GCA_040007195.1 Acidobacteriota bacterium | reverse complement strand
ATCGTCCCGCCGTCGTAGACGAGCACCTTGTAGGCGTCTTGGACGCCCCAACGCACGGCCATTGCGATTTGACCCGCGGCTGCGGGGAAAAAGTCCACTTCATACCTCAATTTTGATGCCCGCCCTGAGTTTGTTTTATCGCATCACATGATTTGATGCTTTAAATTTTCAGTCAAAGTGAGGATGGCGCGCAAGTGTTTTTTACATGTAACATCTGCATCATGCTCGTTCATGCAATTTCATCTGCACTTGGGAATCACGCGGGAGTCAGGGCCGGCTATCCCTTCCGCGGCTCCATCGAAGAGCGCGCCGGCGGCACGGTCCGTGCCGTGCAGATGAAGGACATCGACCCCGTCACGGGCGGCCGGTGGGAAGGCGTCATCCGGACCGAACTCAGCGGGCGCGGCCAGGCCGATTGGCTTGCCGCCGGCGACATCCTCTTCGTATCGCGCGGCACCCGCTTCCATGCCGCATGCATCGGGACGCCGCCGGGCCTGGCGGTGTGCGGGTCGCACCTGTTCCATCTCCGCGTGAAAGCCGGCCGCGACCTGCTTCCGGCATTTTTGGCATGGCAGATCAACCAGCCGCCCTTCCAGCGTCAACTGCAGCGCGCGGCCGAAGGCTCCAGCCAGCTCAGCGTGCGGCGGCCCGTGCTCGAAGCGCTATCCATTGCCGTGCCGCCCCTGGCCGACCAGGCCTGTATCGTCGAGCTGGTCCGCCTCGCTCAGCGGGAAAGACAGCTCCATGCCCAGCTTGTCCACCAGCGCGAGCGCGAAATCGAATCCATCGCCGAGGCCCTCGACGCCGCCGCGGCCCGCCCCCAGCAACCCCCCGCCATCCACCACGCATGACCCACACGCCCATCAGCCAGGACAGCATCAACGCCGCCGTCTGGACCGCCTGCGACACCTTTCGCGGCACCGTCGACTCCAGCATCTACAAGGACTACGTCCTCACCATGCTCTTCCTGAAGTACGTTTCCGACGTCTGGCAGGACCACTACGACAACTACAAGAAACAATACGGCGACGCCGCCCCCGGCCTCATCGAAGAGCTGCTCAAGACCGAGCGCTTCGTCCTGCCGCCCACCGCCAGCTTCTACGCCCTGCATGCGGCCCGCTTCGAGCCCGGCAACGGCGAGCGAATCGACAAGGCCCTGCACTCCATCGAAGACGCCAACATGTCCAAGCTGCGCGACGTCTTCCAGGACATCAGCTTCAACGCCAGCAAGCTCGGCGACGAACAGCAGAAAAACGACATCCTGCGCCACCTGCTCGAAGACTTCGCCAAGCCCGAACTCGACCTGAGCCCCAGCCGCGTCGGCACCCTCGACGTCATCGGCAACGCCTACGAATACCTCATCAAGCACTTCGCCTCCACCAGCGGCAAGAAGGCCGGCGAGTTCTACACGCCGCCCGAGGTCTCCAGCCTCATGGCTCGCATCGTCGACCCGCGCGAGGGCGACGAGATCTGCGACCCGACCTGCGGCTCCGGCTCCCTGCTGCTCAAGTGCGGCCGCTTGATCCGCGAACGCACCGGCTCGCGCCGCTACGCGCTCTACGGCCAGGAAGCCATCGGCAGCACCTGGGCCCTGGCCAAAATGAACATGTTCCTCCACGGCGAGGACAACCATCGCATCGAGTGGGGCGACACCATCCGCAACCCCAAGCTACTCGCCACCGATGCCAGCCTGCGCCACTTCGACGTGGTCGTCGCCAACCCGCCCTTCAGCCTGGAAAAGTGGGGCCACGAAAGCGCGGAGACCGACAAGTTCAGCCGCTTCCGCCGCGGCGTGCCGCCGCGCACCAAGGGCGACTACGCGTTCATCCTGCACATGGTCGAGACGATGAAGCCCGGCACCGGCCGCATGGCCGTGGTGGTGCCGCACGGCGTGCTGTTTCGCGGGGCGGCGGAAGGGCGAATCCGGCAGAAGCTCATCGAGGAGAACCTGCTGGAGGCCGTCATCGGGCTACCCGAAAAGCTCTTCTACGGCACCGGCATCCCGGCGGCCGTGCTCATGTTCCGCATGAACAAGACCGACGACAAGGTGCTCTTCGTCGACGCCAGCCGCGACTTCGAGGCCGGCAAGAACCAGAACTTCCTGCGCGAGGCCGATCTGGAACGCGTGTTGGCGACCTGCGCCGCGCGCATACCGGTCGAGCGCTACGCCTATCTCGCGGCGCCGGCCGAGCTGGCGGAGAACGAGTTCAACCTCAACATCCCGCGCTATGTCGACACCTTCGTGGAAGAGCAGGAGATCGACATGAAGGCGGTGCGGCGCGAGCGCGAGGAGCTGAAGAAGGAGCTGGCTGCGATCGAGGCGCAGATGGCGGTTTACTTGAAGGAGTTGGGATATGACGAGTGAGTCGAAGGCCATGGCGCGGAACCCATCGTTCGAAGGCATCCGCCAGACAGA
Source organism: Acidobacteriota bacterium (assembly GCA_040007195.1). Taxonomy (GTDB): domain Bacteria; phylum Acidobacteriota; class Terriglobia; order Bryobacterales; family Bryobacteraceae; genus JAFLBB01. Next base: position 1,671 of record JBDTVQ010000519.1, on the reverse strand, counting down.
TGCCGAAGGCAACGAGTTCTGGTTCGCCCGTGACCTCGGGCCGATGCTGGAATACCAGGGATGGCGCAACTTCGCGCGCGTCATCGACAAGGCAAAGACGGCCTGCGAGATGTCCGGTCAGCGGCCAGCCGACCATTTTGCTGACGTCAGCAAAATGGTCGACATCGGCTCGGGTGCCCAGCGCCATGTCGATGATGTGCGGCTCTCGCGGTATGCGTGCTACCTCATTGTCCAGAACGGCGATCCGGCCAAGCCCGTCATTGCCCATGGCCAGACCTACTTCGCACTGCAGACGCGCCGTCAAGAGATCGCCGACAGCGCCAAGTTCGCCGAGCTCAGCGAAGACGAGCGACGACTCGTGCTACGCAATGAGCTCGCGCGACACAACAAGAATCTCGCGGCCACAGCCCAGCAGGCCGGCGTCGTCACCCCCGTGGACTATGCGGTCTTCCAGGATCACGGCTACAAGGGCCTGTACGGAGGCCTTGGAGCGAAGGACATTCACGCCTTCAAGGGCCTCAAGAAGAGCCAGAAGATCCTTGACCACATGGGCAGCACGGAACTGGCGGCCAACCTCTTTCGCGCCACGCAAGCCGAAGAGAAATTACGCCGGGATGGAACCCGCGACAAGGTCGGAGCCAACCGCACCCATCACGACGTCGGCGCGAAGGTGCGACAGACAATCAAGGACTTGGGCGGCACGATGCCCGAGAAACTCCCGACGCCTGACAAGAGCATCCACCAGATCGAACGCATCCAGCAGAAGCTGCCAACGGAATTACCGGCCGAAGAAGCAACGCTGCCACCTTTCGAACGCGGCAAGGGTTTCAACCCGCTTCCGCGGCAACGGCGAAAGATGGGGGCGGCAAAGTGAAAAAGAAGCGAGATGTTGCGGACCAGATCGATCTCCCCACCGATATAGTCTCACCAGAGTTCTTGCTCTATCAAACCGAAGATGGCGAAGTACGCATTGAAGTGCGCATGCTTGACGAAACCGTCTGGCTCAACTTGCTTCAACTGAGTGCGCTGTTCGGACGTGATAAATCGGTGATTTCACGCCACATCAAGAACATATTTTTTGAAGAGGAATTGAGTCGAGAAGCAGTTGTTGCAAATTTTGCAACAACTGCCGCCGACGACAAAATCTATCAAGTCGAACACTACAGTCTCGATGTGATCATCTCGGTCGGCTACCGAGTCAAATCCCAACGCGGCGTGCAGTTTCGCATTTGGGCAACGAAGCGCCTGAGGGAATACCTCATCAAAGGCTTCGCCATGGACGACGAACGATTAAAAGCCGCCGGAGGAGGTCGCTACTTTGACGAACTCCTTGCGCGAATTCGAGACATTCGAAATTCAGAAAAGGTTTTCTGGCGCAAGGTGCTGGAAATATACGCCACAAGCATTGACTACAACCCTCGAGCCGACGCGTCGCAGCTCTTTTTTGCCACATTGCAGAACAAAATGCATTGGGCAGCGCATGGTCACACGGCGGCGGAAATCATTGCAGCCCGTGCAGATGCAGCGAAACCTAATATGGGCCTCACAAATTGGGCAGGCGAGAAACCGCGCAAAGCAGATGCGGAGATAGCCAAAAATTATCTTAGCGTCGACGAGATCCATGTTCTCGATCGGATCGTCAGCTTTTACCTTGAGTTCGCCGAAGTACAA
>JBDTVQ010000518.1:0-4094 GCA_040007195.1 Acidobacteriota bacterium | reverse complement strand
CAGTGAATTTCCTAGGAGATCCCATGTTCAGAAAAACACTTGTGGTGAGAGCGCTAGCCGTTGCCTTCGGGGCGGCCGCTCTGACGGTCGCGGTGGGCCCGGTCGCTTACGCGCAGACCAGCGCTGCCGGCTCCATATTCGGCCAGGTCGACGCTGCTGCCGCCGGCTCAACCGTCGTGATCGAAAACTTGGACACCGCTGCACGGCGCACACTCACGCCCGGCGCAGACGGCAAGTACCAGGCAACTGCCATGCCGGTCGGCCGCTATAAAGTCACGCTGCAACGCAACGGCGCTGTCGTAAGCACCCGCGATGAAATCCAGGTGACGATCGGTGCTGGTACTGAAGTGTCCTTCGCCGCCGCCTCGCTGCAGACCGTGCAGGTTATCGGCCGCAGGCAGTCGATCGACGTCTCCAGCGTCGGCTCCACCACTACCTTCACCTCGTCCGACCTGGCCAAGCTGCCGGTGGCGAATAACGTTGGCGCGGTCATTCAGCTGGCCCCGAACACAACCCGTGGCGACTCCCGCTACGGTGGCGCGGGCGCTCCGAGTTTCGGCGGTGCCGGTGCTTCCGAGAACGCGTACTACATCAATGGTTTTCCAGTCACCACGCTGCTGACACAGGTCGGCTTCTCGCAACTGCCGTTCAATTCGATTGCCCAGGCTCAGTTGTTGACCGGGGGGTACGGCGCGGAATTCGGACGCTCCACTGGCGGCGTGGTCAACATCGTGACGAAGAGTGGCACGAATGACTGGCAGATCGGTGGCGCCATGAGCCTCGAGCCCAATTTCCTGCGCTCCAAGGAAAAAAGTTCGCGCTACGAGAACAATGGTCCGGACACCGTCGGGACGGCCGGAAAGTACCGCTTCTACAACGAAGCGAATTCGCAGAACGAATACGGCTACTCGATCTATGCCGGCGGCCCGCTGATCAAGGACAAGCTCTTCATCTTCGTTTCGGGCGAGAACACCGAGCGTGATCGCGACTTCATCCGTATCGCCAACACTGGCGTCGGAGCCGGTTCGACCAACTCGCAAGGTTGGCAGGAGCAGCGCCGGCAAACTCCTCGCGGCATGTTGAAGCTCGACTGGAACATCACCGACAAGAACCACCTCGAATACACAAAAATTGCCGACACAGTCCGAGACAACCGCACCTACTACTCGTTCAACTACGCAACGCTGGAGCGTGGCACCGCCAGCACTGGCGGCGCGAGCTACGTCAACTGGGGCCCCACACCGGTAGCGGCTCTGCAGGGCTCCGAAGTCGACATCCTGAAGTACACAGGCTACCTGACTGATGACCTGACCCTAACGGCACTTCTTGGCCAGACGAAGAGCGTCCATACCCAAAGCAACGTCGGTTACAACCCAGCCATTCCTCAAGTTGTCATCGACGGAAACGCTGCTGCGCCTGGCTTGATCTACCCTGTTCTGCAGAGCCCCGGCAACACGCTGGTTCCGGGTGCCCGCGACACCAACAAGGGTTATCGTCTGGACGTCGAATGGCGTCTCAACTCGCAGCACACACTTCGCGCCGGTATCGACTACAACAAGATTCAGTCGGTCGCGGGTACTGCACTTCTCGGCAGTCAGCGTTATACCTACAGCCGCACCACGACCCCCCTGGTTCCGGTCAGCGTTGAAAGCCAGCCGACGGCCGGCCAGGGCAGCGCGTTGGGTGATCTGGGCTACTACGTCTATCGGGACATCATCTCGTCGCAGTCGACTCCGATCGTAGAGCAGAACGCGCAGTACATCGAAGACCGCTGGCAGGCAACCGACCGCTTGTTGTTGACGCTCGGCCTGCGCAATGAAGGTTTTGACAACAAGAACGGCGACGGCGTTTCCTACATCAAGCTTCAGAAGCAACTGGCCCCACGGCTGGGTGCTTCGTGGGACATCAGAGGTGACTCTTCGCTGAAGGTGAGCGCGAGTGCCGGCCGATACCACGTGCCTGTCCCCACCAACGTCGCGGTCCGCGGCGCGGGGGCTTCGTTGTTCACGACACAGAACTTCGTCTACACCGGTGTCGATCAGGCCACCGGTGCGCCAACCGGCCTGACGGCGATCAGCCCGGTGTACTCGAACAACAACGAGTTCGGCCAGTCCAAGGACCCGCGCCAGGTGGCGGCGCAAAACATGAAGGGCAACTACCAGGACGAGTTCGCGATCGCCCTGGAAGCGGCGCTGTCGAAAGACCTGAACGTGGGCGCCAAGTTCACCTACCGGACGCTGCAGACGGCCATCGACGACCACTGCGACGAGCGGCCGTTCCGTGCCTGGGCCGCACGCCAGAACCCGCCGGTCGTGGTTCCTCCGTCGGGAACGGCCTTCTACAACTGTGCATTGTTCAATCCGGGTCGTGACAACACCTTCACGCTTGATCTGGATGGTGATGGCACGCTCGAAACGATCAACCTGACCGCAGCCGAGCTGGGTTTCCCGAAGGTCAAGCGCAAGTACCTCGCGCTTGACTTCTTCGCCGAGTACCCGTTTGACGGAAAGTGGTGGGGCAAGGTGAACTACACCTACGCGCGCAACACCGGCAACACCGAAGGCCAGTTGCTGTCCGACATCGGCCAGGGCGACGTGTCGACCACGCAAGCCTTCGACTTCCCGGAGTTCTCGGTCAATTCCGATGGCCGGCTGCCGAACAACCGCACGCACCAGTTGAAGGCGTTTGGGTACTTCCAGGCCACCCCGGAGTTTGGCGTTGGTGCGAACTTCCTACTTGCTTCGGGCCGCCCGAAGAACTGCATCGGCAACGCGCCTGACCAGCCGTCTGCTGACCCGGCCGCGAACCCAGACCAGCCGTACGTGCCCGGAGGACCGGTGACGAACTACTCCGGCTACGGCTCGGCGTACTTCTTCTGCAACGGTGTGGCTTCCCCGCGTGGCTCGGCGGGCAACCTCCCCCCTGATGTTCGCCTTGACTTCAATGTCAACTATCGTCCGGCGGCGTTCAAGGCCTTCAAGCTGCAACTGGACGTGTTCAACGCATTCAACCGCCAGTCGATCGAAACGATCGAAGAGCGCTACAACGCTCCCGGCGGCAGCGCTGCGGTCTGGTCGCGATACGGCCACGTGGAAAGTTACAGCGCACCACGTTCGGTGAAGCTGTCGGCTTCGCTCGACTACAAGTTCTGAGTTGAACTGCTGAAGCGATGAACAAGAACCCGCTGGGTCGTTGACCCAGCGGGTTTTTCTTGGCCTGCGCCACATCACCGCGAACCCAAACTGCACATAGCGCCGCCGAACCCGGCGTAGGTTCGACTGTTCGGGCGCCTCGTTGCGCCCGGCTAGAATCTGCGGCTTCTTGTCTGACGGCCACAAGCCGGGTCAGGCAGTATGCTCCGCCGAATCCGAAGCCCCCTCTGGAGATCCCAGACATGAATTTTGCCCAGCGACAAGCTGACCCACGCCGGCATCTGGTGGGTATCACGTTTGTCATCCTGTTTCACGCGTTCATCGTGTACGCGCTGGTGACGGGTCTTGCGAAGAAGGTGGTCGAAGTGGTGCGTGCACCCATCGAGACCAAGGTCATCGAAGAGATCAAGAAGCCGCCGCCGCCGCCCGAGATCGTGCTGCCGCCGCCGCCCAAGCTCGAAGCGCCGCCGCCGCCCTACATTCCGCCGCCCGAGGTGCAGATCGCAGCACCTCCGCCGCCCCAGCCCACCATCTCGGTCGCGCCCTCGCCAGTGCCCCCGCCGCCGACCGTGATGACGCCGACGCCTCCGCCAGTTGTGGCTGCGCCCGCTCCGCCGGCGCCGCCTCGCCCGGCCGTCGTGGCGATCGGCGTGGTGTGTTCCTCGCAAGTCCCGCCGGTCATGCCGGTGAAGGCCACGCGCGAGGGCATCAACGGCACCGTGAAGGCCCGCGCCACGATCAAGGGCGGCAAGGTCGTTGCCGTCGATATCCTGTCTGCGTCGCCTCGCGGTCTTTTCGAAACCGCGGTTCGCAACGCCATGATGCAGTACGGCTGCCAGTCAGGCGACGAAGAGATCAAGGCCGAGCAGACGTTCGAATTCAAGATCGCCGAATAAGGCCGGCGCGGGTAAGCCGCCGACCGACACAACAACGACACCAGTC
>JBDTVQ010000517.1:0-4100 GCA_040007195.1 Acidobacteriota bacterium | reverse complement strand
ATCCCAACCCGCAGACCGTCGCGCCCCTCGTTTGCTCCGGGGTCAGTGAGAACTTCAACTCTCTGGCGATCCTCAAGGCGCTCCCCTTCTCCGTTCCGGGCGCCGCGTTCACCGCGTCGAGTTCGGCCAATTCGCTGCTCAGTCGCATCAATCTCGTGTTCGGCAGCTTCGACAACCTTGCCACGCGCGCCCTCTCTCCACAGGGCGATCTGACTATCACCTTCGACTCCGACAAGAACTTCGCGAACATCGCGGTCGCGGGGTTGTTCAGTACTCTTGTGTCCCAGGAGGTGACGATCGACGCCTACAGCTCGACGGGCAACCTCGTGGCCAGCAGCTCAAGAACTCCCACGAACACGGCCGGAATCGCCAATTTGTGGCGCGAGGATGTGATGACAGTGAACAACGTCGTATTCCGGAAGATCGTGATCGGCTCCTCTCACGTAATCCCCGGAACGTTCCTGGTGGACAACCTGAACGCCGGCTGCCGCTAGGAGTCTGCGTGGCAGAACACATCAGGCTCCTGTCCACAGGACGGCGATCCGTGCGGTAAGTCGGAAGGGACTAGCACCGGTTTAGCTGTTTGGCCCTCCGGATCCCTCAACGATTCGGGGGGCCGTTTTGTTTTTGTATGCGCCATCAACCGCGGCGCGCCGCGGGCGCCGCCCGGACGTTTCTCCAGAATCGATGTCCAGGGTTGACGGCGGGAGGCAGGAACCTTTGCCGCCAGGTCACGGCGCTCGTCTATGAATCGGGTCTCGCGGAGGCGATGGCGTCGGACGACTATGTCACCGGACGAACGGACGCTGCTTCGACGTCCGTATCGTCCGCCGCGCTTGTGCTGCGTCTGGATCCCGCCTCCCAGCCTCAAGGCGTGTCGGCATGGTTGTCCGAAGAGCGACCCATGCGTTTCCAGGTCAAGCACCTCGTGCTCCCCGTGGGACGGGCGTTCGATGCGCTGGCGTACTTCCCAGGAGCGAGCCTCGCCGCCCGAGCGGAGCCTCAGTAACCAACGGCGGCAACCCGGCGATCTCCGGTTACTTGGAGAGATCCATGACTCGCCGCGTCGTGAAGCACCTTCGATTGCCTGTCTATTTAGTCAAAGTGGTCGGACCACTCCGTATCGCGTACGGCGCCCCTTATGGTGTCAGCATCGCGTGAATAGACAAATATCTGAAGCTTTCTTCTATTTGAGCCACAAAATGGTGCCAAGGGATAGTCTTTCGCTGCCCTCATGGTAATAGAAGGCTTGACTACGAATGCTAAATGGTCATATAAGTCAGAACATGAAGACATGGTTGCGGCGTATCACAAATGTTTTTGTCGCGGTGCTGACTATTGCCCCGGCCTCACCCCTCGTCTTCGCACAAGACGGTGGAACGATTGCCGGGCGCGTCGTTGATGCGGTCGGAGGCGTCCTTCCGGGGGCCTCGGTCAAAGTCACCGACATTGCGAAGAACCAGACGACGTCTGCGGTGACCAACATGGAAGGCAAGTACGAAGTCAAAGGCTTGTCGCCCGGGACTTATCAGGTGAGCGTCGAACTTCCTGGATTTTCGAAGGCTGTCCGCAACCAGGTCCGCATCACGGGCGCCGAAACCCGGGACCTTCCCTTCAGCCTTGAAATTGGCGGCGCCAGCGAGAGCATCACCGTGACAGGCTTCCGCGAAAGCCTCCAGCAGGCAGTCGACTTAAAGCGTGAGGCCGTGAACTCCCGCGAAAGCATCGTGGCCGAAGACATCGGCAAGATGCCCGATCTCAACCTCGCGGAAGCCATTCAGCGTATTCCTGCTGTGGCTATCGATCGACAGGGCGGCGAGGGCCGGCAGGTTTCTTTGCGCGGTCTTGGACCGAATTTCACGCGCGTCACGCTCAACGGCATGGAAGTCCCGGCGTCCACCAGCGGCCTCGACAGCGTTGGCGGCACGAACCGCGGCCGCGCCTTCGATTTCAACGTCTTCTCCGCTGATCTGTTCACCCGCATCGACGTGACCAAGACCCCGACCGCCGCCATTGAAGAAGGCGGAGTCGCGGGAACGGTTGAGCTTTACACCGCGCGGCCCCTCGACAATCCCGGTTTCCACTCCACGTTCTCGGCGCAAGGCGGGTATAACGACCTGTCCAAAAAGTCCGATCCGCGTCTGACCGGATCGGTCAACAAGACGAACGCAGCCGGAACCTTCGGCGCTCTCTTCTCGGCGGCCTACACGGGACGAACCGCCTATCAGGACGGATTTGGCACTGTGCGTTGGGCCATTCCTGATCGTCCGTTCGCGGCGAACCGGACCAGTCTCAGCACGACAACCCTGAATACCGTCTTCTATCCCCGCTTGCCCCGGCAGGACAGCTTCCGTCACGAGCAGGATCGCCTTGGTTTGAGCGGCGCCCTTCAGTTCCGTCCCAACAATCGCTTCGAGATCGGCGGCAACTGGGTACGCTCCAAGTTCGACGCGAAGATCAACAGCTACAACTCCTTCGCGGAATTCCGTCGCAGCGGCGCTTACGGCTACAACGTGATCACGCCGAACTCCGTGACCCTGGACAGCAAGGGCCAGTATGCCGTCGCCGGCAACTTCGACGGCGTCGGCCTCCGGACAGAGACCCGCGAGAACGACGACACGACGATCTTCGACCAGTTCACGGTGGATACCAGGTACAACATTACCGATCACCTGATCCTGACCGCGATGGGAGGTACCGCTCAGTCCAAGCACACAGACAACATCTTCCGCGTCAACATCGAGACGAAAACGGGCTCCAACTTCTCCTACGATTTCGGGGCCAATCCGAACGTGGCCTCGATCAAGTACAACACCGACGTGACCAATCCGGCCAACTACAACATTCTTGACGACGAGCAACTTCGCCAGTTCCAGGTCAATCGAAAGAACAACACCGCGAAGCTCGATCTGAAATGGCTGACCGACAGCGGGACCCACACGTTCAACTTCGGCGGGATCTACAACGATCGTGAAGTGGATAGCGCGCAGGGAGATCGTCCCTCTCTCGATCCTCGCGACATCCCCGGCCTGACCCGTGTGTTCAATTTCGTCGATGCGGGGAACTACGGCAGCGCCACCACCTTGAACTTCCTGGTTGTGGATGTGGCCAAGGCCATTCCCGCGTTCGGCAACGGTGCCTACGTCCAGACCCGGGGGCCTGGAATTCAGACCTGGACGGTTCAGGAAAAGACCAAAGGCGCCTACGTGGACTACAACCTGAAGACCGACGTAGGCGGTCACGGTTTCCGAACGAATATGGGAGTTCGGTACGTGGGCACGAAGACCGAGACCCTGGGCTATCTCAGCGCCACCCTTCCCAACAAGGAGGGCAACTCGTACAACAATCTTCTGCCCTCGATCAATATCGCGTTTGACGCCTCGTCCAAGCTCCTTCTTCGTGCGGCCGCCAGCCGCACCATGACTCGGGCCGACCTGTCCAGCCTGGTGCCGACCAAGACCTACTCTGACGTGAACTTTTCGGTCGCGGGCGGAAACTCGCAGTTGAAACCGTTGAAGGCCGACGCCTTCGACGTCGCCGCGGAATGGTACTTCGCCGACCAGGGCGTGTTTGCCGCGAGCCTCTTCTACAAGGACATCAAGAGCTTCATCTCGTCGCCGCGCGTCAGCGAACCTCTGCGTCCGGAAGACTACGCGGCCGTGCGCGCGGTCTATCCGACCCAGCCAAAGCTCCTTGATCCGACCTTGATCTGGACGTACAGCAGCTCCGCCAACGTCGACGGCACGAACCTGAAGGGCTTCGAGCTTGCCTACCAGCAGGCTCTGAAGTTTCTCCCCGGCGTTCTCGGCAATCTTGGCGTGATCGCGAACTACGCCTACGTCGATTCCGAAACCACGGCGCTGCGTAATGGAGCGACGGTGACGGTTCCGCTCGAAGGACTGTCAAAGAATTCGTGGAACGCAACTGTGTACTACGAAGTCAAGAAGTACAGTGCCCGCCTGTCGGTCAATAAGCGGGACGACTACATCACCAGCAATACCGGGCAGAACGGCAACGTGTCAGAGGCGACCACCGGTCCCGTTCGGTATGACCTGAGTGCCGGCTATCACTTCAACAGCAAGATCTCTCTAACTCTCGAA
>JBDTVQ010000516.1:0-4109 GCA_040007195.1 Acidobacteriota bacterium | reverse complement strand
TCGCCTGGCTATCGGCCATCGCCCTCGGTCTGGCCGTTAGTTACTTCCTTGCCCGGCGCATTGTCCAGCCCGTTCACGCACTCGATCTCGCCGCCATTCAGGTGTCGCGCCAAAACTACAATTTCCGCGTGCCCGTCGAAGGCTCGGACGAACTCGGCCGTCTTGCCGCCACGTTCAACACCATGTGCGAATCGCTCCAATCCGCCCGCCAGGAATTGATTCGCCAGGAGCGCATCTCCACCATCGGCCGCATGGCCAGCTCCATCGTTCACGATCTCCGCAATCCGCTCGCGGCCATCTACGGGGGCGCGGAAATGATGGTCGACACCGACCTCGCACCGCATCAGGTGAAACGTCTCGCCGCCAACATCTATCGCTCCAGCCGGCGCATTCAGGAGATGTTGAACGACCTACTGCAACTCACGCGGGGCAGCGCAAAGGAGCGCGAATCCTGCACTGTGCGCGAAGTGGTCGAAGCCGCCGTCGAAGAGGTAGAGGCCGCGGCTCAACGCAACCGCATCCGTATCACGCGCAACGTGCCCAACGACCTCATGGCGCTACTCGAACGCGCGCGCATGGAACGCGTCTTCCTCAATCTGCTTTCGAATGCCCTCGAAGCCGTACCCGAAGGCGGCGAAATTCAGATCACGGCCGCCCGCGACGGCCGAACCGTTCAGATCGAAGTCGCCGACAACGGCCCCGGCATCGCCCCCGGCATCCGCGAGCAACTCTTCCAGCCCTTCGTTACGTTCGGCAAGAAGAACGGCCTCGGCCTCGGCCTCGCCCTCTCGCGCCAAAGCGTGCTCGAACATGGCGGCGAAATTTGGGTCGAAGACCGCCCCGGCGGCGGCGCGAAATTCATCATCCGCCTGCCGCTGGAGCAGGTGGCAGTAGTTGCTTAAGCGGAACCAGCCTCATGTCATGGCCGGTTGGAACACACTGGCCCCTTACGCCGTCGCCAGCGCGCCCTGGTTCGCCGCCATGAGTTCCCGCGCCGGTTTCGCCAGCTTCTCTAACTGCGCCTCGTTCAACATGCTGATGTACGGCTCGATCGGGCCCATCTTCGCAATGCCCGCCAGCTCCGTCGCCGCATGCAACACGCGCGCCGGGCCTAACGCATCGCGCACGTCTTCTACCGAGAGAAACAACTGCCGCAACGCCCCTGCTTCAAGAAACTGGCCCGCGTCGCACAGCTCCCAAATTTGCCTCGACAGCGCCGGCGCAATGCACCCCGACCCCGTCGTGAATCCCGGCAGCTCGAAATCCTTCATATGCACGATCGCCGGCCGCTCGCCGATTCCGCTAATCACAAAGCTCTTGTCCACGCGGCGCAACAGCCCGTTCAAATACGGATCCTCAGCCGGATTCTCCCGCACCACGGCGTACTTGATCCCCACGCACACGCCGTCGTCCACCATGCGGGCCACCGCATCGAGGCCGGCTTCCTTGTCCGAGCCCATGTTGTGCTCCTCTTTCAAATAGAGGATCAGCTTCTTGCGCGCGGCGTCGGCAAATGCGCGATAGCCCCGCTCCAAACCCTTCGCATCGCGGGGATCGGCGCAGGGCAACAGCATCACGCAAGGGAAATCATGATTCTTCAGCAAATCGGCCTGATCCATGGCGCGGCCAAAGCTTGGCCCGGCGCTGGGAATCATCCAATGGTCGTCCGGAAACCCGGCCATCCAGTCGAGCAGCGCGTGATACTCGCTCAGGCGGATGTGATACAGGAACGCATTCCCGCCATACAAGAAATTCTTGATGCCACCGGCGGCAATGTGTGCGGCGACGCGCCCACTCTCTTTAAAGTCGATCGACCGGGACGAGTCGTTGCTCCGGGCCAGAGGCGGCACTGGAAACACGCCGCGCCAGTCGTCTGCGCGTACAGGACGGGTTCTCATTCGCCTCCCATCATATGATTCCGGCGGCCCGTTGCGCTCGGCCGCCGCGCTAACGGCCGTTCAGCCGCGCCGCCGCCCGCAGCATCGCCGCCCGCCGGTCACCCATGCGCTGATCCATCACTGCCCGCGCCCGCTCCACAATCTCCGTGGGCGCTTTCTCCGGCGAGCCGCAATCGTAGGGAGGCTGCGGATCATACTCCAATCGCAATTGAATTTCGCACGCAACCTCGTCGCCAAAGATCGTCGCGGCAACTCGCAAAGCCGTGTCGATACCCGATGTCACGCCCGCGCCCGTAATGCGGTTGCGATCCACCACCACGCGTTCATTCACGGGAAACGCGCCGCACAGCGCCAGCAGCTCAACCACGCTCCAGTGCGACGTCGCACGGTAGCCGCGCAATAGCCCCGCCGCCGCCAGCACGAGCGAACCCGTGCACACGCTGGTCACATAGTCGGCCCGGCCGCCACGCTCAGCGAGGAAGGTAAGCACCTCCTCATCTTCCATTGTGGCGGCACACCCCGGACCGCCCGGCACGCACAGCATATCCAGATGCGGACAATCGCTCAACGTTCCGTTCGGCAGCAGATGCAGGCCATGATCCGACGGCACCGCGTCACGCGTCTTGGCCAAGACAAGAACTTCCGTCTCGGGCATCCGGGCGAACACCTCAAACGGAGCTGTCATGTCCAACTGCGTGAACTCGGGATAAATGAGGAACCCAATGCGTAAGGGCATCTAGTTGCCACGATAGCTTAATGGAGGTGGCGCCCCGGCGGGAATTCGTGATTTGTACTGCAACCCGGCCTTCCGCTTTTCGAACGCCACTCGAGCATCGTCCACATTCTTCGGCTGCGTCACCAGGTCGAGCGTCGTCAACACCAGCGTCTTCGCCGCGACCACCATTCCTTTCCTACCGATCGTCGATCCCGCACACGCCGTCGACTGCCATGAGTGGCCCGGCGTGCCAGGCACATAGGTTGCGGCGTTGAACTCCAAAGTAGGCAACACATGGCTCACATCCCCCACGTCGGAGGACGCCATCGAGCCGCGCGCCTCGCTCACCACCTGCTCTTCGCTGCCCAGCGGCGGCAAGCCTACCGGATCGAACGATTCGCGCAGCTTCGCCGCGAATGCCCGTTCCTCGGCCGTGTATTTCACGCCTCCCACCAAATTCAGATTCTTGAGCGCAAGCGCCGTAAGCGCGTCATTGGGAAGCAGGTCCCATGTGCTGCCCTCAATTACCACCTCCGCCTTGGTTCCCGTGGCCAGCGCCGTGCCTTCGGCGGCCTTCTCCAGACGCTCCCATATCCCGTCCAGTACGGACATCTGCGGATGCCGCGCATACACATACGCCTCGGCGAAATCGGGCACGATGTTTGGCGCCGCGCCTCCCTTGGTGATGATGTAATGCATCCGGGTTTCCTGCGGCACATGCTCGCGCATCATGTCGATGGCCATCCCCAGCAGCATCACGCCATCCAGCGCCGAACGTCCCGCCCATGGCGCTGCCGCCGCGTGCGCGGCCACGCCGCGAAACCGGAATTTCCCCGAAATGTTCGCCAGGCTGCTCCCCAGGCTGGCGCGGTTGGCGTCGTGCGGGTGCCACGTTAGAGCAACGTCCGTGCCATCGAAAACGCCCGTCCGCAGCATATACACTTTCCCGCTACCGCCCTCTTCCGCCGGCGTTCCATAGAAACGCAGAGTGCCCGGCAGCTTGTGCTCTTCCATGTAGCTCTTCCCGGTGATCGCCGCGAACGCCACCGCCGTGCCGAATAGATTGTGCCCGCACCCATGCCCCGAAGCGCCCGCCACCAGAGGCTTTCGTTCCGGCACGGTGTCCTGCGAGAGACCCGGCAGCGCGTCGAATTCGCCCATCAGGCCGATCACCGGCTTGCCCGCGCCCCACTCGGCCACGAATGCCGTCGGCGCGCCCGCAATGCCCGCCGTCACCTTGAATCCCGCCGCCCGCAGCTCGTCTTGCAGCAGCTTCGAGCTCTTGTCCTCGTGATACCCCAGCTCGGCAAACTCCCAAATCTGCCTCGAGATCGAACCCCACTTCGGCGACGAATCGTCCATCGCTGCCAATATCCGCTCCCGCTGCGCTTCCGGCACCTGCGCAGCCAGCGGCAACGCGGCAAACAGGAGCGCGATAAGCAGCATTTGATTATGGTAGAACAGTCACCATGTCTGACCGGTCCTTTTCCCGACGC
>JBDTVQ010000515.1:0-4123 GCA_040007195.1 Acidobacteriota bacterium | reverse complement strand
ATCACAGCCGCCGAGTTCCCCGGTAAGTTCGCCGAGTGGGCAAAGGGCCAGGGCCTCGATGGCGAAAAACTGACCGCCTGCCAGGCGGCCCCCGAAACCGCCGCGCAGGTCGACAAGTCGATCTCCGAAGGCAAAGAAGTCAGCGTGAACTCCACGCCGACCATGTTCATCAACGGACGCCGCATCAACTTTTCGATGAAGTGGCCGAACCTGAAACAGGTGGTGGAATTTGAAATCGGGTATCAGGAAAAGGCGAAGAACGCCGGCGAGCACTGCTGCGAACTGACACTTCCAAATCTTTTAGGAGAGCCGAAGAAATGACAAGACCGTTGTGGGCGCTGGCATGGGCGGCGCTGACGATTGAGGCGATGCTTTGGGCGGCCCCTCCGGCTCGCGACGTAAAGGCCGCGCCCAACGAGGTCTCCTATATCGATCATGTGAAGTTCCTCGCGAGCCCTGAGTTGAAGGGCCGCGGAACGGGTATGCCGGAATTGGAAAAGGCCGCCCAGTACATCGCCAAACAGTTTCAGAAGGACGGTCTCAAACCCATCGACGGCGGCAAGTATCTGCAGGAGTTTCCCGTCACGACCAACGCGCGGCTCGGCAAGAACAATGCCGTCGAACTCATCATGGCTTCCGGCCACGTCAAGCTGAACCCCGACTCTCAGTTCATCCCGTTCAACTTCTCCACCAGCGGCACCTTTGAGGGCAACGTCGTGTTCGCCGGCTATGGCATCACGGCAAAAGAGTACAACTACGACGACTACGCCGGCATCGACGCAAAAGGAAAGTTCGTTCTGCTGCTGCGTCACGAACCGCAGGAATTCGACGACAAGAGCGTCTTCGAAGGCAAGGTCTACACCGAGCACTCGCAGTTCTTCTCCAAAGCGGTGAACGCGAAAATGCACGGGGCCCTGGGCGTGATTCTCGTAAACGATCAGGCCAACCACAACTCCGATGCCGACGAGATGGAGAACTTCGCAAAAACCGTCGGCCCGCGTGACGCCGGAATTCCCTTCGTCCAAATCAAAGCCGACCAGGCAGACAGGTTGCTCGCCGGATCAGGCAAAACGCTCCAGTCCATCGTCCCGGCCATTGACGACGGCTTGAAGCCACAAAGCTTCGCGTTGCCCGCTACTGTCAGCATAAAAACCGTCACCGATCTGCGCCGCGATACCAAGGTCGTTCACAACGTCATGGGATTGCTGCCCGGTGAAACGAAAGAGTACATCGTAATCGGCGCGCACTACGATCACCTCGGCTTGGGCGAACAGTTTTCCATGGCCCCCTCCATGGCCGGAACCGTTCACCCGGGCGCGGACGACAATGCCAGTGGAACGGCGGGCGTGCTCGAACTGGCGCGCTACTTCTCCGGACTACCAAAACAAAAACGCGGCATCTTGTTTATGACCTACGCGGGCGAAGAGTTGGGCCTTCTCGGTTCCAGCCACTACGTCAATCATCCGCTCATCCCCATCGCCGACGCCGTGGCGATGATCAACATGGACATGATCGGGCGCATTCGCGATGGCCGCGTCTTCATTGGCGGAACAGGCACCGGCAGCACGTTTCAAGCTCTGCTCGACGAAGCGGCCAAAACCACGCCATTGAAGCTCGAATTCTCCGACACGACCGGCTACGGCTCCTCCGATCACACCTCGTTCACCACAAAACAGGTGCCGGTACTCTTCTTCTTCTCCGGCCTCCACGGCGACTATCACAAGCCGTCCGACACCTGGGACAAAATCCAGGCCGGCCCCGCCGTGCAACTTCTGCAAACGGTCGCGGGAATCACCACCAAGCTCGCCTCAGGCGATCGTCCGCAGTATGTGAAAGTGGAGCCGCCCAAAATGAATCCGCACGCAGGTTCGCCCAGCGGCTCTTCTGGAAGCGGCTATGGTCCCTACTTCGGTTCCATTCCCGATTTCGCCGAGCCCCCCACCGGCGTACGTTTCTCCGATGTGCGCGCCGGTTCGCCCGCCGAAAAGGCCGGCTTGAAACCGGGCGACATTCTCATCGAGTGGGAATCCAAGCCAATCCAGAATCTCTACGACTTCACCTACGCTCTGCGCGGCCAAAAGGTGGGCGACGTCGTCCGCGTAAAAGTGCTGCGCGATGCAAAGTCCGTCGAAGCAAGCGTGACTCTCGAGCAAAGGCGCTAGCGTGCGCACCATTCTCATCACCGGTTGCAGCTCCGGCATCGGCCTCGCCACCGCGCGCCACTTCGCGGCCAAAGGCTGGAAAGTATTCGCGGGTGCGCGAACCCCGGACACGGCAGTCGATCTTCAAAAGGCGGCGGACGAATCGGGCATCTCCATCGTGCAAGTCGACGTCACCATCGACGAAAGCGTCCGCGCCTGCGTGGCCACAACTCTCGCCGCGGCAGGCCACATCGACGTCCTGGTGAACAACGCCGGCATCGGCGGCGGCGGCCCCGTGGAACTGGCTTCGCTCGAACGCGGCCATCGCACCTTCGAGACCAACTATTTCGGCGCCATACGCATGATGCAGGCGGTGCTGCCCTCCATGCGCGAACGCCGCGGCGGCGCCATCGTGAACGTAACGTCGCTCGCGGGCCGCGTGGCGCTGGCCGGGCACGGCCACTATGCCGCGTCCAAGTGGGCGCTCGAGGCCGCCAGTGAGTGCCTCGCCAGCGAAGTGAAGCCGTTCGGTATTCGCGTCGCCACCATCGAACCCGGCGTCGTCCTGACGCCCATCTTCAGCAAGTCACCGACGCCGCTCACAGAGTACGGCGCCTACCAGGCGCCCGTGCGTCGGCTGTGGGCGTTGTTCGGCAAGCAACTGGAGCAGCCCACGCAGCCCAGCGATGTGGCCGCCGCGATCGAGCATGCCGTCGAAACCGATCAACCGAAACTACGCTATCTGGTCGGCATGGACGCAAAAGCCGTCATGGCCGGACGCGCCAAACTCACCGACGAAGAGTGGGTCGCCGCGCAAGGGTTGGCCGGCGACGAAGAGTATTTCGCCGAAATGGATCGAATAATGGGAAGCGGGGTGTTTCGATGACGCGCAGAGATCTGGCAGGTATCGTGGCAAGTGCGGCAGCGGGCGCAACCCGGTCGCCGCAAAGCGCGGCGGCGCAATCAGCCAAGGGATCACGTCTGCCCCTGGCCGTCTCCACCTACTCCTACTGGCACCTGCGCGGCGACAAGTTCCCCATCGAAAAAGTGATCGAAGCGGCAGCCGCCATCGGTTTTGACGGCGTCGAAATTCTGCACCGCCAGATGACTGACGAGCGTCCCGCCTATCTCACCAAGCTCAAGCGAATGGCCTTTGAACGCGGCCTTTCCCTGCCCATGCTGTCCATTCATCAGGACTTTGTCTTTCCCGATCAGGCCGAGCGCGACAAGCACATCGAGCACACCGTCTACTGCGTCGAGATGGCCGCCCGCATGGGCATTCCCGCCATCCGCTTGAACTCCGGCCGCTGGAAAACAGTCCCGTCCTTCGACGACTTGATGAAGGTAAAAGGCGACGAGCCGCCCATCAAGGGATACGTCGAAAAGGACGCCATCGACTGGTGCGTCGATTCCATCGGCAAGTGCCTCCCCGTGTGCGAACGCGAAGGCGTCACCCTCTGGCTGGAAAATCATTGGGGCCTCACGACAAAGGTCGAAAATGTTTTGGCGATTTATAGGGCCGTCAATTCGCCATGGCTGGGCGTAAACGTCGACACCGGCAACTATCCCGGCGATCCCTATGAAGGTCTCGCCCAGCTCGCGCCCGTAGCCACCATCGTCCAGGCGAAAACTTACTACGGCGGCGGCGTCTGGTATTCGCTCGATCTCGACTACCCGCGCATCGCGAAAATCCTCCGCACAGCCGGTTTCAAGGGCTGGGTCTCGCTCGAAATGGAAGGCAAGGAAGACGCCGGCGTCGCCGTGCGCAAGAGCTACGATCTGCTGCGCAAGGCCTTCGCCTGAACGGTAGCACATATGTAAGTGGCGGCCAAGTCAGGTGAGTCTCCACGCGAAAGGATTGCGCACGGCCTCGCCCACTACACTCGACCGATCCACCCCGGCTACATCAGCGAGTGCGGATCGACGTCGATCACCAGCGACGTCGCCGGCCACTTTTGCGCCTCGGCATGACGTCGTAACCC
>JBDTVQ010000514.1:0-4128 GCA_040007195.1 Acidobacteriota bacterium | reverse complement strand
CACGGACCCACTGTACACCTCGCTGAAGTTGTCTTTCTAGCTACCGATGTGGACGATTTAGGTTAAACCCGCGTTCATGCAATTGTCAACCCATCACCACACCCAAATGGGTCATTTTATGCATCGAATGGTGATTGTAGAGGGTGAACGGGTTGCGCGTCAGACCGCGAAATGACTTTGGAACAATTCGTGCACTTGCACTTAACACTCCAATCTAGTGTATAGTGCTATGCAATCGTTTGCAGCCGATCATCGCCGCCGCCGCCATACACCCGCGAGAAGTGACAAAGCTTGCTTAATCCAACCGCCCCAATCCCGACCCGGTAATTTTTTAACTCGCCAACCCCACTTTTCCCGCCGTGTACATCCGCCGCGTCACCGGCGTCAAGCTCCGCTCCATCCGCCGCGTCAGCAGATCGTGATGCGAAACTTTCGCCAAATGTTCGGGGATCGCCCACACCGGTTCCAGCGCCGTCCGCCAGTCCAGATGGTCAAACCGCTCCAAATTCACCGGCCGCGAATACTTCCGCATCGTCCGCTCCCGCCGCCGGTTGAAATAGTGCTCGAAGTAGGTCATCGCCAGCTCCCGTAGCGTGCGATACACCGGCGCCCGGCCCCCCAGCCCCGAATAGTTCGACTTCCCGATCGCCCCCCACGCCCCGTTCAGTTTGTAAACCGCCACCACATGATCCCAATCCCTCTGCGCTTCGAAATCGAGAATCAGCGGAGGATAACCATGGAAGCTCAGCGCCGCCGCCGCGAACATCGCCCCTTCCATGCACTGCGCCGTGCGGTCGCGCATCACCAGTCGCGGCGAACGGAGCGTCGGCCCTCGCAGTTCGCGGTTGTAATCGACGTCGTCGTCCAGGAAACTCTGAATCTCGTCAGGCGTCCGCAGTGAGCGCAGCAACCGTGCCTCGCTCAGTGTCCAGTTCAAGCACGCGGGTTTCATATTGGGGAGGTAATGCTCCGAATTTTCGCACACGCCGGTGGAACTCCGATATGGCTTTTTCAAGGTCCAGCGAAGAAAATTCCGGCCACGGCTTCGGTGTGAACCAAAACTCGGCGTAGGCGCTCTCCCAGAGAAGAAAATCGCTCAACCGCTGCTCGCCCGCCGTCCGGATCAGTAGGTCCACATCGGGCACTGCACCCGGCGCCCCTGCCGGGCTCGACCCCATCCGCGCCGCCTGCTCGATCGCATACCGCGACGAGTAATCCACCGCCAGCCGCAACGTCATCCGGTCGCCCAGCCGCGTCGCCCACTCCGACTGCAAAATCGCGGCATACAACTGCGGCGACAACCGGTCGCGCCGCCCCATTACCTCCAACCGGATTCCATTCCGTACGCACCGCCCCGTTTCGCTCTCCAGATATTGAGCAAACAGCCGCATCAGCCCGTCCACCTCCTCCGCCGGGCGCTTCCAGTTGTCGCTCGAAAAGGCGTAAACCGTCAAATCTCCAACGCCCCGTTCCGCCGCCGCTTCGGCGATCTCCCGCAACACCGTCGCCCCACGCTCATGCCCGGCCAACCTGGGCCAGCCACGCGCCTTGGCCCATCGCCCGTTGCCGTCCATTATGATCGCCACATGCAGCCGGTCATTCATAGTGGCAGTATGTATCAATTACTTTGCAATGTAAAGTAGATGCTTTCCCCTAGGCGATGGAACTTCCCCCTGCCGTGGGCTGTACCTTCGGGCCCATTTTGAAATGGGAGTATTTTCCTATCGATCCTTCATCTGCCCCAAGGTATAGTGAATATAGAGGAAATGTGCCCGGCACCACTCCCCCGGGCGCTCCTCGCAGTTTAGCGTTGAACAGTTTTTCTATGTGACTCAGATCGTATTTCCGAATGCGAAACGGGCGGCCCTCAGCAGGCCGCCCGATTTTTTTTCCTGAAAGTCCCACTCGTCCGGGGCCGCCTTGGCCGCGCGGCTAGCGCTGATACTCCAGCCTGATATCCCCGTTCACCGTTCGCATCCGGATCTCCGGTTGACAGATCCTCCGCTCCCCACCCAACTGCGCTACTAAATGATGCGCGCCCTCTTCCACCGTCTCCGCTAACGGAAACCGCATATCGATCCCGCCATTCGTCGTGTTCGCGAACAACCGCGCCGGATCGAGCGACGCCAGCGTCAGCGTCAGATTCCCGTTCACTGACTGCAGTTGGCTCTCCTGCTGCTGACCCGCCTGCATCGTCGCATGAATCGATCCGTTCACCGAAGTCGCATGCGCTGGGCCTGAACCGTCAATGTCGATATTGCCGTTCACCGTGTGCGCCTCCACCCCCCCCGACACCCGGTGCGCCTGCACCTTCCCATTCGCCGTGCGCCCGACAAAACGCACCCCGCGCGGCACTCGAATCAGGAAGTCCACCTTCACGTCGCTGCCGCCCACCGTCGCCGCTTCGCCCGCCGGTTCCGCACAGAATCCCGCCGCGTCCTTGCTACCGCTCGGATACACCGCGCAAATCGTCGCTCCCCCGTCATGCTCCACCACCGACATCTTCACTTCCGATGGATCGTCGAACTCGCCCGTCTTCTTGGCGACGACTTCCACGTCGCTCCCCTCGGACTCTTCCACCACAAGGTCCCCGTTCACGCCTTTGATCTCAATCGACAGCCCCGCGCTGATTCGCGCTTCGTACCGGAATTCGTAAGGCGTCTCGTTGATGCGCCTCGCAAACGCGGGCGTCATCATCCCCAGAGCTAACAGCAGCACCAGCCCTATGGGGCGCGCCATGGAACGATCAGACATACTTCGACCTCCTTCGGCTCGGCCGGCAGCTAACCCAGTCCATCCATCCAAACAACAAACTACAACCTAACTACCTACCGGACCCTTTCCCCAAAGTGCTCGGCATTGGACAATGATACAGCAAACCTCACAGAACGACATCCGGTCCCCGCCCGCTGGTGCAACAAGCCTCCGGCTCAATGATTCCCGCAGTGGCCCCCACCGTGCAGTACCACTCACGATGCACACAAAATCGTTACTATTTGTTCTGGTCGCGCTCCCCCTGCTCGCCGACCCCGTCCCCGTCCGCTACCCCCAGGGCCTCCTCCACGGCTTCCTCGCCCTTCGCTCCCAGGACGGCGCCATCATCGCCAGCGGCGACATGAATCAGACCGTCAAGGGCAACCAAGTCACCAACATCCTCAGCTTCAAATTCAAGGACGGCTCCCTGCACGAAGAGACGACCATCTTTTCTCAGGGCCGCACCTTCCGTCTCGTCACCTACCACCTCGTACAAAAAGGACCCGCCTTCAAGCGCCCCACCGACATGACCGTCAACGCCTCCAGCGGCCAGGTCAACATTCGGTACACCGATGACGACGGCAAGGAAAAAACCGCCAATGAAAAAATGAAACTTCCCACCGACCTCGCCAACGGCCTCGTCACGACGCTGCTCAACAACATCCCCGCTGGGGCCGCGAAAACCACCGTGTCCATGGTCGTCAGCACCCCCAAAGCCCGCTTGGTCAAACTCGAAATCTCACCCTCCGGCGAAGAGCCCTTCACCGCCGTCGGCGCCTCCTTGAAAGCCCACCGCTACGTCGCCAAAATCGAAATCGGCGGCATCAGCGGCATCATCGCCCCCATCATCGGCAAACAGCCCCCCGACACCCACCTCTGGATGATTCGCGACACCGCCCCAGGCTTCCTCAAATCCGAAGGCCCTCTCTGTGACGGCTGTCCCATCTGGCGCATCGAACTCGCCAGCCCCGTGTGGCCCTAGCCTGCCCGTCGAAGCCGTGAGTCAATTCCCCTTCGCCTTGCAGGTGAAGTTAGCGGCGTCGTAGATACTGCCGCTCCCTTTGTAGACCGCTCGTTGCGGGAAAGGGCACAACGGCCGGGTCATGTCGATACCACCACGTTCGTTGACTCGCGCGGCTGTGATGGACGCCGGGGGTTCGCTCTCTTCGCGCCAACGTTCGAGCGCGGCCAGAGCGTGGAACTGATTGGGGCCCGTACCGCCGCCGCAATGAGCCATGCCAGGGACCATGAACAGGCGCAGCCATTTGTCCTGATTCGGTCCCATCTGCTTCAGCACGGACTCATAGTAGGCGACGGTATTCAGGGCCGATATGGCGCCGCAACCCTGCTGTCGACGCAAGGGATGGCAGCTTT
>JBDTVQ010000513.1:0-4150 GCA_040007195.1 Acidobacteriota bacterium | reverse complement strand
TCTTCTCATTGATGTCCATCTGCTGCAGGGCGGCTGAATTGGCGAACGCGGTGTGCCCGCCCCGGTGCACGATGAGAACCGGATTGGCAGGCGCCGCCGCGTCCAGATCCGCACGGCTCAGCTTGCGTTGTTCGGCCACTTTTGTGTCGTCGTATTTGAACCCAGCGACCCATTCGCCCTTCGGCGTCTTCAGCGCGCGCTCGCGAATGGCCTGAACGATTTGTGTAATGGATCGAAGGTCGCAGTCGACCGCGCGCAGGTGCTGCAAGCCGGAAGACGCCACATGCGAATGCGAATCGATAAAACCGGGAACGACCGCTCTCCCGCCCAAATCAACACGCTTTGTGGCCGCCGTCGCCAGCGCCTGGATCTCCCGGTTGTCTCCCGCCGCCAGAATGCGTCCGCCTGCGATCGCAACCGCCTGTATTTTGCGAAAGTGATCCCCTTCCGGGGCCGCGTAAATGACGCCGTTGAACAAAATCGTTTCCGGCGTAGCCGTCGCGGCGCTTGCCGCAATTGTGGTCAGGAGAAATTCGCGGCGCAACATAAGTGCCCAGTAGAATAGCATCGGCCCTGCCACACCGCGATGCCATTCCCGCCACACCGCGATACCGGCCGCGCCACAGCGCGATACCATACGACCCATGCCTGCGCGCCACTTTGTCCTCCTTCTGGTCTTCGCCGGCGCGTTCATCACCTACCTTGACCGGGTCTGTATGTCTGTCGCCGCGCCATCCATGCAGTCCGAACTCGGACTCACGCAGCTCCAGTTCGCATGGGTCTTCACCATTTTCAACATCGCGTATGGCATCTTCGAACTCCCCACCGCGTGGCTCGGCGACCGTTGGGGCCAGCGTCTCACCTTGATACGCATCATCGGCTCCTGGTCCCTGTTCACCATCGCCACAGGCTTCACGCGCAGTCTAGGTTCGCTGCTCGCCACCCGCGCCGCGTTTGGAGCCGCCGAAGCCGGCGCATTCCCCACACTCTCGCGCGCCATCTCGCATTGGTTCCCGCTCCAGGAACGCGGCCGCGCAAACGGCATCATGTGGATGGGTGCGCGTTCGGGCGGCGCCTTCGCTCCACCGCTCGCCGTCGCCCTCATCACCTTAATCGGCTGGCGCTACACGTTCGCCGTCTTCGGACTCGTGGGTTTGCTCTGGTGTGTTGTTTGTGCCAAATGGTACCGGGACGACCCTGCAAATCACCCAGCCGTCACCCCCGCCGAACTTGAAGTGATTCGCGTGGGCGCGGCACCACCGCCCGCTCCGGGCGATCGGGTCCCCTGGAGAGCTCTGCTCTTCAACCCCACGATGCTCGCCCTCTTCTGTAGCTACTTCGCCTCCGGCTTCGGATTCCAGTTCTTTGTAACCTGGCTCCCCACCTACTTCATCCGCGAGCATGGACTGACTCTGCAACGCTCGGGTATCTATGCGTCGCTGCCCTTAGCGGCAGGGGCCGTTGGTTGCTTGCTGGGCGGAGTGATTGCCGACTGGATCAACCGCCGCACCGGCAGCGTTACCCTCGGCCGGCGTACCGTCGGTGTCAGCGGTTTTACTCTCGGAGCTATTGGCTACCTCGCCGCCATGTACGCCCCATCCGCCGGAGCCGCCATTGCCTTTCTCGTCCTCGCCAGCGGCGCACATGACCTCACTCTTCCCGTACTTTGGGCCACCACCACCGACGCCGGCGGCCGATTCGGTGGCACCGCCGGCGGCTTCGTCAACCTTGCCTCCAGCCTCTCCGGCGTGCTTGCCCCTCTTTCTGCCGCTCTCCTCGAACGCGCCTTCGGCTCTTTCCACGCCATATTCTTCGCCGCGGCAGCCATGTATCTCGCCGGTGCCGTGCTCTGGCTTATAATCGATCCGCAAAAGGACCAACCGTGACCAAGAAAGATTACCTCTACCAGCACCACACCTGGCCCGAACTCGGCGAAGTCGCCAAACGCCAGCCCGTCGTCGTCCTTCCCATCGGCTCAGTCGAGGACCACGGCCCGCACCTCCCGCTCGACGTCGACAATTTCCTGATCTGGTCTATCTGCGAAGCCGCGGCCCAACGCGCCGAAGGCGACATTCTGCTCATGCCGATCATTCCGTTCGGCTATGAAACCCACCACATGGATTTCCACGGCACCATCGATATCCACATGCAGCATCTGCTCGACTTCGTTCTCGACGTCACAAAAAGCGTTGCCCACCATGGCTTCCGCCGCATCTTAATTGCCGACGGTCACGGCTCCAACATGCCCATCCTCGATCTCGTGGCGCGGCGCACGATTCTCGAATCCGACGCTCTCTGCGCCCCGTTCCTCTGGCCTTCGCTCGCGCTGCGCGAAATTCGGCAGGTGCGCGAATCCGGGCGCGGCGGCATGTCCCACGCCTGCGAACTCGAAACCTCCGTCTACCTCTACCTCGACGAAGCCCGCGTCCAAATGGACAAAGCCAGGCGCGAAATGGATCAACCCGCCTCGGACTTCATGTGGAGCGACCTCACCGATCCCGGTCCGATACGAATGATGGATTACTGGACGTGTTTCTCTAAGTCCGGTATCAACGGCGACCCCACCCTCGCCACTGCGGAAAAGGGCCGCATCATCTTTGAAGCCGTCGTCTCTAACTTCGTCCTCTTCGCCCGTGAATTTAAAAACCGCCCGCGCGGGGAACGTGTCGATTATCACAAGACCTAGTGGCAGGATTCCTGAGGTGTAAGCGTCAGCAAGCCTCTCCGCCGCCGAGGCGTGCGGTACTGGCTGTGCACGTGCTGGTATTCATGGCAGAGGTACTTCTTCGTCATGAAAAAACTACTGGCAATGATGTTGCTGGTTGGGGGCTCGGTATTCGGGCAGATTTCCGTGGGAATCAGGATCGGCTCTCCTCCTGCCCCCCGCGTCGTGCGGGTCCGGCCGAACTCTCCCGGACCAGGATATCTATGGGTGGATGGCTACTGGTATCCGGCTAACAATCGCTATGTTTGGCACCCCGGGTATTACAGTCGGCCTCCCTATGAAGGCGCGATGTGGGTTAGCCCTCGCTACGAATCGCAAATGTTTTATGGCGGATATTGGTCGGGCAACGATCGCCAGTTCCAACACGATCACCATTGGGACAAGGACAAGAAAAATAGAGACTATAACCGAAACAACGGCCACAGCAAGGGCAAGGGCCGGGGTCGGTAGTTGGTTCGCTCTTGATCGACCGTATTAGGTCACATGTCCAGGTATGGTCAGCGGCCAGGGGCCGTCGGGCCATACCTGCTACAGCCAGCTCATAATCGTGGCGTGCGTCAATCCGGCCGTTTGCGAGTCCAATTCCCCGGCTGGTCGTAGTCACAACACCAAACTTCACGCCGTCCCCCTAGTGTTACTCCGCATCCCACTCCCTACGTCTCGCCCCAAACTATCTGCGTGAAGTGCCCGCGCAGCCCGCGGCACCGATTCGAGATGGAGTCGTGGGACCGCGATTCCGCGGCCTAGCCTTTAAACACCCCCGCCGATGATGAGCCTACGCCTTCCCTCTCGAGTCGGTTCTCGCCGCAGCGCGAACTTGAGCGATGCACCAATTTCGCCCGCTACTAGAGTCTCGGCCCACTCTTGCGTCCGCGAGGCCAGCCGGTCGAACCACGTCAGCGGAGCCACTCCTTCCCGTGCGTGCACGGCCTTGTGCGTGGCGAGCATTTCACTTGCTAAAGATCATGGTCAGGGGGCTCGACCAAGCACCGCCATTTAACGTCACCCGCCCTGGCAATCACAATCGCATGCCACAAGATGCATCACACGCCGCGCTAGACGCACGCGAGCTCGCCTTCATTTATCAATTCGCAGTTCGACCTCACTCAATGTGGCGTTGGAGGCGCCGCCTTAGGGGTTTGTCTTCTTCTCTCCCTTTTGCTTTTTCTCTCGGTCGCGCCGCTGCTGAGGATCGTCCGCTCGGGACTGGGGCTCTTCCGCCTGAGGTTGTGGCTGACTATTCTGCCGCCGCTGGGCCTCCTGCTGTTGCTGCTTTTGCTCCTGCTGGCGTTGAACCTCCTGTTGTTGTTTTTGCTCCTGCCCCCGTTGAGTCTCTTGCCGCTGTCGCTGCTCCTGCTGCCGTTGGACGCCCTGCTGTTGCTTCTGGTCCTGCTGGCGTTGCACGTCCTGCTGCTGCTTCTGCTC
>JBDTVQ010000512.1:0-4154 GCA_040007195.1 Acidobacteriota bacterium | reverse complement strand
AGGTTCTCGATGGAGTGCAGGGTGTGGCTATGCAGGGACACACCGGTTCGGAAGCCACGGGGGAGGCGGCGAGTCATACAACAATTTGTAGAGGATTTGTTTGAATTGCCGATGAACGGGCGATGTGCGGACTATGACTGATACGCGGCGGCGGGCTGGCGATCGAGAGCGGCAAGGAGTTCCTTGGCGCGGGCCTGGGCTGAGGCGATGTGGCGGTCTTTGATCGATTCGTACCCGCGGATGGAGAGCGGAAGCGCGGCGAGTTCGGCGGACTCGGGAGATACGGGCGCGGAGGCGAGGGTTTTGAGAATGCCCTCGTACCAGGCGATGAGAGATCGTTCGCGGCGGCGGTGGGTGGAGGCGCCGAAGAGGTCGAGCGCGGTGCCACGGACGAATTTCAAGCGCGCGAGCAAAGCAAGTAATGGACGCATCGAGGGGCCGAGCTTGATCTTATGCTTGAGGCCAAAGCTGCGAAGTAGCGGAGGATGCAGCATGAACTCGATGCGGTCGATCTGCTGCCAGTCTGCATTGAGCTGCGTGGCGAAGGCCGGATCGAGGAGCAGTCGGGCGACTTCGTATTCGTCCTTGTAGGTCATCAGGTAGAAGAGGGCTCGCTCGGCGATGGGCGCAAGCTCGGGGCGTGTGGCGCGGATGGGGGCGAGCGCGGATTCGTACCGGGCGGCCCAGGCTGCGTTCTGATAGGCCGTCAGTTCGGCGATGCGTTGAGCGGGCGTGAGGGTTGCAAGTGCGGCCGGCTGACTGGGAGCGGATTGGCGGCGCCAGTCGCGGCCGCAGGCGAGAGCGGAGAGGTTTCGATCTACTTCCACATTGTTCAGGCGAATAGCTGATTCGATGGCAGTTAGCGAAATTGGAAGGAGGCCTTCCTGAACGGCGGCGCCGAGGAGGATCATGTTGGCGTACATGTGGGAGCCGAAGTGGGTCTCGGCGAGGGCCGTAGCATCTAAACACACTTGAGATTTTGTTTTTGAAACAATTGTATCGATTGGTGTTACGGCGTCTGGCTGACCATGCAGCACGAAGTGCTGGCGCAGGCTGGCTGCGGTGGGCGTGAGGACGGTGTTGATGACGGCGCGGGCGCGGGCGGGCGAGACGAGGCGGAGGTTGTCGGCGTTGGCGGCGCCGAGCGGATCGTAGGCGAGCACGAGGTCGGTGTTCGCGGTGTTGATGCGCGAGGGAAAGCTGATTGGTTCGCGGGAGACGGTGATGTGGGAGACGACGGCGCCGCCCTTCTGGGCGAGTCCGGTTTGATCGAGGGTGGTGGCGTAGAGGCCGTCGATGGTGGCAGCCGCGGCGAGGAGGGCATTGACGGTGACGACGCCGGTGCCGCCGATGCCAGGGGCGAGCATGCGCCATGGGGCATCGAGCGAGAGCGTGGGCGCGGGTGCCGGAGGGTCGAAGACAGGCGCGGATTTGAGGATGTTCTTGCGCAGGCCGCCGCCCGGTTTGAGCTGGATGCGGACGAAGCTGGGGCAGTCGCCGAGGGCGCAGGACTCGTCCTTGTTGCAGGAGGACTGGTGGATGGCCATGCGTTCGCCGTACGGGGTTTCGAGCGGCACGAGGCTCATGCAGTTGGATTGGCGCAGGCAGTCGCCGCAGCCTTCGCAGACGCGGGGATGGATGACGAGGCGGGACAGGGGTTCGGAGTAAATTCCGCGTGAGCGTTTACGGCGCTTTTCGGCGGCGCATTCCTGATCGTAGATGAGGACGCTGACGCCTTCGATCGTTTCGAGTTCGCGGAGAGTGTCTTCAAGGGCAGAGCGGTCGCGGAGGGCAGCGTTGGCGGCGAGGGGTTGATCGTAGTAGCGGGCGGTGTCTTCGGCGAGGACGATGGTGCGCTTGACGCCTTCTGCTTCAAGTTTGCGGGTGAGCGCGGGAATGGGAATGGCGCCGATGGCATCCTGGCCTCCGGTCATGGAGACGTGGCCGTTGTAGAGGATGCGGTAGGTGATGTTGATGCGCGCGGCGATGGCGGCTTCGATGGCGAGGGAACCGGAGTGGAAGTAGGTTCCATCGCCCATGTTTTGGAAAATGTGGCGGCGGTTGGAGAACGGCGCCATGCCAATCCAGGCGGCACCTTCGGCGCCCATCTGCGCCGCGAATTCGTAGCCGCGATCCACTTCGCCGAGCAGCATGCCCATGCCGTGGCAGCCGATGCCACCACCGGAGATCTGGCCTTCGAGGAGCATGGTGCTGCGATTGTGCGGGCAACCGGGGCAGTAGTTCGGTGTGCGGATGGTGGCAGGAAGGCGTTCGATGGCGGCGGCGGTGTCGAGGGCGGCAAGGCGGCGGCGGGTGAGTGCGTCGTGGTCGGGCGGCAGCGGGGGAAGCGCGCGGAGGAGCAGGCGCGCGATGAGATCGGGATCGAGTTCGCCGGTGTTGGGGACGAAGGGCAGGCCTTGGTCGTCGAGTTTGCCGATGACGCGCGGGCGCGTGGCGACGTTGAACAGGGCGTCCTTAATTTGCAGTTCGAGGAAGCTGCGCTTTTCTTCGAGGACGAGGATGGTTTCCAGGCCGTTGGCGAAGTCGCGCGTGAAGGACGCGGAGATGGGATAGGTGAGCGCGTATTGGGCGATGCGGATACCGAGGGCGTCGAGGGCAGCGGCGTCGAGAGAGAGGTCGCGGAGGGATTGGATGAGGTCGTGATAGACCTTGCCTGCGGCGGCGATGCCGAAGCGGGCGTGGGCGCGGGCGCCGTGAATGCGGTCGATGGGGTTGAGGTCGTAGAAGGCTCGAACGGCGTCCATGCGATGGACATAGGCTTCGACTTCGAGCCCATTGGCGACGGTGGGCACGAGCATGCCGCTCGAAACCTTTCGATAGCCTTCGGGGATCGTGTAGCGGTGGCGGTCGAGGGCGACGTCCACGCTGGCGCCGCCATCGCAGATGTTGGTGACGAGCTTGAGCGAGGTCCACGCGCCGGAGTGGCGCGACAGGGCGATGGCATAGAGGCCGTAGTCGAGAATCTCTTGCGGCGTGCCGGGCTGCAGGATGGGGATGCCGAAGTTGAGGAGGCTGAAATCGGAGTGGTGCGGGATGGAGGAGCTTTTGCAGGCGTGGTCGTCGCCGGCGAGGACGAGAGCAGCCGAGAGGCCCGTGGTGCCGGCGAGATTGGCGTGGCGCAGGGCGTCGCCTGAGCGGTCGACGCCTGGACCTTTGCCGTACCAGATGCCAACCACGCCATCGACGCGGGCGGGTCCGGCGGCGGGGAGGATTTGCGTGCCAAGGATGGAGGTTGCGGCGAGGTCCTCATTGACGGCGGGGACGAAGTGAATGTCGAGGTCGGCGAGGAGTTTGCCCGCGCGGGCGAGTGCAATGTCGTAGCCGCCGAGCGGCGAACCTTCATAGCCGGAGATGAAGGCTCCGGTGCGAAGCGAGGCACGGCGATCGAGGCGCATCTGGTCCATGGGGAGGCGGACGAGGGCCTGGATGCCGGTGAGGTAATGGTGGCCGGATTCGGCGGTGAACCGGTCGGAGAGCTTCACGGCATTATGGTATCGCGGCGCGAATGGGCGAGGCTACAGTTCATACGGGGAGTTGACTGGTACGGGCACTCCTCAAGAAGAGTGTCAGTTGAGCGCAGTTCGGGAAACGCCTAGGCTGGTGATTTCAGCCGATTCTGGATTCATGAATTCGTCGGATAACTCGCCTTCGCTTCAATGACTTCCGGTGCACCGAACTCCGGGAGGCCGCGTGATTTTCGCATCGTATTAACGAGAACAAATTGACTCTCATGAAGTACCTTCTCCACCTCTCCTACGGTCATCATGCACACTGATTCAATTCGACTGTCGATCGCACCAGCTGTAAGCCTGAGTTCACGGCTGAAGCACTCGACGTCCTCTCTGAAAGCTTCTCTCGCTGCAGTTAGAACGGTAAAGACCAAAATTACGAAAATAAGCATCGCGCAAAATGCCTCGCTGTAACACATAAGAACTGCAACGCGACTTGAAGGCACGATTGTTGAAACACGCGCTGTCGTCAGAGCCTCGAGACTGAATGCCATGAAATCCCAAGATGTGGCGACACTACCAATTTTGAAGCTTGTTGAATCTATCTTATGAAGAGACAGGAACAGAAACCCAAACGTGACTATCGTAACGAATACCGTGTAGAGCCACGACATGATCAGATAA
>JBDTVQ010000511.1:0-4159 GCA_040007195.1 Acidobacteriota bacterium | reverse complement strand
ATTTCCGGCGGCCCAGCGCCGCCACTCCGGCGGCGACGCTCGATCTGTGGGCCGACAATCTGGATGAGGTCGCCGGGTTCATCCATGGCGGGCGCGCCAGCGGGCTCGACCTCTATCCGACCATCGCCGCCCATGCCACGCCGTCGGGCCCCGTGACCGACGCCGCGCTGGACGCGCTGACCAGTGAATTGATCGCCAAGCTGAAAGCCGCACCGAAGCTCGATGGCATTCTGCTCGCGCTGCACGGCGCAATGGTCGCCGAAAGCTATCCGCACGGCGACGCCGAAATCGTCCGGCGCGTGCGCGCGGCCATGGGCGATACCATTCCTCTGGTGGTGACGCACGATTTCCACGCCAACATCTCACCGGAGATCGTGGAACATACCACCGTCCTGCTTACCTATAAGACCAACCCGCACATCGATCAGAAAGCGCGCGGAATGCAAGCGGCAGACATCATGTCAAAGATCGCCTACGGCAAAGTGAAGCCCGTGCAGGTTCTCATCAAGCCGGGCATGCTCTACAACATTCGTTACCAGTACACGAGCGTCCCGCCGCTGCGGCCGATTTACGACGAAGAGTTGCGCCTGGAGAAGGAGCCCGGCGTGCTCGCCGTGAGCGTTTCGGGCGGGTATCAATACGCCGACGTGCCCGCCATGGGGGCGAGCGTGGTGGTGGCTACCGACGGCGACCGCGAGAAAGCGCACGCAATCGCCAAGAAACTGAGCGATATGTTGTGGGCCACGCGCGACAGCCTGAAGCTCAATGTGCCGGACGCGGCCGAGGCCGTGCGCCGGGCGATGGTGAGCACGAAATCGCCGGTGGTGCTGGTTGAGATGGGCGATAACATCGGGGGCGGTTCGGCGGGCGACGCCACGTTCATGCTGGATGAGCTGATCAAGCAAAAGGCAAAAGGATGGGTCGTGGCGGTTGCCGATCGCGCCGCGGTCGCCGCTGCCGTGCAAGCCGGCATCGGCGGACGCTTCGATGGTCTTGTCGGCGGCAAGACGGATAAGATCCATGGCGCGCCGGTGCGCGTGACGGGCCATGTGAAGACGATTTACGATGGCAAGTTCCGCGAGACCGAAATCCGCCACGGTGGCCAGATGTATTACGACCAGGGCCTGTCGGCTGTGATCGAAGTCGACGGCTCCACGCGCGACCTCGGCAGCTACGTACTTCTGACCGCCGCGCGCATGGTGCCGTTTTCTCTCCACCAGTTGATCAGTGCGGGCATCCTTCCCGAGCGCCAGAAGATCCTCGTCGTGAAGGCGGCTATCGCCTTCCGCGCCGCGTATGAACCGATCGCGGGAGAAATCATTGAAGTCGATACGCCAGGAGCGACAGCAATCAACCCGCAGCGCTTCACGTGGAAGCGCGTGCCCCCAGACCTGTTCGGCTTGAAGCCGTGAAACTGCTTGCGCTCGTAATCGGGTTGCCGATGCTCGCGCCTCAGGCGTCCGCTGTGGCCAGGTACGAACTGTCCCTCTATGCAACGGATGGGGGCAGGACGGCCTGGGTTGTGCTCGCAATATGGGAAGGTTCGCGCGACTAAAAGTGCGCCCTTCCGATCCGGATAGGACAAGAAGGGCGCGTAGGTTCAGCAGCCATGACGAAGCTGAAATGCGACTTCGTTGCGGATGAGCAACGTAGTGCCAGAAGCAGCTTCTTCATGGGCAGGTCAAGGTCCGCGGGCAAGCTCAAACGCCTACGCGTTTGTTTTCAGCGAGAGCGGCTGTCGTCGGTGGGGATCCATTCGCCGAATGGTTTATGGCGGAAGACTGTCCAGTTAACGCCGAAGCGCCCCACGTACCCAGGGGAGGGCACGCAGGGCGCAGGAGGTGGGGAGGAAAGGGGGACGGACGAGCTTAGTCGGCGCTGGCCGGCGAGCGCAACGGGATGGAGGTGACCCGTTCCATACGCGAGGCCATGCGCGGAACGGTTGCGACGTAGCCTTGCAGCCCGGCGATCTTCAGCTCACGGAAGTAGCATTTGTTCTCCACGCAGTTGAATACGACTTCGGCTTTGTCGGCGACTTGGCCCGTGCGGTAGGAGATCAAGGCCATCGAGGCCTTCTTCGTCCTTGCGTTGCGAATCACGAAAGTGGGGGTCGGGCTCATGTAGGCGTCCCGCACAATCACATACTGGCCGGCGGGAAGCGTTTTCCCGGACACGACGAAGTCAAACGGCACCTCTATCGAAAGATGCGGCATGGATCCTGCCTGCGCCTGTGTAGCTCCAAACGCGCAAATAGCCAGCGTTGCGGCGCATGTGAAAGTCATCAATTTGTTAGTCATAAAAAGTAATCTCCTGGTTGGCGTCGACTTACTTGAATGCAAGTTGGGTGCCAACCAGGAGGCGCGAATGCGTTGTATTTAAAATGAGAAGGTTGGCGCGGCCGGACGAGTTGCGGCACCAACCTTCGTAAACCGTTTGGTTAATGGGCATGAGCAAGCAAGCTAACGGCGATTCGGCTCATTCACGGAGGTAAATTCTGCGGCGGCTAGTTTACTTACCAGTAGCCGCGAACCCGGCGTTCAAGGCAACCAGCCGTTCCCGCTGCGCAGGCGTGGCCTTGGGGAGCATTACGACGTACCCATCGGAGCCGGGGATCTGCAGCTCCTTGATGTAACAGCGCTCGTCGCGGCATGCAAACACGACTTGAGCGCTCTTGGTGGCGGCGCCTTTCGGCCACGAGCGGCTGTTCGCCATCGAAATCGCCTCGGTGCGCGTCACTTTGTTGCGCACCACGAAGACCGATCCCGTGGTGTTGGTGTTCGTGGAGACGATGTCGTAACTGCCAGCCGGAAGATTCTTGCCGGAGACGACGAAATCAAACGGCACGCTAACGGACAGGCTGGGAATCAAAGCGGCCTGCACTTGGCTGGTAGCGACGGCGCAAACGGCCAATGCCGCGGCGCGAGAAACCTTAAAAAAAGTGTTTTTCATGAGCTGGCGCCTCCTTCTGGCGTCGCGTTGTTTAAATACAGTCTTGTGGCCAATGCCGCGGCGCGGGGCCCATCCTCTTGTTATCAAGTGTTTGGGCGAAGGCATGCGGCGGTGGGTCGCGAAAATACTAACCGGGCGGTTCATGCGCTGAAACCAATGGGATAGAAGGCGGTAGAATCGATGCCGGAAACGGCATGCAGGCAACTCATCAGGCTTGGTTGTTGGAAGTGAAGGGCGCGGCGCCCGGGCGGAAAATCGCGCTGGCCCCCGACCGCGAGTTTCTGATTGGCCGTGCACCCGAAGCCGCGCTCAATGTTCAGGACGATGCCTGCGGGTGGCGGCACTGCGTCATTCAAATGCAGGAAGGCCGGTATCTGCTGCAGGATTTTAAGACCCCTGGAGGGACTTTATTGAACGGCAGGCACGTAACACAGAGTGCACTGACCAATGGAGATCAGCTCTCGATTGGCGCCAGCCGTTTCATCTATTGTGAGGACGAGACGGGCGGCGAGCAGGCGAAACCGGCGGGCGATGCGTTGCTGAAGGCATGCACCGTGCAGACCCTGGTGCGCTCCATGGCGATGGCCTCGGATCCGCACATCGCGCGCATGCTCGAAGCGCAGGTGATCGCGCTGATCGGCGAGCTGCTGCACTGTGACGGCGGCTTCCTCTTAATAGGCGGGCGCGTTTCCGACTTGCAAGTGCAACTTCGGGAGCGGGCCGAATGGCACGATGAGGGCGAAGCGCTTTGCGCCACGCTGGAGCGGATGGATCAGGAGGGCGCCGCCGTGACCGCGCGCGGTCGTTGGCAAGTGCTGCCGTTGTATGTGCGCGGCGGCCTGGCAGGCGTGCTCGGTTTGCGCATGCGGGCCGAGGCGGGGGCCGAAGGGTGGAGCGAGATCGCTCTGATGACTGCACTCGCTCTGGAAAACGCGCACGAAGTAGAAACCCTACAGACCCAGAATGCGTTGCTCGTCGAACGGCTGGGTGCAACGGCGGGCATCATCGGGCGCAGCGCGCCGATGGAGCGCGTGCTGAAAGTGATCGAACGCGTGGCTCCGCAAGACGTGACGGTGCTGGTGTTGGGAGAAACAGGTACCGGCAAAGAACTGGCCGCGCGTGCACTGCATGCGGCAAGTCCACGGCGGCAGGCGGCGTTTGTGGCCATCAATTGCGCGGCGCTGCCCGATCATCTGGTGGAGAGCGAGTT
>JBDTVQ010000510.1:0-4167 GCA_040007195.1 Acidobacteriota bacterium | reverse complement strand
AGCGAAGAATAAACGAAGACATTTGCACTACCGGCAGTAGCCGCCCGAATCCGCAACACTATATATAGGGCTCTAGCAGCCGACACCCGCCATTAGAGGGAATGCACGTGTCTTACATCCGTCGTACAGACGTATCCCACTACCATTTCTAGAATTTAGCTTGCCCTAGCCCTGCCATTGGTTGTAGATTTGTTCAGTGGCTGAAGGTAGTCCCTTCAGCCCGCCTAGTGGCCGAAATGCCCGAAACGACTCAAATCGACACCCTCAGGCCGGCGGAAATCCCGCCGTTGTACGCCGAGGACTCTTCCGTCGACGAGAAGGGCCGGCTGAAAATGCCCGTGGCGTTCCAGCGGTATTTGGGCGCCAACCCGGGGGCGACGTTCATGGCCACGACGTTCGATCTCAAGATGGCCATAGTATACACGAACGAAGATTTCTTAGAGTTCCGCAACAACGTCATCGTGCAGCTCGGTCCAATGGATGCCGAACCCATCCTCCTCGTTATGGAGCGGTTCGGCGGAGTTTCGAAGCTCGACGCCGACGGCAGGCTGTCGCTGCCCGGCCCGCTCAAGGAGCAGTTGGGATTGAAAGGCCGCCAGAAAGTTTATCTGCGCTTCCGCAACCGGCGCATCGAGATCTGGCGCGAAGAAGACTACGACCGCGAGTTCCAGGCGAGCCGGGTGGCCCTGCCCAATTCGCTCGACAAGCTGAAGAGGACGGGGCTTTAATGCGCGGCCATGGAACACTACCCCGTCATGCTGCCGGAGTCCCTCGAGTGGCTCAATCTGCGTCCGGATGGAATTTACCTGGATGCGACGGCTGGCATGGGCAATCATTCGCGGGCGATCGCGGCACGGCTCACCACTGGCAAGCTCATCATGCACGACCGCGACGGCGAATCGCTGGAACGTGCGAAGGCATTCACGGCCGAGTATGCGCCGGTGATCCTGCCGGTACGTGGACGGTTTTCGACACTCCTCGACACATTGCGCGAATTGGGTATTGCAAAGCTCAATGGCCTGCTGGCAGACCTCGGCGTCTCGCGGCCGCAACTGACCGGAGCCGAGCGCGGATTTTCGTTTCAGCACGACGGCCCCGTCGACATGCGCATGTCGCGCGAGGAACCGGTGGAAACCGCCGCCGATCTTTTGAATTTCAGTTCCGAACAAGAACTTGCCCGGATCATTGCGGATCTAGGCGAAGAAAGGAGATTTGCAAAGAAAATTTCCAGAGCCCTCGTTCGCGCCCGGCCGATCCACACAACTGGCCAACTGGCCCGCGCAGTGGAATCGGCCGTGCCGCGGACAGGTCGGATGCATCCGGCCACGCAAGTATTCATGGCATTGCGGCTGGCGGTGAATTCGGAACTGGAAGAGGTAGAGGCGCTCGTGCGCTTGCTGCCGGATTTGATGGCGCCGGAAGGGCGCGTGGTAGTGATCAGCTTCCACTCGCTCGAAGACCGGTTAGTGAAACAGGGATTCCTGGAATTGGCGCGCGCTGACCGCGCCCGGATTCTGACGCGTCATGTCGTCAGGCCATCCGATGAAGAGGTTCGGGCGAACGCGGCATCGAGATCGGCAAAGCTGCGGGCCCTGGAAATGCTGTAAGGGGAGAGAACTATGGCGACGCTAGCTGGATGGATGGAAGAGAACGAGGCAAACCTGCCCGTTCACGTGGGCGAATACGGCCGGCAGGACTCCTTCGTGAGGGCGCTCCCGAATGAGGACGTCTGCCTGTGGATTAAGACGATTGACAACTCTCGAGTCGTGCGTCACGCCGATCCTAAAGTGCGTAACGCATGCTGGCGTTTTATTGGCATCGCCTCGGTCGTGGTGCTGCTCGTCGTAGGGCAACTGCTTCCGGCCGCCTACCGTCTGCTCGCCGGCTACCAGTTGAACCGGTTGGAAAAGCAGCACGCCGAACTAATGGACCTGCGCCGCACGCTGCAGTTGGATAACGCCGTCCTGCGCAGCCCCGAGCATCTCGAACAATTGGCCAAACTGCACGGCATGAAGCCTGCCCCCCGGCGGGTCCACGACATTGCACCCGCGGGCGAAGAATCGCTTGCAATGAACCGGGGCGCGCGCTAACGCGCCTGCTCCGTACCCTTCGCACCCCGATCCGAAAGAGTACCAACATGGAGCCGTTTGAGAGAGCACCCGCCGCGGCCAGCGCGGGCCAAAAACGACTGATCATCCTCGCCCGCATCGGCGTGGTTTGGGCCCTGGTGATCTTCGGGCGCCTCGTCATGCTGCAGGTGGTGAAGCACGACGAGTACGTGAAGATGGCCAGCGGCCAGCACGAACGCGAACAGGAAATCCAGGCGCCGCGCGGCGAAATTCTCGATGCGCAGGGCCGCCGCCTGGCGATGAGCGTGCAGCTTGATTCAGTGTCCGTGAATCCCCGCGCACTCGCCGATGGCGGCGTCGCTGCCGACATTCTCGCCCGCGTGCTTCACCTGAATGCCAAAGAGCTGCGGGCGAAAATTCAGGATTTCCAGAAGCGCAACAAAGCGTTCATGTGGGTGAAGCGTACCATCACGCGCGAAGAGAGCGACCGCTTGCGCGCGTTGGAACTGAACTGGGTGGATCTGCTCAAAGAAGGCAAACGCGTCTATCCGAACGGCACGCTCGGTGCGAACCTCATTGGCGCGGTCGATCAGGAACAAAGCGGCAATGCGGGCCTAGAGGCCGGATTGAACGACGACCTGCGCGGCCGCAACGGGCGCGTCCGCATGACCACCGATGTCAGCCGCCGCGGCTTGGACGCGCATGTCGAAGTGCCGCCCGTGCCCGGACGCACCGTGGCGCTCACCATCGACAGCCGCCTGCAGTTTGTAACCGATCAGGCGCTTGCCGCCGCGGTGACACACAACAAGTGCACCACCGGAAGTGTCGTCATCATGGACCCGCGCAACGGCCATATCCTTGCGATGTCGAGCTATCCCACCTTTGATCCCAACGTCGCGCCCGAATCCACCAAGGACCTTGCCCATCGCGTTAACCAGGCCACCAGCGTTCCGTTCGAGCCCGGCTCCGTATTCAAGACCTTTTCCTGGTCCACGGCTTATGAGGTAACTCGCCTGCGGCCGTCGGATGGCTTCAGCGGCGGCGGTGGATTGATCAACGTCTTTGGCCAGGTGATTCACGACCACCATCGCTATGGCGCCCTGACGATGGAAGACGGCTTCGTGCTCTCCAGCAACGTCGTCGCCGCGCAAGTCGGGCTGGCCGTGCGTTCGCAGAATCTGCACACCTACCTCACCAACCGCTTCGGATTCGGCAAGCGCACGGGCCTGCCCTTGCCCGGCGAATCGCCAGGGATGGTCCGGCCGTTGGCACGGTGGAACAAAGGCTCGGTGGCCTACGTTTCGATGGGCCACGAAATCGGCACTACAACGGTGCAACTGGCGCAGGCGGCATCCGTGATCGCCAATGGCGGCTTCTTCGTGCAGCCGAAGCTGGTGATGTGGAAGAAGCGGCCAGGCGAAGAGCCAATTGAGGAAGTGATCGAAAAACCCCGCCAGGTGATCAAGCCGGAAACCGCCATTCTCATGCGCAAGCTGATGGAGCAGGTGGTGCTCCGCGGCACCGGCAAGAACGCCAAGATGGACGGTTTCACGGCCGGTGGCAAGACC
Source organism: Acidobacteriota bacterium (assembly GCA_040007195.1). GTDB lineage: Bacteria > Acidobacteriota > Terriglobia > Bryobacterales > Bryobacteraceae > JAFLBB01. Next base: position 530 of record JBDTVQ010000510.1, on the reverse strand, counting down.
GGGTCGGCACAGATCTTCGACCTCCAGTCGCGCCACTACACGCATCTCTATAACGCATCGTTTCTCGGCTTTGCACCCGTCATGAATCCGAACGTGGTCATCGTCGTCACGCTCAATGGCGCTAAGGAATTCGGTGGCGTTCTCGCCGCTCCGGTGTTCCGTGAGATCGCCGAAGCGACCATGCGCATTCGCCGCGTGGCGCGTGACCTTCCCGATGTCGAGCCCGTTAAACCCTCGGCGCCTGAACCGGAACGGATGCTCGCCGATGCCAGCGACGCCCCCGCGGTGGCGGATCGCGACGTGGCCGAAGCACTGCAAGCGGCGGCGGAGAGCGCCGCCAACGGCGTCGTTGTCGGTCCTCGCGTACCCGACTTCAAGGGCATGACGCTCAGCGCCGTGCTGCGCGAGTGTGTGCATCTGGGGCTGGAGTTGGAATCGGTAGGGCGCGGACTCGCGCGCGGCCAGCATCCGGCTCCAGGTCAACTCATCGCCGGTGGCGACCGCGTGCGCGTGACGTTTGCCCGATAGCC
>JBDTVQ010000509.1:0-4185 GCA_040007195.1 Acidobacteriota bacterium | reverse complement strand
CGAGAGCTGGGGAGGAATCTGTGCCATGAAGCACTTGCACATCTTGTTCATGAGTGCCGCGTTGTGCCTGGCGGCCGATGACAAGCCCACATCGGCGGGCCAGGCCACGCCGGACTTGTCGCAGATGCCCGCCGAAATTCACGCGCCCCTTTTCCAATCGAAAAAGCCGCCCCAGGCAGGCGCCCTCACCGAACGCCTCACCTCCCACCTCTCCAAACCACAAGCGCAAGACAACGTCCCGCACCGTAACTTCATCGACAATCACATCTTCGGCAAAATGCAGCGCGACGGCATCCCCCACGCGCCCCTCGCCACCGACCGCGAATTCATCCGCCGCGTCACCCTCGATCTCACCGGACGCATTCCCTCCGCCACCGATCTCCAGTCCTTCCTCAACGATCCCTCCCCCAACCGCCGCGCCCGCCTCATCGAGCGCCTCATCGAAAGCCCCGCCTTCGCCGACAAGTGGGCCTACTTCCTCATGGACACCTTCCGCGCCAACGGCAAAATGATGCGCGGTGTCTCCCTCTTCCACATGATGCTCAAAGACAGCCTCGCCGCCGACCGTCCCTATGACGATCTCGCCGCCAGCATCATCGCCGCCTCCGGCAAGAGTAACTACGTAGTCGCCGCCGCCAACCCCATCGTCCGCGAACACGTCGAAGGCAAACCCGGCGAAGCCGACAACTCCGACGACCTGCGAAAAGTCCAGCAGATGGACACCCACGACGAGCTGGCCATCCTGTTCGGCAAAGTCTTCCTCGGGATGAACATCTCCTGCATCGCCTGCCACGACGGCAAGAACCACCTGGAAAAGGTCAACGTCTACCTCTCCACCCGAAAGCGCACTGACTTCTTCCGCATGGCCGCCTTCATGGGCAACACCCGCTACATTCCTCACGTCGAAGGCAAAGAGGCCAAAATGGGCCACTTCACCGTCGACGACCTCGCCCCCGGCTACGACACCAAGGGCGACAGCATGTTGCGCATCAAGCGCTTTGGCGGACCAAACACTCCGAAATTCCTGCTCAACGATGAAGCCCCCCGCCCCGGCGTCGAAGCCCGCGAAGAGCTCGCCCGCCTCCTCACTTCCGATCCCCAGTTCGCCCGCGCCACGGTGAACATGTTCTTCGCGAAGTTGATGGGCGTCGGCATCGTCGACCCTTACGACGAATTCGATCTTGCCCGCCAGGACCCCAAAAACGTTCCCGCCGGATGGGATCTTCAGCCCTCGAACCCGGAGCTGTTGAACGCCCTCGCCGATGACTTCCGCAAGAACAACCACAGCCTGTACCATCTGTTCTCGGTCATCTGCAACTCCAGCGCCTATCAACTCTCCGCCCGTTTCCCCGGCGAATGGAAAGAGAGCTACACGAAATACTACGCGCGCAAATTTGTCCGCATGCTCAGCGCCGAAGAACTGCACGACGCCATCGCCACCGCCACTGACCGCCCCGGCACCTTCAGTGCGGCCAAGCGCTCCTCGAAGCAAGCCGTCGATAACGGCGAAGAGTCGGAGGTCTCACAACCCGTGCAGATGGCCATGCAGGTCGCCGCCCCGCGCAACTCCGGCGAGCTCAAGAGCTTCATGCAAGCCTTCGGCCAGGCCAATCGCGGCACACCCGCCCGCCCCTCGCAGCCCTCCCCGCTGCAGCCCATCATGCTCATGCGCTCCTCGGTCGTCACGGATCGCGTGCTGGCCGCCAAAGATAGCCGCGTCCAGCGCCTCCTCGACTCGTATAAGGATGACGGCAAGGTCGTCGACGAACTCTTCACCGCCACGCTCGCCCGGCCCCCGCTGCCGGAAGAGCGCACTCTGGCCACGTCCGTCATGGCCAAGAATCGCGTCGAAGGCGCGCAAAACGTCCAGTGGGCCCTGCTCAACCTGGTCGAGTTCCTGTACAACTTCTGAGGTGCACCCATGAAACCCATTCGCACCGTCAGTGACCTCCTCCCCACCCGCCGCGAACTCCTGCGCTATGGCGGCCTCGGCCTCGCCGCCGCCTCCGCCGAATCGTTCCTGCCTCTCCGCCTTCGCGCCGCCACCAACGGCTCCAAAGTCACCCCGCGCGGCAACGCAAAAAACATCGTCTTCTACGAAATCTCCGGCGCCATCTCGCACCTGGAATCGTTCGACTTCAAAGAGAGCCCCGGCATGCCGAAAGACATCCAGGTCTCCAAGCTGCCAACCGGCATCTACTTCCCCACGAATTTCTTCCCCAACCTCACGCGCGTCATGGACAAGGTCGCCATCGTGCGCTCCTTCGTCAGCCATGAAGAGGTTCACCTTCGCGGCCAGTATTACGTTCAGGCCGGCCGCCCCCTCAACGTCGCCTTCGCCAAAGAGATTCCGTCCATCGGCTCCGTCGTCGCCAGCGAACTCGAAACACGCCGCCGCGACACCGACACTTTCCCCAGCTACGTCTCCTTCAATCTCGAAACCAACCAGGTCGGCGCACTCTCCACTGGCTTCCTGCCGCCGCAATACTCCGTCTTCGATCTAAACCCCCAGCAGGCCCTTAAGGGCATGTCGCTCGATCAGAAGGCCACCGAACTTCTGGAAGAGCGCTGGCGTGTCCTCGAAGGCCTCCGCGAAATCAACCGAGAGCGCATGAAGGGTTTCGGCCGCGGCGTCGACGCCTACGAAGACTTCTCCGTCACCGGCAAAAAGCTCCTCACCGACGCCCGTTGGCCCGCCGCCTTCCAGCTCTCCGACGACGACCGCAAACGCTACGGCAACTCCTCCCCCGGCATCTCCTGCGCCCTCGCCCGCAACCTCCTCCGCCAGGACGCCGGCACGCGCTACATCCACATCTGCCAGCACGGCTGGGATCACCACCGCCGCATATGGGACAAGACCACCGAGGACAACCACTACGCCCTCATCCGCGACTTCGATCCCGCTCTCGCCGCGCTCATCGAAGACCTCGCCGCGTCGCCGTCACCCTCTTCCCCCGGCAAGACCCTCCTCGATGAAACTCTCGTCGTCTTCATGAGCGAATTCGGCCGCACACCCGGCCCGCTCAACTTCATCCTCGGCCGCGACCACCACAAGCACGTCTTCCCCGCCATGTTCGCCGGCGCGGGCGTCAAAGGCGGCACCGTCCGCGGCGCCTCCGATGCCGACGGCCGTTTCTGCGTCGACACCGGTTGGGACCACAAAGAACAGCCCCGCATCGAAAACGTCGTCGCCACCATCTACTCTGCCCTCGGCATCGACTGGTCAAAAGAGGTCCACAACACGCCCTCCGGCCGCGTCTACCCCTACGTCGATCCGCTCGGCGCCAATGGCATCATCCCCATCGACGAGCTCTCGGGTATCTACGGTTGATGGTCCGCTTCCGCGCCGCCGTCTTCGCCGCCGCCATCGCCCTCACCCTCGTGCTTCAGGCCGCCGAACCCGGCATGGCTTTCATCCCCGCCTGCACGTTCCAGCAGGGCCGTTCCATACGACTTCCCGACACCGAAGTGAAGTGGTATCCCACCGCGCATAAAGACGATCAGCCCGCGCACGCCGTCACCCTCGATGCCTTCTACCTCGACATCTCCGAGGTGACCAACGAGGCCTACGCGGCCTTCGCCAAGGTCAAGCATCACCGCACGCCCTATCACTGGCTCAAAGGCCAGGTCCCCGAGGGCAAAGCGCGGCAACCCGTCGCCAACGTCAGTTGGGACGACGCTACCGCCTACTGTGCATGGAAAGGAAAACGCCTCCCCACCGAAGCCGAATGGGAACGCGCCGCCCGCGGCAATGCGGAAGGAGCCATGTACCCGTGGGGCGACCGCAACATCACCTCCGCCGACGCCCGCTACGGCTCGGAAACGCCCGCCCCCGTCTGCGGCAAAGCAAAAAACTACTTCGGCCTCTGCGACATGATCGGCAACGTCTGGGAATGGAACGCCGATTGGTACGAGCGCACTTACTACGCCAACGCGCCGGCCCACAACCCCACCGGCCCCGAAACCGGCCTCTACCGAGTCCTCCGAGGCGGCTCCTGGTTCGACACCCCCGGCCTCTTCCTCATGGTCTCCTACCGCAGTTGGGCCCGCGCCGCCGAACGCAGCCCCACCATCGGCTTCCGCTGCGCGAAAAGTTTCAGCCCCCGCCACCCGTCCGCCCCCAATTGACCAACGGCCCTCCAGCCGCTAGCCTGAAATCATCGGCAAGGTCGCGAAAGGAGCGCC
>JBDTVQ010000508.1:0-4196 GCA_040007195.1 Acidobacteriota bacterium | reverse complement strand
GCCACCTGCTGCAGTCGAACTAAAGATGATCTGCTTTCCATCGGGAGTAAACGAAGGCGTCGCGTTCAATGATGCGCGTTGGTTATAGAACGGCAACTGGCGCATCGTTTCAGTCGAATAAACCATGATCGACGGATTGCCCTTTGCGAATGTCGTAAACGCCAGCCGCGTGCCATCGGGCGATACCGACGCAAAGCTCGTCGTCGAGCCCAGCCTCGTCACCTGCTTCTGATTCGCCCCGTCGTGATCCATTCCCCAAATCTCTTTGCCGCCGCCGCGCGTCGAAGTGAAATAGACCTTCGATCCCGCCAGCGTCTGCACGCCGAGCCGCGACAAAATGTCGGCCGCGAAGTCGTGCGCGAGTTTGCGCGAGCCCTCTTCAGTAAGCGGCGAGAGATACAGCTTGTTGAACACCTGCGCATTGGCAATGTCCGGCTGCGTCACGTTGTAGAAGAAGCCGAACAGCACCATTTGGCCGTTCTGCACGCCCGTGTAGCCAATGGGTAAGTAGTTCGCGCTCACCGGCGGATTGCTCCAATCGGTAAGCCACGGACCTTGCGGACGCGGCGGCGTGCCCGTCGGCGGACGCCAGTCCTGCGCGCGCTGCGGCACCTGCAGCGGGTACAGCGACTTCGGCGCCATGCGGAAGTAGCCGGAGTCCTGCAGATCCTGGAACAGCGTGGCATTAAAGATGCCCATATACTGCTGCGCTTCGCCGGAGCCACGGAAATCCGGCACGGCAATCACGGCTAGTTCGCCCGACTTCATGATCTTGCCGACCATGTCTTGCGCCACCAGCGCAAGCGATGCGCATAGGGTCGCGAAGAGGATGAGGAGTAGGTGTTTCTTGTTCATCGTTTCAGTTGGAATTGAAATTCAATGGTTGCGTAATTTCTTTCGAACCCCTGCGGCAGGGGCGGAAACGGGCTCGCTTCGAGAATCGCTCGCTGCGCCGAATAGTCGAGTGTCGGATTGCCCGAACTCTGCACGATCTTTACATCCGCTGCCCGCCCGTCACGGTAAATCGAAAACGTAAGAACAGCCATCGGCGCCGCGCGCGCTCGCGGATCCTGCTGATTCGGCTTCCACGCCTGTGCCACACGCTCGCGAATGATGTTGGCATAGTAGCCGAAGCGATTGCCAAATGGATTGCCCTGGCCGATGCCCACCCCGTTGCCGCTGCTGTTGACGTCGTTCATCGGCGTGACGGCTTGCCTGCCGGATTCCGAGTACACCTGGTTCGGCCGCTGGGCGATGGGATCCGGATACGATTTCGTGGCGGGCTTGTTCTTCTTCTTGGCTTCTTCCAGCTTCTTCTTCGTCGCGAGTTCAATCGCGTTGCGGTCGTCCTGCTGCGTCTTCTTCTCCGGCTTGGGCGGCGCGGGCGCCTGCGATTCCGTATCGTTGGCCACCGGGTTCACCATGCCGCTCTTCGGCGGCAACGGGATCTTCGATACCGGCGTGATCACCGTCGACACCCCGCCAAGCGCATTCGGGTCGCCGAACGAATCGCGCGGGCGTCCTTCCAACCAGTTATAGGCCGCTGCCGCCAGGAACACGCCGACATGGAGCGCGAGCGAACCCGTGAAGGGCCGCTTCATTGGCTCGCGTTCGTCCAAAATGTCGCGGTGGGCCGTCATCCTTTTTTACCGTCGCGCCGCCTCATCCACGGGCTGCGTCACCATCTGCACTTGCAGCTTCTTTTCACCCAGCTCGCTTACCACCTGCGCCAGCACTTCCCACACCGCGCCCTTATCGGCGCGCACGTAGACACCCGTCTGGCCGGGGAAGCGGCGTTTCACTTCATCGCCCAGCACGTTGTAGTTCACCGGCTTTTCGTTGAGCTGGATCTCGCCGTCCTTGGTCACGGTCACCACCGGCAGTTCCTTGGCCGAGCTGCGCACCTGCTTCACCTTCGGTACGTCCACCTCAAGCCCAAACTCCATCACGTGCGCCGTGAGCATGAAGATGATCAGCAGCACAAGCACGACGTCCACCAGCGGAATGATGTTGATCTCCGCCATCGGCGTCAGGCCCGCGCGGCGGCCGCGCCTTCCGTTGCCCATGCCGGAGCCAAGCGAAATGGCCATCGTTTAGTCCTCGAACTGGCGCTCGGCCAGATTCAGAAACTCGAGCGAAAAATCGTCCATTCGCGCACCTTGTTCCTTTAACAAGTGTGCAAAATAATTGTAGGCAATGGCAGCGGGGATGGCCGCCGCCAGGCCCAGCGCCGTCGTGAACAGCGCTTCAGAGATACCGGGCGCCACCGCGCGCAGGCTCGCCGAACCGGCCAGGCTCAGCGCCGTGAAGGCGTCGATGATGCCCCACACCGTGCCGAACAAACCGACAAACGGCGAAATGGCCGCCGTCGTCGCCAGCCAGTTCATGTTCCGTTCCAGGTGCGCCAGTTCTTCGCTCACGCCCAACTGCAGCGCACGCTCGATAGCCAGCTTGTTGTTCAACGTGCCGCGCGCCTTCACCTGGCGCTCGACTTCCTCATATCCGAAATCGAAAACGGCCACCAGCGGCGCGGCTTTGAACTGTTCGGCGGCCAATGCCACGGCTTCCATGCCAGTCGCGCGCCGGAATGCGCGCAGAAAGCTCAGGTTGCCCCGGCCCGCCTTGCTGAACAGGCCATACTTGGAAAAGATGATGCCCCAGGAGAGAATGGACATGAGCAGTAGCAGCGCCATCACGGCCATAGGGACCGGTTTGGCCTGCGAAATGAGGTCCCACGAATTGACCTGGGCGAGCAAAATTACGGATGCAGGCAACGGGGCGAGCTCCTTTCAAATGGGAAAGTTGCCATTTTTCATTATGCACTTCTTAAAGGGCGAAGACAGAGGATGTTGAAACATTTTCTCCACATTTCGTTTTGGGACACCCTGACGTCCATTCCCGCGCCGTATAATCCAAGTCGATGCTCGTCGAGCTGATCGTCGAGAACTACGCCGTTGTCGAGCGCGTTCGCGTTCGCTTCGGCCCGGGGCTGAACCTGCTTACCGGTGAGACCGGCAGCGGCAAGTCGATTGTCGTGGACTCGCTCGGCCTGTTGTTCGGCGGGCGGGCCTCGGCCGACATGGTGCGCACCGGCGCCGGTCGCGCCCGGGTGGCCGGCATCTTTGAAGCTGCCCAAACCAAGCCCCTGAAAGCGCTACTCGAAGAGAGCGGCCTGGAGCTCGAAGAGGGCGAACTGCTCATCGAACGCGAGATCCTCTCGAACGGCAAGTCGCGCGCCTTCGCCGCGGGCCGTCCCGTTACCGCCGCCCTGCTCCGCGAACTCGCGCCGCACTTGGGCGACATCCACGGCCAGCACGACCAACAGAAGCTCTTCGAAGCCGCGAGCCAGTTGGAAACACTCGACTCCTTCGCCGCTACCCACGCCGCGCGGGAAAAAGTCGCGGGGCTCTTTGCGCAATGGCGCGGCATCGCGCGCGAGCTCGACGAACTGGAACGCTCGAACGCCGAAACGTTGCGGTTGAAAGATCTTTGGTCGTTCCAGAACAAGGAGATTGAATCCACATCCCCCCGTGTGGGGGAAGACGCCGAACTGGAATCCGAACGCCGCGTTCTAATGAATGTCGGCCGCCTGCATGAGCACGCGCAAGAGGCCTATGCGTCGCTCTACGAAGCGGAGGTGTCCGCGCTCAGTTTGCTCGGCAAGGCCCAAAAACACATGGACGAACTGCTCCGCGTCGATCCGTCGCTCCTATCCATGAACGAAGCGCTCGCGCCTGCCGGAGCCGCCATGGCCGATGTCGCCGACACGCTGCGCGCCTACCTCGGCAAACTCGAAGCGGACCCGTCGCGCCTCGACGGCATTGAATCGCGGCTCGCCGCCCTCGAACGCTTGAAGCGCAAGTATGGACCCACTCTCGCAGAGGTGGTTCGCTTCGGCGACGACGTCAAGACAAAGCTTTCGAACCTCGAAAATAGCGACGAGCTGCGTGCCGAACTCCAACGCAAACGCGAAGCCCTCGGCAAAGAATATTCCACCGCCGCGGCGCAGCTTTCCAAGGAACGCAAGTCCGCCGCGAAGAAGCTCGAGCAAAAGGTGCAGGCCGAACTCGCCGAATTGGCAATGGAACGCACGCGCTTCGCCGTCGCCTTCACCGAACAGGAGTGGAGTGAGGCGGGCACGGACCGTATCGCCTTTCTCATCGCCCCGAACGCCGGCGAAGAGCCGAAGCCGCTCG
>JBDTVQ010000507.1:0-4239 GCA_040007195.1 Acidobacteriota bacterium | reverse complement strand
ATGCGCTATGAGATCAAGAACATCACGCCGCCGCACGACGTGTTGAGCGCGATGGAAAAACAGATGCGCGCCGAGCGTGAAAAGCGTGCCGTGATTCTGACCTCCGAGGGCCAACGCGACGCGGCGATCAACAATGCCGAAGGCGACAAGCAGAAGGTGATCAAGGCGTCCGAAGCGCGCCGCCAGCAGCAGATCAACGAGGCCGAAGGTCAGGCCAACGCCATTCAGGCCATTGCCAACGCAACCGCGCAGGGTATTCGTTCCGTGGCCGCGGCGATCAACGACCCCGGTGGCCGCGACGCCGTGCAGTTGCGTGTGGCCGAGCAGTATATCGGCCAGTTTGGCCAGCTTGCCAAGACCAACAATACGATGATTATTCCGACGAACCTCGCCGACCTGAGCGGCATCATCGCAACGGCGATGAATGTGGTGAAACAGCAGAGCTAGCATGTCACGGCTCCTTGCGGCCGTGCTGTTCCTGACGGCAACCATCGTATTCGCGCAACCTCGGCAACCGGTGCCCTCGCCTTACGCCATCCGCGACCAGATTGCGAATGCGGAGGATTTCGATCTTCGCGGGCTGTACCGCGCCCTTGCCCTGCCGGGCGAGTTTCAGGAGGCGGGCGAGCGGCCCAATACAAAACTGAACTGCATGGGCCGGGCCTGTACGGCAAGCGTTCAGGAAATGGACGAACGGGCAGGCGCCGACCGTCCGACGCACGTCCTTTCGATCTGCTGGTCGTACAGTTCGATGTGCCGCTTCGTGTTTTTTCATGAGAACCGGCGCGCAAAAGTATGGTCTGTCATCCGCAATCTTGATGAGAGTCACAATGGCGGCATGCTCTCGCCTAGTAGCGGAAACCCGTTCCGGCTGGGATATATCACCACTACCGGCACCGGGGCGCACTACAGTTTTGAGCGATGGTTCGACGTGAGTTCATCGGCGATTGTGCCAGTTCACGAGGTATTGCTGCGTGGCAACGATGCGAATGTCCAACCCGTCCGATTGTTCCAGGCATTTCTGGTCTCGGAGAAATCGACGGACACCGAGGACATCCTGACGTATGTCTTTTATGTCGAGTTCGAGAGCGGTTCCTTCGAACCGATGTTCATCGACCTATTCGACGAGCACCGTACGGTTCGCTACGTGCGCCCCAAGGGGCACGGCCGCTATCAGTTCGATCCGGCGCGATCGGAGATGACCGCTGCCGAGATGAGCGCCTATTTCAAAGTGAGCGACGCCAAACCCTTTGCGCTCGATCCTCCGCCCTCGAAACTCCTGGCCTTCGCGCGCAAGTCGCTTCGTCGCATTGCGCGCTCCGGCAGCGCCGCTCAGAAAGAGTGGCTCACGAACTATCTCGCCGCCGCGCCGGCGTCGGCCATCAAGACCGAACTCACCCGTGCCCTGGCCGCCAAATGAAGTTCGCCGCACTACTGCTCGCCGTCTTTCCCGCACTGGCGCAAACACAAGTGCCGGTACCCTCACCATTCGCCATCCGCGAAGAGATTCTCGCCGATTACGAGACCTACGAGATGCCTGCCCTCATGCACCGGCTGGGCCTGCCGGGCACGCATGCCTCGCACACTCGCGCGTTCACATGCGCCCCTTTGGGATGCTCAGCCAGCGTGATTCCCCTCAGGGAGGCCGTGATCAGCCGCGACGCCAGTTACATACTGGAGCTCTGCGCCCAATCAGGTTCCACCTGTCGCCTCATCGCCTTCTATGGAGCTGACCTGCACACCCCAAATCCAACGTGGCGTGTGGTCGGTTTCCAGGACGCCGAGGATCGTTACGGTGTCAGGGCCGCGCTCGAGGACTTTGGGTTCGCAATCGATCGTTTATACGGCTCAGGGTCCGGCGTAGTTTCCTACCACCGTGAGTGGTTCACGATTACCGAGTCCGCTTTCCGTTCCCAGCTCAACACGGTCTCCTATGGCCGCGACATGAACGTGAATCCGATGCGTTCCTGGCGTGGCCAGTTCATCGCTGCAGACGGGCAATCCAAGCCCCTGACCGTCACCTTTCTCTACTTCATCGAATTCAAGGATAGAGAGTCTGGAATCAAACTATTCGACGAGCGTCGCCTCGTCGCCTTCTCCCGCGAAAGTCCCGATACCCGGTTCCAGTTCGACGCGGCACGCTCGGAACTGTCGACTGAGGAGATTGACACTTTCTTCGAATTCGACAACGCCATTGCTCACGACGAGATACTTTCATTCGCCCGCGCATCACTCCTGAGTCTCGCGCGATCCGGTACGACCGCTCAAAAACAGTGGCTCACGAACTATCTCGCCGCTGCGCCGGCGTCGGCGATCAAGTCCGAACTCACCCGCGCCCTCGCGCAAGACCCTGCAAAATGAATCCGCTTGACCCGGTCCTCGACACAACAATATAGTTGTGTTGAGTGATTCCTCGATTCGATCTCTTGGGTAGGCTCCCACCAGGGATTCACGCCGCCACTTGGAAGCAACTCGTGGCCCGCTTTGGGTTCACCGCCCGTCGCGAACGTTTGTTGGGTGGACTGCGGGAAGCGCTACTGCTCTTGAAGGCGGTGGGCTGCAGGTTTGTCTACTTGGACGGAAGCTTCGCGACTAATAAACCAGAACCCGGCGATTTTGATGCCTGTTGGGCCGCCACGGGTGTAGACGTCGATCGGTTCGATCCCGTATTTCTCGACTTCTCAACCTCTCGCTCCCAACAGAAGCGGCGGTTCCTCGGTGAATTTTTTCCGGCCGATTTGCCCGAGGGTGCGTCCGACCGGACATTTCTCGAGTTCTTCCAGACTGATCGGGAAACCGGCGAGCGAAAAGGAATCCTTGTTGTTCATCTCACGAGGCTCCGCACATGATCAAGAACGACCGCCAGTATCGCATCACGAAGGGTCAGGCCGAGCGCTTTGCCGCCGCAATCGCCAGTGCCGCGGCCAAGCCCAACCCGCGCCTGCACCCAACGCTTCGGAAGGCCGAACTCGCCGCTCTCAAGAGTCAGTTCGACGACCTGAAGTCTGAAATTCGGGAATATGAGTCCCTGTGCTCTGGCAAGCGTCGCGACATCGCGTTAGCTTCCATTGAGGATCTGGCGAAATCGCTGATCCAGGCGCGCATTGCCGCCGGTCTCACCCAGGAGGATCTCGCCGTAAAGCTTGGCCTAAAGCCGCAACAGATCCAACGCTACGAAGCCACCAGTTACCGCTCGGCCAGCCTCGAACGAATCCACGAGGTGCTGCGCGCCCTCGGCCTCGAACTCCGGCACCCCGCAACCTTGCGGCTTGTCTCATGAGAGCGTTACTACTGCTTCTCACCGCGCTTCCCGTCGTCGCGCAGGCACAATTGGATGGAAGACACGTAGCGTTCGGCCCTCATTCGGCTGTGTTATCATCAACTCGGTTGGTGATAACATGATCCGCACCCAGATCAGCCTCGACTCGGACGAATACGACCTCGCCAAAAGCGAAGCCCGCACGCTTGGAATCTCCGTGGCTGAGTTCGTGCGGCGAGCCGTTCGCGACCGGCTCCCCACTCAGCGGGGCGCACCTTTAAACGCGCCATGGATGCGCTACGCCGGGCTGGTCGAATCGGGAGACCCAAACTCGAGCCAGAGCATCGACGATCTCATCTATGGCACGAAAGACTGAGGCCTACCTCGACACTTCGGCACTCATCGCTTTCCTCGACCGCTCAGATTCCTATCACCCGCTTTTCGCGCGGCTTTTCACATCACCGCCGCCGCTGGTGACTTCCGCTCTTGTCATCGCCGAAGGACACGGCTGGTTTCTTCGCCGCTACGACGCCCGCCGCGCGGTCCAATTTCTTGCATTCATCGGCGAACTTCCGAACCTCAACGTGATTCCGTTCGACTCGATCGCAATCACGCACGCGACCGCAATGGTTCAGCGCTATCACGACCAGAAACTCACACTGGCCGATGCCCACGGACTCGCCATTATGACCGGTCGTCGCACCGCAGCTTGTTGGTCGACTGACCGTCACCTCTCGCTCTCCGGCGTTCCGCTGGTAGTCTGACCCACAGAACCTCAAATCCGCGCCTTCACGCGCAAGGCCTCCAGATAGCCAGCAAAAAGCCAGCGGCTTGCCCCGTTGTGTAATCGCTAATACAATCCTTCCATGCGTCTTCTGCTCCCGTTCCTGCTCCTGGCTCCACTCGCCTTTTCCGAAGACATCGGCTTGCGCATCATTTTTGGCGACAACGACACCGCCTCCGCTTCCTATGACGGCTCG
>JBDTVQ010000506.1:0-4251 GCA_040007195.1 Acidobacteriota bacterium | reverse complement strand
CGCCGCGGCCATGTCGATTGCCGCCGCAGCCGAATCCTACAAAGTTACTCTTTTCCAGGAATCGATCGTGAACGGCGCCACGTTGAAGCCAGGCGATTACAAGGTTGTTGTCGCCGATAACAAGGCAACCATCACCGCCGGAAAGAATCAAGTGGAAGCACCGGTCAAAGTCGAGACCGCGGACAGCAAATTCAGCTCCACATCCGTTCGCTATCAGAATGGCGACGGTAAGTATCGCGTGAAAGAAATTCGGCTCGGTGGCACGACCACGAAGCTGATCTTCGAAGTCAACTAAATTCCCCAACCGCCCGGTGGATGACCGCCGGCAATTCCTCCATAGCCCGGTGTGAGGTGGAAGCAAGCCACCTTGCACCGGGATTTTTGTCGGCCCACACTGCTGCCGCTGCTAAACTGGGGGCTTGATGCGTAGTTTTGCAACGCAGTTGGCCGTTTTCGTTTTTTTGGTTCTTCCCGCCGCCGGTCAAACCTATCTCGCCGCGCCGTTAGACAATCGCTCCCGTGACGCAAATCTGGATTGGATCGGCGAAAGCATTTCAGAATCGCTTCGCGCGTCGTTGCAGTCGGCGGATCTGGCCGTGGTAAGCCGCGAAGAGCGGGAGGCGGGCATCAAGCGATTGTCGCTTCGTCCCGGTTCCAGCTTGAGCTTCGCCTCGTTGACCAAGGTGGCCGAAAGTGTGGAAGCCGATTTTTTGATTTATGGCCACTTTGAGTTCACTCCGGCGCCGCAGAGCTCGCCCGCGGCCGTTCCCACCCCTCCAGCCGCATCGCCCGAACAGACGGGAGACCCGCCGCCCGCATTGCCCGCGGCCCCGCGTGGACAGCTTCGCATCGACCTGCGTATTTTCGACCGGCGCCACATTCAGCAAACGGCGGAGATCATTGAGCGCGGTCCAATTGAAGATCTCGCGCTGCTCGAAACGCTGGTGTCCTGGCGGACGATGCGGTTCCTGGTCTCCGATTTCCGGTTGACACGCGAGGAGTTTGAACGCCGCCATCCTCCGGTGAAGCTTACTGCGAAGGAGTATTACATTCGCGGGTTGATGGCACCGACTAAAGAGGCGCGGCACCGCTATTTCGCGCAGGCCGTGCGCCTGGAGCCGAAGTTTGCGCAGCCATGCTATTACCTAGGCCGCATGCAGTGGGACATGGACAATTACCGCGTGGCGGCGGGCTGGCTGGAACGAATTTCTCCCGAGCAAGACCACTATTGGGACGCGCTCTTTTTCCTCGGCTTGAGCCGCTACCAGATGTCGGACTTCGATCAGTCGCTAGCGGCGTTTCGTCAGCTTGCCACGCGCCATCCGCTGCCGGAGGTGATCAACAACGTCGGCGCCCTGGAGCTGGCGCTCGATATGCCCGAGGCGGACAGCCACTTCAAAGCGGCGCTGGAAAAAGATCCCGCCGATCCCGATTATCACTTCAATGTCGCCTATGCACAGTGGCGCAAAGGTGACTTCGACGACGCCGCGCAGGGCTTTCGGGCCGTGCTCGACCGCGTGAACGACGACCAGGACGCCATCTTGTTGCTCGGACGATGCCTGAAGCGAAGCGGCCCGCGCCAAGGCGATCTGCGCACAGAGGGCTTGGAGCGCCTGAAGGAAGAGTTGGATCTCTCCGATTTCCGCCCGGTGCGGCCCTCCGGCAAGTAGGCGGGTTCGTTTGCCCCAGGGCGTAGAATAGTCTTTTGTCACGACCTTTCCTGCCGTTGGTTTGCGTTCTCACTGCGCTTGCCCACGCTCAATCCACTCCGCCAGCGGCTCCCGTTCCTGCGGCCGCCAAACCACCCGCGGCACGTTCCACGCGGATGCAGGCTTCCGGCCAGCGCAATGAGAATGTCGCCCTGCAGCGCATCGACAATAATGTGGTGAAAGAGGCCGGCATCCGCCTCGGCGTTCAGGTGACCATGATCACGGAGGCGCCGCCCGACAGCGTTTTCTACGCGGGCGAGTTTGGACAGCCGGCAATCCGGCCGCCTTTTATGGCGGCTCCCGCGCGCGCGGCGTCGTGGCATGCCGACCTCTTCTACGACCACCGGAACAGCGTCTTCAATTCCCGCACGTTTTTCCAGGTGGGCGAAGTGCAGCCGTCGCGCCGCAATTCCTACGGTATGCGATTTACCGGAGAGGCCGGTCCGCTGGGTTATCTGACGGGCACGTTCGGCCAGCGCAAGATTCAGGGCATGGTCAACGGGAACGTGCTCGTGCCGCTTGCATCCGAGCGCACCCCTCTGACCACCGACCCGGCCGCACGTGAAATCGTGCAGCACTTTCTCGACGCTTATCCGGCCACGCTTCCGAACCGCCCCGACTTTGATCAGCGGGCGTTAAACACCAACGCGTTGCAGCAGATCAACGAGATCGATTCGTCCCTGCGACTGGACCGCGACACTTTTGCCAAGGGCCGCCTTTCGTTGAGCCACACGCTCATCCGGAGCAATACGGACGCGTTTCAGTTGGTGGCGGGGCAAAATCCCGACGCCGAGATTCATACTCATCGCTCCCAAATCACGTGGCACGGCAGTTTGAGCGCCATTACAAACGCCGATTTCGGCGCCAGCTTCCAGCGCGTACGTTCGCTCCTGAAGCCCGAGCCGAATGCCGTGGGCCCGCGCGTACGATTTGGCTTTCAGATTGAAGAACTCGGGCCGAACAGCGAGTTCCCCATCAACCGGGCTTTCAATACGTTCCGCTACGCCGCGTCGTTCGTCACTCGCAAGAGCGACCGGCATACGTTTACCTACGGCGGCGAGTTCAGCCGCTACCAGTTGAATGGCCGCGAGACCAATAATGAGCGCGGCTATGTCATCTTCAGCAGCGCCAACGGGCACAGCGCGGTGGACAACTTCCGCCTCGGGCTGCCGGCCTTTTACGAGATCACGCTCGGCGATTTGTATCGCGGCTTTCGCAATAACGCCGGCGCCGTGCACTTTTCCGATCGCTGGCGGATCACTCCGCGCCTCCAACTGTTTTATGGCCTCCGCTACAGCTTTCTTACGACACCTACCGAAGTGAATGGCCACCTCGCGCCGGCCTATCCATGCGACTGCAACAACTTCAGCCCGCGCCTGTCGCTCGCCTGGCAGGCGCCGCGGTCGTGGGTGATGCGCGCTACATACAATGTCAGCTTTGGCGACCTCCAGCCGGTGACGTGGCAGCAGGTGCGCAACAATCCGCCGGAAACGCGTTATATACAGATTCAGAACCCGAGCCTTACCGATCCGCTGGGGCCGTTGCGGGATCATCCGGAGGCGTATCGCAATAGCCCGACCTATTTGGCCGATGACCTCGTGTCGGCCTACGCGCATCAATTCGGGCTGTCGTTTGAGCGCCGGTTCAAGGGCGGCCTGATGTTGCGCACGGGCTATGTCGGCAGCATTGGTCTAAAGCCCGTGAATTCGTTCATTTTCAACCGTGCCGATCCCGTGCCGGGCGTTCCCCTGACTCTCGATACCGTGGATGCCCGGAGGCCCGATCCGCGCTACACCGAAGTGCGGCACATTGTGAACGCAGGGATCTCGCACTTCAACGCTGCGATCGTGAGCCTCGATTTGCCCTACACGCATGGATTTCGTGGCGGGATTTCCTATACGTTTGGGAAAGCGACCGACGAAGGTCCGGACTACACGGCAACGGCGGCCAACAACGACCTCTCGCGCGGACGCAGCCAGTGGCAGTACGATTCCCGGCACGACAAGAAGGGGCTCTCCAACTTCGATTCGACGCACGGGCTGCAATTTAACTACGCCTACGACCTTCCCCGCCTTACAGGCAACAGCCACTGGAGCTCGCACGTACTGAACGGATGGCAGGTTTCCGGCGTCTCCCTATGGAAGACGGGAACGCCGCTCACCCTTTACATCGGCTCCGACGCACCAGGTTTTGGCAATGTTGACGGCGGCCCTAGCGACCGGCCGAACATCGTCGACCCTTCCATCCTCGGCATGACGATCTCCTACCCTGACCTCGCGCCGCTCATTCTGCGCCGCGACCGGTTTGCCTATATCAATCCTGGGGAGCCCCGCGGATCTCTGGGCCGCAACGTGTTTCGCAAAGCGTCGATCGCCAACATGAACATGGCGTTGGGCAAAGAATGGCGAGTGGGCACACACCGGGAATGGACAACTCAACTGCGCGGCGAGGCCTACAATCTGACCAACACGCCCCAGTTTGACGAGCCCCAGCGCAACCTCAGTTCGCCCGCGTTTGGGAAGATAACAAATACTTTGAACGA
>JBDTVQ010000505.1:0-4257 GCA_040007195.1 Acidobacteriota bacterium | reverse complement strand
ATCGATCCCATGAAAGCATTGCGGTGGGAGTAGGAGTCCTGTAGCCTCGGTGCTTATGGCATCGATCATCATCACGGGCACAAGTTCCGGGCTTGGTATGGAGACCGCACTGACTTTGGGCAGGGTGGGGCATCGCGTTTTCGCCACCATGCGCAACCCGGGCGCGGCGCGCACGCTAGGCGAAACCGTGAAGGCGGAGAAGCTGAAGGTATCCATCCACGTGATGAATGTGGACTCGGACGCCTCGGTGAAATCGGCGATGGAAGAGATCCGCTCGGCGACCGGAGGCGGTGCGATTGACGTGCTGGTGAACAATGCCGGCATCGAACGCCGGGGCAGTGTGGAAGAGCTGCCGCTCGAAGAGTTCCGCGCCGTGATGGAAACCAACTACTTCGGCGCCATCCGCTGCATCAAAGAAGTGGTGCCCGGCATGCGCGCGCGCGGCAGCGGCTGCATCATCAACGTGACGTCGGTGTCCGGCAAGATCTCCGCGTCGCCGTTCGCAGCGTATTCGTCCTCCAAATTCGCTTTGGAAGCCCTCAGCGAGAGTTTGGCGCAAGAGGTGAAGGCATTTGGCATTCGCGTAGCGATCGTCGAGCCGGGCATCATCGATACGGCGATGGCGCGCGCAATCGAAGAAGTTCCCGACGAGTCCGTCTATCCGCACGGGAAGCGATTGAGCGGAATGTACGTGGCGTCGCTGGCGAACCCCGCGCCGCCCTCCCTCGTGGCCCATGCGATTCGCGACATCATCGAGAGTGGTACGTGGAAGCTGCGGCACCCCGTTGGTCCCGATTCGGCGCCGTTCATGGAATGGCGGGCGTCGATGAACGACGAGGAGTGGGTGAACTGGGGCGCGCTCGAAGACGACGCTTGGTACGCACGCGTGCAGAGCGACTTTGGACTCGACGCGCGGCCGAAGGCTTAATCCCGAGGCCAGCGCGCCTGCACCAACGCCCGCGCCTGCTCGTGGGTGTTGATCTCGCCGTCCAGCTGCGCCGTCTCGATGGCATCGAGAATTTCGCGATACAGAGGGCCCTGCGGATACCCCAACGCCAGCAGATCCGCGCCCGTGAGCAGGCGCGCGGGCCGCAGCACCTCGGGCGGCGTGGCGGCAAGGCGCTCCTGCGCGAACTCGTAGTTGTCGAGATGGCCGTGCGAGGAGAGGCAATCGGCGCGGTGCAGCGCCAGATGCTCATCGAACCGGGGCAGGCGCAGGAACCGCTTGACCGTCGACTCCTTCATGCGCTGGATGTCGCCGAAGCGCATGTGATTGCCCACCAGCGACAGGATCTGCTCGGAATCGCCCGTTGAGAACTTGAGCCGCGCCAGAATGCGGCGGCTAATCTCAAGTCCGGCATCGACGTGGCCGTTGAACCGGATGCGGTCCGAGCGCGTGAAGGTAGCGGGCTTGCCGATGTCGTGCAGCAGCACGCCCCAGGCGAGCGTGGCGGGCGGGTCGGACGGCAGTTGGTCGAACATCAGCAGCGTGTGAATCCACACGTCGCCTTCGGGATGAAACTCGGGCGGCTGCTCCACGCCCTGAAGCGCCTTCACCTCGGGCAGCACGATGGCCAGCAGACCGGTCTCGTCGAGAAGCCGCAGTCCACGCGATGGATTGGGTTGGGTAAGGATGCGGGTCAGTTCGTCTCGGGTGCGTTCAGCGGCGATATTCGCAAGTGAGGCCGCTTCGGCTCGCATCGCGGCAGCGGTTTCCGGCTCGATCACAAACTCCAACCGCGCGGCAAGGCGGACGGCCCGCAGCAGGCGCAGATGGTCCTCTTGAAAACGGGCACGGGGCGAGCCCACGCAGCGAATCACACGGCTGGCGAGGTCGGCCTGGCCGCCGAAAAAATCGAGAACCAGACCGGGCTCCGGCGGGACGGTGGGATCGAGGAACATCGCGTTGATTGTGAAGTCGCGGCGCTGGGCGTCGAGGCGTGGATCGCTCACCAGGGTCACCTCGGAGGGGCGCCGTCCGTCGTGATAGACGCCTTCGGTGCGGAACGTCGCGACTTCAACGGCGCCGCCCTCCGAAGAGACCGCGCCCAATGGAGCGCCGGTGACGCTCTGTGCGCTCGCAGCCTTTACCAACACCACTCCGAAGTGCGCGCCGACGAGATCGGACTTCGGAAACAGGGCCGCGATTTCATCCGGAGTGGCCGACGTGGCCACGTCGAAATCCTTCGGCTCGTGGCCGAGCAGCAGGTCGCGCACGCAGCCCCCGACGAAGAATGCCTGGTGTCCTTGGGCGCGTAGGCGATCCAGAGTTTGGCGAGCTAAGGCCTCATTCATCGTTGGCTTAGAGTAGACTTGAATATTGTCGGGCTCGTACCGGCACTATGTCGACGCAAGATTCGTCCTCTTCCTCCCCTTCCTTACCGTTCAGTAGTTCCACGGCAAAGATCGTCGTAGCCACCACTGTAGCGCTGTCGTTCATCTCCTTTTGGCGAGGTGCGGCCATCGTATTGAGCGATCTCGCTTCGACGATGTTCTACATCGGTGGCATCACCGAACAGGCCATCGGCAAGAGCGCTCCCTGGCTCGTGCTGGCCGTAATGGTCTTCAGCTTCGCCGTCCGCAGCATCTACCTGGAAAGCTGCTCGATGTTTGTCCGGGGCGGCGTGTACGTCGTCGTGCGCGATGCCATGGGCCCGTTCATGGCGAAGCTCAGCGTTTCGGCGTTGGTGGTCGATTACGTCCTGACAGGGCCGATCAGTTCGGTCAGCGCCGGCCAATATCTGGGCCACCTGATCAATGAGCTTGGCGAGTTGACCCACGTGCAGTTCCATATGGACCCGCGCATGTTCGCCATGTTCTTCGGCATCGTCGTAACGGGTTACTTCTGGTGGGAGAACACCAAAGGCATTCACGAGAGTTCGGGCAAGGCGCTGCGCATCATGCAGATCACCACAGTCATGGTAGGCGCGCTGCTGATCTGGTGCCCGATCACGCTTCTCGTTCAGGGCAATGTGGCGCTTCCCCCCGCGCCGACGCATGAGAATCTGCGCTTCACCAAGGAATCGTTGGGCTGGCTCTATGGGACCATCTGGCCGCAGTTGGGCGCAGTCGGGCTGCTCATCGCCTTCGGGCATTCGCTGCTTGCCATGAGCGGATTTGAAACGCTCGCCCAGGTCTATCGCGAGATCGGCTCGCCGAAGCTGAAAAACCTGAAGATCACTGCCAACATCGTCTGTGTCTATGCGATGTTCTCCACCGGCCTGCTGAGCATCTTCGCGGTGATGATCATTCCCGACGCCGTACGGCCGCAGTATTACGACAACCTGCTGGGCGGGCTCTCGATGAGCCTCGCCGGACCCTATCTGTTGAAGCTGGCGTTTCACATCTTCGTTGTCATCGTCGGCGTGTTGATCTTGTCGGGCGCGGTGAATACGTCGATCATTGGCGCCAATGGCGTGTTGAATCGAGTGGCCGAGGATGGCGTGCTGCTGGACTGGTTCCGCAAACCGCACAAGCGCTTCGGCACGACCTACCGCGTGATCAATATGATCACGATCGCGCAGGTGTTGACGATTCTCGGCAGCCGCGGCGACGTTCTGCTGCTCGGCGAAGCGTACGCCTTTGGCGTCGTGTGGAGCTTCTTTCTGAAAGGGCTCGGCGTGCTGGCGCTGAGATTCCAGCGCCACGACCAGGAATACAAGGTCCCGTTCAATGTCAGGATCGGGAAGATCGAAATTCCGATCGGCTTGGGCACCACCGTGCTTGCGCTGTTCTTCGTCGCGATTGCGAATTTGTTGACCAAACAGGTGGCGACGATTTACGGCGTCACGTTTACGCTGCTGTTGTTCACCATCTTCCTGGTGTCGGAACGCGTGAACAAGAGGAAGCGGACGTCCAAGAGCGCTACGGCGACTGAGGAGTTCAACCTCGAGTACCAACCGGAAGCGGCGGGCGATACGCTGCAGGCCCGGCCGGGATGCGTCCTGGTGGCCGTACGCGACTATAGCCGCATGTTTCACCTGAAACGGGTGTTGGAGAAGACCAACCTGCGCCGCCAGGACATCGTCGTCATGACCGTTCGAAACGTGGCAAATTCGGCCGGCGAATATGAGCTCAGCGAGTCGCAGTTGTTCACGGCGTATGAGAAGGAGTTGTTCAGCCACGTGGTGACGCTCGCCGAAAAGGAAGGCAAGCACGTGGAATTGTTAACCGTGCCCGCCGTGGACCCCTTCGTGGCAATGGTGCAAACTGCGGCGAACCTCCAGGCCGCACGCCTGGTCACCGGCGTTTCGGCGA
>JBDTVQ010000504.1:0-4263 GCA_040007195.1 Acidobacteriota bacterium | reverse complement strand
AATACAGCAACGCCATTCGCGACCTTTTGGCGCTCGATCTCGACCATGCCGCCACGCTGCCCACCGACGACTCCGGCTACGGCTTCGACAACATCGGCGAAGTGCTCACCGTGTCGCCGCTGCTGCTGGAAAAATACATGACCACCGCGCGCCGCGTGGCGCGGCTTGCTCTTGGCACCGTGCGTGCCGCTCCGGCAATTGAAAAGTACACGCCGGGCCGCGGCCGCGAGAGCCTGCCCGTGGATGCGATGCCGCTCAGCGAACGCGGCGGCATGGCGTTGCGGCGCTACTTCCCACTCGATGCCGAGTACTCCATCCTCGTCCGCGTTCGCGGCACTCCCGATGCCAGCCTGCCGCAGTCGAAGCTCGACATTCGCGTCGACGGCACACGCCAGAAGCTGTTCGATCTTGCCGTGGACACCGCCGAAGAGAGCCAGCACACGCGTAACTATGAAATCCGCGTTCAGCTTTCCGCGGGCATGCACGACATCGCCGCGGCGTTCCTCGCCGAATCGATGAAGGGCGAACCCGGCGTCGTTGCCACCCGTCGCTTTAGTGCACCCCCGACGGCCTCGGAAGCGAGCGTGGAGTACATCACCATTGGCGGCCCCTTTGAAGCGAAGGGGCCCGGCTCCACCGCCAGCCGTAAGCGCATCTTTGTCTGCCGTCCCGCCGCTGGGCAATCAGAGTCGCTCTGTGCCAGGCGAATCATCGGTACGCTCGCGCGCCGCGCCTATCGACGTCCCGTAACGCCCTCCGATCTTGCGCCGCTGATGAAGCTGTTTGCCCATGGCCGCGCCGATGGCAAAACCTTCGACGCCGGAATCGAGACGGCCCTTCGCGCCGTGCTGGTGTCGCCGAATTTCCTGTTTCGTGTTGAGCGCGATCCGCAAGGCGCGCTACCGGGAGCCGTACATCGCGTCTCGGATCTAGAACTCGCTTCGCGGCTGTCTTTCTTCCTGTGGAGCAGCATTCCCGACGATGAGTTGCTGCGCGTCGCGTCTCTAGGCCAGTTGCGCGCAACCTTGCCGGTGCACGTGAAACACATGCTCGCCGACCCCAAAGCCAAAGCGCTCGTGGAAAACTTCGGCGGGCAGTGGCTCCACCTGCGCAATGTCGCCAGTTGGCGTCCCGATCCGGAAAAGTACAAAGACTTTGACGAACAGCTCCGCGCAGCGCTCGAAACCGAAACGCGAATGTTCTTTGAGTACATCGTCCGCCAGGACCGCAGCGTGCTCGACTTCATCGACGCCGACTACACTTTTGCCAACGCCCGCCTCGCCCGTCATTACGGCTTGAAAGACGTGCGCGGCAACTACTTCCGCCGCGTGTCTGTCGACGCCAACGAACGCGGCGGCATCCTCTCCCAGGGCAGCGTATTGATGGTCACCTCCTATCCCACCCGCACCTCGCCCGTGCTGCGCGGCAAGTGGATTCTCGAGAACGTGCTCGGTTCGCCGCCCGCGCCGCCTCCGCCCGACGTTCCGGATCTCGAAGATAAAGCCGCGACCTCGGCCAAGGACCTGCGCGCCGCCCTCGAAAAGCATCGGGCCAATCCCGCCTGCGCCTCCTGTCATTCACGCCTCGACCCGATGGGCTTTGCGCTCGAAAACTACGATGGCACCGGCAAGTTCCGCAAGAGCGAAGGTGGGGCCGACATCGATTCCTCGGGCGCCTTGCCGAACGGCACCATGGTCCACGGCCCGGGTGAGTTGAAGAAAATTCTCATCGGCCGTCAGGAAGAGTTCCTCGATTGCCTCGCCGAAAAGTTCCTGACCTACGCGCTGGGACGCGGGCTTGAATACACAGACCTGCCCGCCGTGCGCGAAATCCGCCGCCAGACCATTGCCGGGGAAAATCGCTTCACCGCCATGACGCTCGGCGTCGTCAACAGCACAGCCTTTCAGATGAGGAGGACCCCTCAGCCATGATCATCACCAAAAAGCATCTGCCCCGCCGGGCATTTCTGCGCGGCGTCGGTACGACGCTTGCGCTGCCGGCGCTTGCCGCGCCCGCCCGTAGCGCCGCCGCGTCTCCCGCCCGCATGGCTTTCCTCTATGTCCCCAACGGCATCATCATGAAGGATTGGACGCCCGCCGAAGTGGGCAAAGGCTACGCGTTCTCGAAAACCCTCAAGCCGCTCGAACCGTTCCGCGAACACATGCTCGTGCTGAGCGGACTTGATCACAACACCGGCAACTCGCTCGGAGACGGAGCGGGAGATCACGCGCGCGCGGGTGCTACCTGGCTCACCGGCGTGCATCCCAAGAAGACGCAAGGCACCAACATCGAAGCGGGAATCTCGGTCGATCAGATCGCAGCCAAAGAGATCGGCTCCAAAACCCAGCTGCCTTCGCTTGAACTGGGCCTCGACGACAATCGCATGGTCGGCGGCTGCGACTCCGGCTACAGTTGCGCCTACAGCAACACGCTCTGCTGGAGTTCGCCGTCAACTCCTTTGCCCCTCGAGACCAATCCGCGCGCCATCTTTGAACGCCTGTTCGGCGACGGCGACACCACCGATCCAGCCGCGCGCGCCATTCTTGCCCGCCAGGACCGAAGCATCCTCGATTTCGTTCGCGCCGACGTAGCGCGCCTCGAAACCGGCCTTGGTGCGGGCGACAAGCGAAAACTCGGCGAGTATCTCGATTCCATCCGCGAAGTGGAGCGCCGCATCCAGCGCGCCGAACAGCGCGACCCCAACGCCCCAGCGCTTCCCGCCATCGATCAGCCGCCGGGAATTCCGCCCACCTTCGAAGAGCATATCCAGGTTGTCTTCGACCTGATGACCGTCGCCTTCCAGGCCGACCTCACGCGCGTCATTACACTCATGATCGGACGCGAAGGCGGCAATCGCACTTACCGCTCCATCGGCGTGCCCGACGCCCACCACGGCCTTTCGCATCATTTCAACGACCCGAACAAAATCGAACGCCTGCAAAAGATCGATCAGCACCACATCGAAATGTTCAGCTACTTTTTGAAAAAGTTGCAGTCGGTGCCCGACGGCGAAGGCACACTGCTCGACCATTCGATGGTTGTGTACGGCAGCAGCCTGAGCGACGGCAACAAGCACGAGCACGTCGACCTGCCGGCCATCATCGCCGGACACGGTGCCGGCCGCATCGGCGGAGGCCGCCACGTTCAGTATCCAAAAGGCACGCCGATGACGAACCTCTTTATGAACATGCTCGACGTTATGGGCGTGAAACCCGAAAAGATCGGCGATAGCACCGGCCAGGTGGAGCACCTGACGGATCTGTAATTTCTCGCCAAACGGCCTGGTTGCCGGGAGAATTTGAAATGAAACGTAGAAATTTGATGAAGGCCGTTCTGGCCGCGCCCGCTGTGCCCGCGCTCTTTTCTCAGGCAACGGTACAAGCACAGGGCCCGTTGCCCGCGGCCACTCCGAACGATGCGCCCGATTGGCAGCCTTCCATTGGCGACGATATCGGTGCGACGAAGACCCGCTTCTTCACCGAACCCCAGTTGAATGCACTACGCCAGTTGAGCGCCATCGTTCTTCCTTCGATCAACGGCCAGCCCAGCGCCATCGACGCCGGCGCGCCGGAGTTTCTCGATTTCCTCGTTGGCGCGTCGCCCGCACCGAGGCAGCAACTCTATCGGAACGGCCTCGACCTGTTGAACGAGGGCGCAAAGAAGAAGTTCGGCAAGAGCTTCGGCGATATCGAAACCGCCCAGGCGGAAACGTTACTCGCACCCCTCAAGCAGCCCTGGACCTATGAGGCCCCTGCCGATCCGCTGGCCCACTTTTTGCGGGAAGCTAAGGCCGACATTCGCACCGCTACGATGAACTCCCACGAATACGCCGCCGTTGCCAGCCGTGGCAGCCGCCGCAGCGGCGGGCTCGGCCTCTATTGGTACCCGCTCGACTAGTGCATCCGGAGAATACACAATGGCAAAAAAAGAGTACGACGTCCTGATTGTGGGCTCGGGTGCCTCAGGCGGCATGGCCGCTTACACATTGACCCAGCTTGGTGTGAAATGCCTGATGCTCGATGCCGGCCCCAAAGTGGATTTTCAGCGCAATCGTGGACTGAAGCCCGTGTACGAACTTCCCTACCGCGGTTTCGGTAAGCCCGGCCGGCTGCCACACGTCTTCCAGGCCAACGAGCTGAACGCGAACCAGTGGGTCGACGAAACCGAGGTGCCCTACACGCACGATCCAAAGGAACCCTACAACTGGGTCCGCGTGCGCATGCTCGGCGGCAAGTCGAACTTCTGGGCGCGCATGTCGTTCCG
>JBDTVQ010000503.1:0-4264 GCA_040007195.1 Acidobacteriota bacterium | reverse complement strand
TTGAGGTTTACGCGAGGGCCTTTCGCATAGAGTCGACGGCGGCGATGAGGCTCTTTACCTGGTCGCCGAGAGGAAGGTATTCCATCGTCAAGTAGCCCTTGTATCCGGCCTTCTGGATTTCCTTGTAGAGGTACGGATAGTTCATTTCGCCCGTGCCTGGATCATTGCGGCCAGGGTTGTCGGCGATGTGGAAGACCTTCACGTAGGGCATGGCGTCGCGCAGCGTGCGCGTGACGTCGCCCACCTGCACCTGTTCGTGATAGAGGTCGAAGAGGAGGCGGATGTTGGGGTGGTCGGCTTCCTTCATCAGTTTTACGCCACCGACGCAGCTATCGAGGAAGTAGCCCTTGTGATTCACCTTCGTGTTGAGCGGTTCGACGATGAGCGTAACGTTCGCCTTCGCCGCAAGATCGCCGCAGCGCTTGGTGCTCTCGACCAGGCTGGCCCATTGTTCAGCATAGGTCTTGGACGGAATCGCGTTGCCGGACATCAACAGCAGCATGGGGATTTCCAGGCGCTGGGCGGCGTCGATGTTCTTCTGCACCTCTTTGAGCAGGTTGTCGCGGTGCGCGGGATCGACCATGGAGATCGGCATTTTGCTCCAGAAAGGCGTGGAGCTGATGGTGTCCATTCCGAGCTTGAGGGAGCGCGCGAGCTTCTTCACGCGGTCGATATCGGCGCTGGTCCACTCGGCGTGCTCGCCCACGAGTTCGACGGATTGGATGCCCGCTTTGGCAGCCGCTTCGAGCTTCTCTTCGAAGGAGCCTTTCAACGTCCACAGCATTACGGATGAGGTATTCGGGGCGGACGCGGGCGTTTGTGCGCGTGCGGCGCTGGCTGCGGCGGCGCCGATCGCTCCCGCAACGAGATCTCTTCGTTCGATCATCGCCCGATAGAATAGCATTCCGGCGCTGCATGATATCCTGAGTACTCACTCCGCTGTTTCAGGTAACCCTATGCGGCAAATCCGCTTTGAGACGCGTGGCGGCATTGTCGTCACACGCGCTATTTCCAAAACTCCCTATAAAAAAGGCCTGCGCGCGTTGTTGCGTGAATTGGACACGCGGCGCGGCGTCTATTTGTCCTCCGGATACGAGTATCCGGGCCGGTACTCGCGATGGGATATCGCCAGCACGAACCCGCCCATGGAGATCATCGGGCGCGGTCGTGAGCTGGAATTCCACGCGTTGAATGCACGCGGCGAGGTGCTGTGCGAAGTGTTCCGGCGGCTGCTCGGCGAGCATCCGCATTGGGAGACCATCACGCCGTTGAGCGGCGGTTGGAAGGGCACGCTGAAGCCGTTGCCTGCGCTGTTTTCCGAAGAGGAGCGCAGCCGCCAGCCCTCCGCGTTTTCGATTTTGCGGGCGATTCTCGACGAGTTTCGCAACCTGGGCGATGCGCGCCTGGCGCTGGTGGGCGCGTTCGGATACGACCTGCTGTTTCAGTTCGACCCGATCGATTTGAAGCTGCCGCGCAACGGCGCGAAGGATCTGCACCTGTACCTGTGCGACGACATCTGCTTCATGGATCGCAAGAAAGAGCAGATCGAGCGCTACCAATACGACTTCGAATTTCAGGGCCTTTCGACGGCATCCCTGCCGCGTGATGGCGCCGAGGTGGCGCCGCATCCGGACACGGGTTCGGCGGACATCACCTGCGATCACACGCCGGAAGAGTACATGGCGGGCGTCGAAAAAGTGCGGCAGGGCATGAAGCGCGGCGACTATTACGAGGTCGTGCTGCGGCAGAAGTTTCAAGCGCCGTATTCGGGCAGCGTGTCGGAGCTATTCGAGCGCATTCAGAAGGCATCGCCGAGCCCGTATGAATTTCTGATTCAGTTCGGCGAGGAGCAACTGGTGGGCGCCTCGCCGGAGATGTTCGTGCGCGTGGAAGGCGGCCGCATTGAGACGTGCCCGATCTCCGGCACGGCGCGGCGCACGGGTGACCCGATGCGCGACGCCGAGAACATTCGCGAACTGCTCGCATCGCTGAAGGAAGAGTCCGAGCTGACGATGTGCACGGACGTGGACCGCAACGACAAGTCGCGTGTCAGCGTGCCGGGCTCGGTGAACGTGATCGGGCGGCGGCTGATTGAATCCTACGCGGGCGTGTTCCACACGGTGGATCATGTGGAGTCGATGCTCGATGAAGGCATGGACGCGCTGGACGCGTTTCTTACGCACATGTGGGCGGTGACCGTGATTGGCGCGCCCAAGAAAGCGGCGGCGCAGGAAATCGAGAATACGGAGAAGGACGCCCGCGGCTGGTATGGCGGCGCGGTGGGCATGATTTCGCTGAATGGCGACATCAACACCGGCATTCTGATTCGCACGGTGCACTTGCGGAACGGCATCGCCGAGTATCCGGTGGGGGCGACGCTGCTGTACGACTCGATTCCCGCGAACGAAGAGTTGGAGACGCGGCAAAAGGCCACTGGTTTCTTCAACGTCATGGCGGAAACGCGCGGCGTGAAAAAGAAGAAGACGGCCGTGCGCCAGAAGGCCGGCGAAGGCGTGAAGCTGCTGCTGGTCGATAACGACGACTGCTTCATCCACACGCTGGCGAATTATGCGCGGCAAACAGGCGCCGAAGTGGTGACCTACCGCGCCGGATTTCCGCTGGAGATGATCGAACAAATCAAACCGGATTTGATTTTGATCTCGCCCGGTCCGGGACGGCCGGCAGACTTTGGCGTGCCCGATGTGGTGAAGCAAGCGGTACGCGTGGGCATTCCCGTATTTGGCGTGTGCCTGGGTTTGCAGGGGATTGTGGAAGCCTTCGGCGGCGAGTTGGGCGTGCTCGACTACCCCATGCACGGCAAACCCTCGGTGGTGAAACATCGCGGTCAGGGTGTGTTTGAAGGTCTGCCGGAAGAGTTTAAGGTGGGCCGCTACCACTCGCTCTACGCGATCCCGGAAAAGCTGCCCGCGGCGCTGGAAGTAACCGCCGAATCCGAGGATGGCATCATCATGGGCGTGCGGCATCGTACGCTGCCTGTGGAAGCGGTGCAATTCCACCCGGAATCGCTGCTGACGCTGGAAGGCGAGGCCGGGTTCAGGATCATCGAGAACGTGGTTCGGGCGTCGAAAGCGGTCCGCGCGGCGCAATAATGATCGGGCGCGGGCTCATCTTTTTGGTTTCGGCGGCCGTCACGAGCATTTTTTTTATCAACCTCTGTGCCACTATTTTTCAGTGTGGATGCCAGTCATTGTGGAGCGCAGCCGATCGCTTTTGCAACATCCATGCCGCGCATGGACGCCATTGTCCGTGGTGCTCATTTGGCAACGTGGGACACGCGTTTGTGTATGGTTCGATGCTGCTGGCCCAGGCATTCGCAAGCTTTGGGCCGTGGCCTCGAACGCCGCTGATTCGGCTTGCCGTTGCACTGGCTGCGTTTCCGGCAGCGGGATTGGTACTAGCTCTGCTGCTAGGGTGGATCACTCAGTACTGGAACTGACGGGTACTTGTAGATTGCCTGGCCCGCCTGCATACTGAGAGTGCGATATGGGCGACGCGAACTTCATCCTCTTCCTGGCCGTGGTTGTTTGGCTGGCCATCGACATCAGTGGCGGTGGCGGCGGCAAGCGCAATCGCGTCTGTGTGCCTTCCCTCGGTTAACACTCCAGCCGCACCTCGCCTTGAGGTCCTTCCCTTCGCTATCCTGAGTTTTTGCGAATGCCATCCGTGTGCGTAGTGGGCGGAGGTCTGGCAGGGCTTGCCGCGGCAGCCGCGCTGGGCGACGCCGGATTTGAAGTCGAACTGTTCGAATCGCGCGGATTCCTCGGGGGGCGCGCTACTTCCTATCCCGTGCCGGGCGCGGAAGGCGAGGTGATCGACAACTGCCAGCACATTCTATTGGGCTGTTGCGTGAACCTGATCGATTTCTACAGCCGCTTGGGCGTGGCCGAAAAAGTTCACTACTATCGCGAGTTCACTTTCCTTGAACCGGGAGGGCGCGCCTCTCACATGCGCGCGGCCGCTTTGCCCGCGCCCCTGCACTTTGGACCCTCGTTCCTCACGATGCCGTGCTTCGATTGGAGCGACCGCTTGTGTATCGCCCGCGGAATGCTGGCGATGATGCGGGAGAGGCGGCGCAACGATCTCGACTCAATCACTATGCTCGGCTGGCTGGAGTCGCACGGCCAGACGCCGCGGGCGATTGGGCGCTTCTGGAATCAAGTGCTCGTGAGTGCGATCAACGAAGAGCTTCACCGCATGGCCGCGTCGCATGGTTTCCAGGTATTCCGGCTGGGATTCCTCGCCG
>JBDTVQ010000502.1:0-4292 GCA_040007195.1 Acidobacteriota bacterium | reverse complement strand
AAGAACGTCCGCTGGTGGAATCGCGCGACGAATGAACGGCGCGAATGGCCGCAGGTGCGCACGCAGAGCAACCTCGCATTCACGCCCGAAGGCCGCCTGCTGACCGGCACGGAAGATGGCAGGGTTCAGGAATGGGACGCCGATACGTCCGAAAGCACACGTGTCTGGAAGCTACTCGGGAACCCAGGTGTGAAGTGATTCTTCGGTCGCCTGAACGGTGCGGTCGATCCGGTGGACGTGGCCACTCGTGAGGCCGATGAGGTAGTCCTCCTCCGAACGGGGCTCGACGAGCAGGCCGGGCTCGACATGATGCGTCTCGAAATAGGTGCACCGCGTCTCGGACGGCTCGTACGGCTTGAGTTCGGCGACATCGAATCCTTTGTCGATGTGCAGCGGGCGGCCTCGCCCGTAATCGTAGAGCCGATAGGTGATGTCGGAGACTTGCTGCACCTCTGCCACCACGAGTCCTTCGCCCATGGCATGAACGGTGCCGGCGGGAATCATGAAGGTATCGCCGCGCTGCACCGGATGCCATTTAAGCAGGTCCATGATGGAGCCATCCAGTGCTGCCGCCCGCGCGTCCTCCGTTGTGAGCACCTCGCGGAACCCCAGCGCAATGGTCGCGCCCGGCTTGGCACGCATGATGTGCCACATCTCGGTCTTGCCGTTGCAACCCTCGTTCGCCTTCGCGTACGCATCGGCCGGGTGCACTTGTACGGAGAGCTTTTCCGCGGGAAACAAAAATTTGATGAGGAGCGATTCGCCTTCGAACCACACCTCGCCATAGGGCATTCCGGCGGAGGAGGGCGGCGGCGAGGGAAACCAGGGGGCCAAGCTGGTGGACCCCCAGACTCGCTCGACAAACTTCGGCGCCAGTGGCGTCATGCAGCCGGGCCGGGTTTGCCTTGGATGAAGTCGTCAATGCGCTGCAGGCCGCGTTCGATTTCGTGCATCGAGGTCGCGTAGGAGATACGCACGTGGGCGTCGGTGCCGAACGCTTCGCCTGGGACCAGCGCCACATGGGCCTTGGTGAGCAGTTGCGTGGCGAGGTCGAGCGTGGAAGCGATGCCGAGACTCTTCATCGCTTGGCCGAAGTTCGGATAGATGTAGAAGGCGCCCATCGGTTCCTGGCAGGTGACGCCGGGAATTTTGCGCACGCGATCGACGATGTAGGCGCGGCGGCGGGCATATTCGGCAAGCATCTCGCCGACCGCGTCCTGCGGCCCGTTCAGCGCTTCGACACCCGCCTTCTGCGCGATGGAGGTTGGGTTCGACGTCATGTGGCTTTGCAGCTTCACGATGCCGTCGATGACGAGTTTGGGCGCAAGTCCAAAGCCTAAGCGCCAGCCCGTCATGGCGTAGGTTTTCGAAAGCGATCCAGCGACGATCACCGTCTCTTTCATGCCTTCGAACGCCGCGGCCGAATAGGGCTCGCTGCCATACACGAAGCGGCAGTAGCACTCGTCGGTCATGACGAGCACGCCTTTGGATTTGGCAAGCTTACAGATCTTCTCGAACTCGTCGCGCCCGAGCACGTTGCCGGATGGATTCGACGGCGAATTGATGAGGATGAGCTTCGTGCGCGGCGTGATCGCCTTTTCGATTTCGGCGGCCGAGATGGCAAAACCTGCCTGTTCATCGGTCTGCACGAACACACACTTGGCGCCAGCGTAGTTCACCACGTCCTGATAGGTGACCCAGAAGGGCACGGGAATGATGCACTCGTCGCCGGGATTGAGCAGCACCTGGGTGAGCTCAAAGATCACGTGCTTGCCCCCGACGGTGACCACGCATTCGGCCGGTGTGTAGGCCGTGCCGTAGTCTTTGCTGTGCCGCTCGCAGATCGCCTTCTTCAGATCGATGATGCCGCTGGTATCGGTGTATTTGGTGAAGTTGGCGTCCAGGGCGGCGATGGCGGCCTTCTTGATGTTGTCCGGCGTCGGGAAGTCCGGCTCTCCGGCGCCGAAATCGACCACGTCGACTCCTTCGCGCTTGAGGCGGCCCGCTTCCGAGCTGACCTTCACGGTCGAGGAAACGCTGATGGTGGACAGGCGTTCGGAGAGTTGGTTGGCAATGGCTGACATAGAAATTTACCGGTGCCCGGCGGTTGCGCCCAGCAGGCGCGCGCGGAGCCTTTCTTCGACGTTGGGCGGAACCATGTCGCTGACGTCGCCGCCCAGGCGGATGACTTCCTTCACCAGTCGCGAGCTCAGAAAGCTGTAGGACTCGCCGGCCATCAGGAAGACGGTTTCAATCTTCGGATTCAAACGGCGGTTCATAAGCGCCATCTGGAGTTCATATTCATAGTCGGAGATGGCTCGAATGCCGCGTATGAGGAGCGTGGCGCCACGGGCGGCGGCGTACTGCACGAGCAGGCCGTCGAAGTTGTCGATCTCGACATTCGGAAACTTCGCCGTGGATTCGCGCAGCATTTCCGTGCGCTCGGCGACGCTGAATAAGGGATGCTTCGACTCGTTGGCAAGTACCGAAACAATGAGCCTGTCCACCAGCCGCGAGCCGCGCTCGATCAGATCGAGGTGGCCGCTAGTGATGGGGTCGAACGTACCTGGGTAGATTCCGGTCACTGTGTAAGGCGGTGCCCTTGGCCGCAGAAAGGGAGCCTTCTTATTTTAGCAGGGAGCGCTGGGAGGTTCGCGTTATCGTAGGTGCTGGTTTGCCGATGGAATTCCCGTGGATGATGTTTGGGCTGTCGCTGCTGATCCCGCTGGTCGGGGTTTGGCTGTGGATGATCGGGCGGCGCAGACAATCGCAGCAGGAGCCGCCGTGCGCCATCGTGCTGTTGCTGCGGGCCGCGAGGGTGATCGATGCCCGGCTGCTGGCCGAGTTGCTGACGCAGGAAACCGGGCGGCCGATCAGTGCGCGACAGATTGACGCGAACCTGATTCCGAGGGGTGACGAACCAGCGAACGACACGGTGATCGGCGTGGCTCCGCACTTTATTGCCGTGATCGGGGGTACGTACTTCATGGTGCACAACCCGGAGCGGCCGTATGGCGGCGAAGTGGGCGTAGAGCACGAGGCATGGCTGTCAATGGAGATTCTGCATCCGCAGGCGGTTTCGCGCGCGAACTATCAAATTGTCGGAAGGGTGCTGTCGCACATGGTGGGTGAAGCTTGCTTGGCGCTCTATCACCCGCCGCACCGGACGTGCGTGCCGTATACGGCGAAGACGGCGGAGTTCTTGCGAGCAGAGGATCCGATCAAAGCGCTATTCGACGCAGCTCATTCATGAGTTCGAGCGTCGTGGCGCGCATTTCGGTGTCGAAGTCCCGGACGCGGGCACGCATCCAATGTTGCAGACACCACGCAACGATGGCGGTGGCGAGACCGAAGGCGGCCGGGTATTGGGCTTCGCTGAGGGACTGGACGGTGGCGGCGAAGCAGGTCCATTTTTCACCACCGTAACCTTGGAATGAAAAGACGATCCCCCGCGTCGTAAGTAGCAAACCCAGCCACGGCGCGGTCGCGGAGATGGTCGCCAGCAACGCCGAACCGCGGGCAAGACGTTCATGCTCGCGTGTTGCCGCGCGGGCGCAGGCGTGTTCCACCAATAGGAGCCGCACGGGAAAGTAGACGCCACGTCTGCTGGAAAAGTGCCCGTCGTCGTGTAAGCTGATTCGACGGATGCTGCTGGAATTTCCCTGGATCTTAATATTGCTGGTGCCGTTGGCCGCAGTGGCCGTCTTGTTCGTGCTGCGGTTGCGCAAAGCGAGCGCAGTGTTGCCGCCGTCGCAGGCGATCGTGATGCTGCTGCGGGAGCCGGAGCCAATCGAAGCGCGGCAGCTGGCCTCCGCATTCAGCCGGGCCGCCGGCTGCCCGGTCGCCGTGGCCGGACCCATACCGCAGCGCAGCAAACTCTCGGACCCTCTGCCGCCGGGCGACTGGATTGCCGGGGCTTTGCCCAGTTTCCTGGCGAAGGTGGGCCGATTGCAGGTGATCGTGGTCATGTACGAAGCGAAGTACATCAGCGACCCCGACGCGCCTCCGTGGAGCATCAGCGATAAAGCTGTTCGCGATGCCGTGGCGGCACACACGGCGTGGCTATCGGTGGAGATTGTGGTGCCTGAAACGGTGGTTGAGGCGGACTACCGGATTCCGGCGCGGGTGGTGGCATCCCTGCTCGGTGAAAACTGCCTGGCGTTGTACTTCCAGCCGCAAAGCCGGTTCGCTTTGCGCTCAGAGGGCACGAGTTATGCGCTGAGGAGCGACACGCCGATACAGGCGGTGTTTGGACCACCGGGCGATAGCCTTACAACTCCCAGACCATCGCG
>JBDTVQ010000501.1:0-4300 GCA_040007195.1 Acidobacteriota bacterium | reverse complement strand
GCGCCGAGTTCGCGCACGGCCATTTCGACGAAGCCGGAGGTGGGATTCGATCCGGCAATTTCGGCGTAGACATTCTTCGTGGTGCGAATGATTCGGATGCCGCGCTCCCAATCGCCTCCGGTGTGGACACAGACGAACTGCACGCCGGGGTGGCGCTGAGCGAGCTCGACGACATCGTAGGGTGTCGATTCGCCCTCAAGATTGCCACCGACTTTGAGCCAAGTGTGTTGCAGGACAGGCATCTTCATGGAGGCTGCTCGCTCGACGATCAGATCCATTTCCGGCACATCGCATCGACGGTCAGCTTCGAGTTCTCCGACGCAGATCATGGGGCCGTCGCGAACGCAGCGATTGAACTCCTGCACACTGAATTCGGGGTAGGCGGGGCTTAGGTAGACGGAGCCATACGTGCGATCGGGGAAGCGGCGGACGGCGCGCATGACGCGGTCGTTTTCTTCGCGAAGCTGTTCGGGAGTGGGATGGAGCTGCGCCGAGTAGCCTTGCGAGAGCAGTAGCCGTTCGATGCCGAGGCGGTCCGCGCATTCGATCAAGACATCAATGCGTTCTTCGGGTGTGTTGCCCGGAACAGCGCCGAGGTGACAGTGCTCATCCCAGACGCGAAAACGCTTGCCGGGAGGAGGATCGGCGGCTGACTGCGAGCCCTGTTGGGACCGTGCGGCTGCCGTGCCGAGAAGACTGCTCACAAACGCCCGGCGGCTTGCACTCATGCCGCGCGAGTATATCATGTGGGTTCATCCATGATTGTCGACACGCATGCCTATTTATCGCGCTGGCCGTTCCGCCGGTTAGCGGGCGATGAGCCCGCCGCGTTCGCCGCAAAAATGCGGCAGCAGGGAGTGGGGCAGGCGTGGGTGGGAAGCTTCGACGGCTTGCTACACCGGGACATCGCCGCCGTGAATTCGCGGCTGGCCGAGGATTGCCGCGCGCAGGGTGCGGGTTTGCTGGTGGCGTTTGGCAGCGTGAATCCGAACCTTCCCGACTGGCGCGAGGATGTGCGCCGCTGCCGTGAGCAGCATCACATGCCCGGCATCCGGCTGCATCCCAATTATCACGGCTACACGCTGGCCGATCCTCAATTTCGCGAAGTGCTGGAGGTAGCGTCGCGGTCCGGTTTGATTGTGCAGCTTGTGGTGACGATGGAAGACGAGCGCACGCAGCATCCGCTGATGCAGGTGCCATCGGTTGACCTGCGGCCACTGAGCGCGATCGTGCCTGGCATCGCGCAGCTGCGCCTGATTGTTCTGAATCAGCGGCACGATGTTCCGGTGAAAGAACTGGCCGCCGCGGGACAGGTATATTTTGATTTTGCGATGGTGGAGCGGGTGCGTGGCGTGGCCAATTTGGCCCAGCATGTCTCACCGCAGCGCGTCGTGTTCGGCTCGCACTTTCCTTTGTTCAATCTTGAATCCGCCATTCTGAAAATGCGCGAATCGCCTTTGAGCAATGCGGATGCGGAGGCTATCCGCGAAGGGAATGCGCGACGGCTGCTGGCTGCGAAATAGTTCCGTGGGACGAACAGACGCGGGCATGTATAGACTGTGGTAATCATGCCTGAAAAACAGCCGGAACGAATTCAGGAGGGGTCCTCCAGCGGGGCGACTCGCCGCGATCTGCTTCACGTTGGAAACGCGCTGGTTCTGCCCGCCCTCCTAGGCGGCTCGCAGGCAATGGCGGCGAATGGTCCGCTGCGGGCGGGACCGGAGATCTACCAGTCGATCGGTGTCGAGCCAGTCATCAATTGCCGCGGCACGTTCACCATCATTGGCGCATCGGTGGAGCTGCCAGAGGTTCGTGTGGCGATGGAGCACGCGGCACGGTACTTTGTGCAGCTTGACGAATTGGCGGCGGCGGTTGGGCAACGGTTTGCGGATTTGACCGGGGCCGAGTGGGGAATGGTTTCGGCCGGGTGCGCGGCAGGGCTGAAGCATGTGACGGCGGCGTGCGTGGCCGGGGGGAATCCGGAGAAATTGCTCCGAATTCCAAACCTCGCGGGATTGGACAAGACCGAAGTGGTAGCGCCAAGGTCGTCGCGAAGCGTTTACGATCATGCGATCCGCAACATTGGCGTGAAGATGATCACGGTAGACACGGCCGAGGAACTGGAGCGTGCGCTGAGTCCGCGCACGGCGATGATCTATCTTTCGGCGGGCAATGCGACCAACGCGGGGCCGTTTGCGCTGGAGAACGTGGCCAGGATGGCGAAGCCGCTGGGAATTCCGATTC
Source organism: Acidobacteriota bacterium (assembly GCA_040007195.1). GTDB lineage: Bacteria > Acidobacteriota > Terriglobia > Bryobacterales > Bryobacteraceae > JAFLBB01. The sequence goes on along the minus strand of JBDTVQ010000501.1, from coordinate 2,056 downwards.
TGGTGGACGCGGCGGCCGAGGGGCTCACGATTCCCAACGTGCATCTTGCGCGCGGCGCGACGGTGGTTGCCTATAGCGGCGGCAAGGCGATTTGCGGTCCGCAATGTGCCGGGCTGTTGCTGGGGCGGAAGGATCTGCTGCAATCGGCGTGGCAGGCCAGTTCGCCGCACCACGGGCCGGGACGGGACAACAAAGTGGGCCGCGAAGAGACCATGGGAATGCTGGCGGCCGTGGAGACGTGGGTCAAGCGCGATCACGAAGGCGAATGGAAGAAGTGGCTTTCGTACCTCGACACGATTGCGAAGAAAGTGTCGCAGGTAGATGGCGTCAAGACGGCTGTGAGGGAGCCGAATGGACTCTCCAACAAGAGCCCGTCGCTGAGCATTTCGTGGGACCCTGCCAAGCTGCACATCACGGGTGAAGAACTGGCTGAAGAGTTGGCCCGGAGCAAGCCGAGAATTGCGCTCGGAGCCGGGGGCGGTTTTCGCGGCGAGAGCGCGCCCGAGAGGGGATCGACTTCCGTGAGCATCACGGCGTGGATGATGCAGCCCGGCGACGACCGGATTGTGGCGGACCGGCTGCATGCCGTGCTGTCGCAGAAACGCGCGCCGAAAGCGGCGCCAGCGGCACCGGCGAGCAACATCAGCGGGCGGTGGGATGTTCAGGTGGAATTTTCCAGCAGTAAGGGCCAGCACACGCTGGTGCTTGAGCAGGACGGCAACCGGCTGCAGGGGACGCACAAGAGCGAGTTCGCGGTGCAGGACGTGTTCGGCACGATTGAAGGCCAGGAGTTGAAGCTGCAGAGCACCGACCGCGCACCGGGCGATTCGATCACGTTCCTGTTCGTGGGCGCGCTTGCGGGCGATAGGATGTCGGGCCCGCTGTATATGGGCGAGTATTTGAATGCGAAGTTCACGGCGACGCGCCATGCGTATCCCACAAACCGGAGCAAGCTTCTGGTTCCGGGCGGCCCGCCACTAGCGAATTGACAACCAGGAGACTGCATCGATGAGAAGACGAGAAGCACTGACCGCGATTGCGGCCGCGCTGGGCACTTTACGAGACCGGGCCGCAGCCGCGGCGGGCAACCGGCCGAACATCAAATGGTGTGTGAGCAGTTTCCTTTGGACCTCGACGCAGTGGCCCGACGCGGGCACGCTGCCTTATACCGAGATGCTCGATGTGATTCGCGACACCGGCTTCAACGGGTTCCGGTTGACCGGTTGGCCGGGGGTGTTGAACCGCATCGGCATGGACCTTTCGCAATTAGAGAAGGAGCTGTGCAAACGCAACCTGCAGGTTGCGACGATTTCCTTCAATGGCCCAGCCGACGATCCCACGAAACACGCGGCGATCGAGAAGTCCGCTCGTGAGGCCTGCCAGTTTCTGAAGCGGTTTGGGGCGACCGAGATGGTTACGTTCTCTCCGCGCCGCGTGACGAAGGTGCTCGAGCGTGAACACATTCGAAGGGCGGCACTTTTCTATGACCACCTGGGCGATGTTTGCGCGGAGTATGGGATTCGCACGGGCGTACACAACCATTCGCAAGGGCAACTGATCGAGACGCAGGACGAGATTGAGCTCTTGATGAAGCTGACCGATCCGAAGAAATTCTTCTGGTGCCCCGACACGGTGCATCTCTACATGGCGAACTGCGACATTATCGGGCTGTTCCAGATATATGCGAACCGGCTGATCTTCTTCGATCTGGTGGATGCGAAGTACGAGTACCAGACGGCGGAGATGCGGCTTCCCAACGGCAAGGTGGAACAGCCGGGTTCGCAAAACGGGACCTTCATGCTCGGCAACCGCGACTATGGCGATGGTGAAGTGGACCTGCAAGGGATCATGCGCATCCTGAAAAAGGTTCACTACAAGGGATGGATCAACATCGATCACCACTATTCGCGCGTCAGCCCGCGGAGCAGCTTTGAGCGGTGCATGGGTTATATCCGGGAGAAGCTCGACCCGATCTACTCGTGAATCTTGCGGTGAGGCCGCCCGCTAGTCCGCATTTCTCACGAGTGATGTGTAGCAAAAAGCCGTCTACTGAGGC
>JBDTVQ010000500.1:0-4331 GCA_040007195.1 Acidobacteriota bacterium | reverse complement strand
TCGCGCCACTGGTCGAACTCATCGGGCGGCACGTAGCGCATCACCGGCAGGCTGCGGCGCGAGGGTTGCAGATACTGGCCGATGGTGGCAACGTCGGCTTCTCCGTGCGCGCGCAGGTCATCCAATAACCGTCGAACTTCGTCGTGCGATTCGCCGAGGCCCACCATCAGGCCTGACTTCGTGAGAAGGCCGGTGCCGCGCTCTTGGGCGAACCGGTGGGCAAAGCGAAGGACATCGAGCGATTGTTGGTAGTTGGCCTGCGGGCGCACGCGCGAGTAGAGGCGCGAAACGGTCTCCATGTTGTGGTTGAACACGTGCGGCCCGGCGTCGAGCACGCGGCCCACGGCGTCCAGATCGCCATTGAAATCGGGCGTCAGAACCTCCACGCGCGCCTCGGGCAGCGCACGGCGGACGGCGCGCACCGTGGCCGCGAAATGAGTGGAGCCGCCGTCGGGCAAATCGTCGCGGTTTACGCTGGTGATGACGACGTAGCGCAACCGCATGCGGGCCGCCATATCGGCAACATGCTCCGGTTCGTGCGCGTCGAGTTCAAAGGTGTGTTTGCCGGGTAGCCCTTTAGGTACCGAGCAGAAACCGCAGCCGCGCGTGCAGAGGTTTCCCAGAATCATAAACGTTGCCTGGCCGCGATGAAAGCACTCGTTCAGGTTCGGGCAGCGAGCCGATTCGCAGACCGTGTGCAGGTTGAGTTCGCGCAGATCGCGCTTGAGCGCCGTTACCGATTCCGGATTGACGGCGGACTTCCGGAGCCAATCGGGCAGGCGTCCGCGCGTAGCAGCGCCCGCCGGCGGTAGAGCATTTTCGATGTGAATCAGGTGGCCGTGCGACAACACACCATTGTAGATGGCTCAACGCGGCAGAGGGCTCAACGCCCGGCAAGCAGTGATTGGCCGCCTGCCCGTTCCCGCTGCCCGGCACTACATCTTGCGCGGGAAACCCTTGAAGCCGATGGCGGCGAGGTCGGATTTCAGTTTGGCCATTTCGTCCGGCCCTGCGGCCGGTCCCACCAGGACACGGAAGAGTTCGGAATCCGGAACCGGAGCGACGGTTACGCGGAAGCCCTTCTTCGAGATCACGTCCACCAGCATGTCGGCGTCCGGCTTGCGCGTGGCGGCCACTTGCAGGTATGTGCCGCCGCTGGCCGGTGCCGGAGACGGTTTGACGGGCGCGGGTTTGGGGGGCGCCGGTTTCGCCGGTTCTGGCTTGGGCGGAGGCGGCTTTACCGGTTCCGGCTTAGGCGGAGCGGGTTTCACGGGCTCAGGCTTCGGCGGTTCCGGTTTGGCTGGTTCCGGTTTCGGAGGCGCCGTGGAAGTGGGCGGAGTGCTCGTTGTTGGAGGAGTGCTCGTCGGCTGCAACGGCGACGGCTTCTCGATAGGACCGGGTAGTGGCGCGGGAGGCGGGCCAGAACCTGACGGCTCGACGACAAGCGGATTGCTCTCCGTGTTACCGGCCATCTGCGGGCCACCCGCCGGCGACATGTTACGTCCCACGATGTAGCCCATCGTGAAAAACACGCCCAGCAGCACCACCACGATGAAAAACACACTGAGCAGTTGTTTGTTGCCCAGCACTAGTTCGAACTCGCCTTCTTCGTTCGTCGGCATAGTTGCCTCGCTTCGATGCCTAGCCGCGGCATGACCGCAAGCCACCTTTATTTCATATCGCCGCCGAGGCGGCAGGCGAACGGGCGTGCCCGCGCAAGGCACACGCCCATCACCCAAGACTATCGGCAATCCAGGGTGAACGCACTAGACTACCAAAACAATTATAGGGAAATTGTTTGGAAGATGGGGCGGACCCATTCGCGGAGCCCGGCCCCTCCGGCCGCCTTCCCCTTGACGATCTAGGGCAGCGCGTGCCATCCTTCCCCTAGATTGGAATAGGAAAGGAACGGCGCGCGGAATGGCCAAATCGGAACAGCCGGCACTCTTGCAAGGAACCCTGGAACTCCTGATTTTGCACGCCTTGGGGCGCGGGGCCATGCACGGCTACGCCATCGCGCAGACAATCCACCTTCTGTCGGACGAGGTTCTGAAAGTCGAAGAAGGCTCGCTCTACCCGGCCCTCTACAGGCTGGAATTGGACGGTGCGGTGAGTTCCGCATGGGGCCTGTCGGAGAACAATCGTAAGGCGAAATTCTATGAAATCACGCGGCGGGGGCGAAAACTGATTGCCGCGCAACAGGAAACGTGGAGCCGGCTGTCGTCGGCTGTGGACCGGGTTTTGGCAAGGTAGGTCGTCATGGCGAAGTGGTGGAAAAAGTTATTTCGGCGGGGCCGGCTGGAGCAGGACCTCGCCGCGGAGTTGGAATTTCACCGCGAGATGGCGGGCGCCAATGGCGGCACGATTCCGCTTGGCGACGCAGGCCGGATTCAGGAAGAGGTCTACGACGCGTGGCGCTTCAACGCGATTGAGAATCTGTGCCGGGATCTCACTTATGCGGTCCGCGGACTGTGGAAGAGCAAGGGCTTGGCGCTGAGCGCGCTCCTGTCGCTCGGGCTGGGGATCGGCGTGAACACGGCCATCTTTTCGCTGGCAGTCGAGTTCCTTCTGAGCCAGCCGTCGATTCGCGAAGCCGAGCGGGTAGTCTACATTCGCGTGGCCGGAGGCAGCCATGCCGAGCCGCGCGTAGTGGAGGAGTTCGATCGAAGTGGTGTATTCGATGGTGTCGCCGGTGAGACCGACGAGCCCGCGATCAACTGGAACGATGGGCGCGAGACAATCCCCATCGTCGCCACGCAGACCACAAAGAACTTTTTCCAGGTGCTCGGCGTGCCGGTGGCGCTGGGACGCGGATGGACGGCGAGCGATCCCGACGACGTCGTCGTGCTCCAGCACCGCTTCTGGATGAAACACTTCCATGGTGACACTGGGGTTCTCGGCAAAACGATGGTCCTGGACGGGCGCGTTTACACCGTGCTGGGCGTGTTACCGGACGGGCACCGGACGCTGATCGGGTATGGATACTCGCCCGATGTATACGTGCCGCACTTCGTCAAGGACGCCCATCTGGCGATGTATGCGCGGCTGAAACCCGGGATGGGCCTGGGCGAGGGAGGGGCGGCCTTGGCCACGCTCTCGAAGCGTCTCAGCGAGCAGAACGCGGATGAGAAGCGTTACACGAATCCGGGTCAGATGACGCCGGTAGGCGGCTTCGCGCGCCTGCAGCAGGAGAGCAAGGCTTTGACAATAGCCGCGTTCTTCGGCGTGCTGCTGTTGCTGGTGGGACTGGTGCTGCTGATCGCCTGCGTGAACGTGGCGGGAATGTTGCTCGCGCGGGCGTCGGCGCGGCGGCAGGAGATTGCGATCCGGTTGTCATTGGGTGCCACCCGCGGCCGGCTGTTCCAGCAGTTGCTGGCAGAGAGCGTGGCGCTCGCTGTGGCCGGCACGGCTGTGGGGTTTGCGATGGCGATGACGTTGGTGAAAGTGCTGTCGGCGATCCCGCTCCCGATTCCGATCCCCGTGCGGCTGCATGTCGAACCGGACTGGCGCGTTGTGGCCTATGCGGCGGCGCTTGCCGTGGTGGCGACTTTGGCAAGTGGATTGGCTCCGGCGTGGCAAACAGTGAAAGACTCTCTCGCCGCCGACCTGCACAAAGAGCGGCGGTTACGGCTGCGGCGCGGATTGGTTGTGGCGCAGGTGGCGGTGTCGTTTGTCGTGCTGGTCACCGGTGCGTTGTTTCTGCGTAGCCTGATGCAATCGGCCTCGTTGAGTCCAGGCTTCGATATCCGCAACACGGCGAGGGCCGCCGCGCATTTACCCCCCGGAACCTATCAGGAAAAGGGACAAATGTGGGCCTACAGCCAGCGCGCGGTCAGGGAATTGGCCGCATTGCCCGGTGTGGAAGCGGCCGCCGCGGCCCGCATTATCCCTTTCAATGATGCAACCAATAACGGAACAACCGCGACGTTTCCAGACACCGGCGAAAAGCGGCACATTCGCTATGACTGGAACGCCGTAACGCCAGACTATTTCAAGACGATGAGCATTCCGCTTGTGGCCGGGCGGGCCTTTATCGACAGCGACGGGACGGGTTCCAAGGTGGTAGTCGCGAACCGGGTGTTCGCCCGGCTGTTTCTCGCCGGCCGCCAAGCGGTGGGCACCAGGTTTTCGATGGACGGGGGCGTCTACGAAATCATCGGTGTGGTCGAGGGTACGAAGGTGATGACGATGGGCGAGGAGGCCCAGCCTCAGCTCTACGAACCGCTGGCGGGCGCCGCTGATGGGCGGACAAAAATGAACTTTGTAGTAAAGTCGGCGACCCCGCCCGCGGGGCAGTTGCGGGCGATGCGGGAAACCCTGCGGCGCATTGA
>JBDTVQ010000499.1:0-4363 GCA_040007195.1 Acidobacteriota bacterium | reverse complement strand
CTCCCGGTTTGCATATTCCCCCTCCCCCCGCTACGATAAGAACTCCAGCCGCCTATCGGCTGGTCCGCAACTGCCTGGAGGGGGGCAGTGGCACCATCTCAACGGGAGGTTCTCCTTACTATGTGGAACCGCAGAAGAGAAGAGGAATCGCTGCCTAGGCCAAGTTCCCAACCGCCTCTGTCCAGCGACCTCGCCCGCGAAGGAATCCCCATGTCCACTATGCCCGCCCGCGGCGCCGACATCGGTTACGGCGAACGCACAGCCTCCATTGGAAAATCCGTGGTCGTCAAAGGCCAGCTCTTTTCCCGCGAAGACCTTTACATCGATGGTGAAGTCGAAGGTTCCATCGAAATGCAGGAATCCAAGCTCACCGTCGGGCCCAACGGCCGTGTGCAAGCCGGCATCAAAGCGCGCGAAATCGTCGTGCTCGGCACCATCCATGGCAACGTTGAGGTCGGCGATAAAATCGACATCCGCAAGGATGCCAAACTCGTTGGCGATATCCGCACCATCCGCATTGTGATCGAGGATGGGGCCTACTTTAAAGGATCTATCGACATCGTAAAACCTGAGGTCAAACCTGCCGCGCGGCCTCCGCAACCCGCCGCTGCCGCACCGGCCGCTCAACCCGCCACCGCCATTGCCGGCGACGCCAAGCGCTGACCCGCGCGGATTCGGAGACCGCGTTGTGGAAGGATCGCCTGCGGGCGTTATTTTCTGATTCCCCCTCCGCCGAGCCTGGCCAGGCACAGGCCCTTTCCTCGCCCGCCGTGGCCGCCGCGCCGGCTCTCGTCGTGAAAGCCACTCCGCGCGAAGTCACACGCCACTCCCACGCCCTGGAGCAGATGCTCCACATTCTGCGCGACTATCAGAACCTGCAGATCCTCGACCTCGGCGAAGTGAATCAGGACAACGTGGGCTTCCTCACTTCCCTTGGCCACCGGCTCTACTCCGAGGACCTTCTGCGCACGGTCGATTCCATCTTCGGCGAAGGCGACCCGGCCATCACGCACGCCTCCGGTTCGCGCCAGCAGGAGTTTTTCGATCAGGCCCTCGCGTTCCCGCCGGGCCACTTCGACGCGGCTCTCGTTTGGGACAGCTTCGAATATCTGGCAAAGCCTCTGCTCGAACCGGTGATGTACCGCCTGCTGAATATCGTGCGCCCGGGCGGCGTGATGCTCGCCTGCTTCCACGCCGACGCCCGCGAGACCAACGCGCCCTTCTACAGCTACCGCATTCAAGGCGCGGGTGAGATTCAGGTTCATACGAAGTCCAACCGCCGCCTTGTGCATCCGTTCAATAACCGTACGATTGAGCAGCTTTTCCAGCCTTGTTCGAGCGTCAAGTTCTTCCTGACGCGGGATTCGCTGCGGGAAGTGCTTGTGCGGCGGTAAGCTGCCAAATAACCGGACTTTTATCCGGACATTTGTCCGGCCATAAAAGCGCCAAGATATAATTGAACTAATTCCTGTACAATAATTTACATGGGAAAAGCTCCGGCCAAACAACCGGACATAAAAGTGGCCGACCGCCTCGAGTTGCCGTCCCTCATGGAGCCCATGCTCCTGGCGCAGCAGTCGCCCCGCCGCGCCGAATTCACTGACCTGGCCCTTACCCTCGCTCAAACGTCCGCCGCTTTCCGCGCCAGCCTTCCCCCGGCAATTCTAGGCTCGCTGGCCACGCTGGTCCGCTCGATGAACTGCTACTACTCGAATCTCATCGAAGACCACAACACCCACCCCGTCGAAATCGAACGCGCCCTTCGCGGCGAATACAGTAAAGACGTCCGCAAGCGCGATCTTCAGATCGAAGCCCGGGCCCACATCGCCGTTCAGGAATGGATCGACAACGGCGGCATCGCACCACTGCAAGCCACCGATCCCGCCACGATTCTCAAGCTACACCGGCGCTTTTGCGAACAGCTTCCCGCCGATCTCTTGTGGGTGGAAGACCCCGAATCCGGAGAACGTGCCCCGGTCGTTCCCGGCGCGCTCCGCACGCGCGATGTTCAGGTCGGCATGCACATCGCCATCAGTCCAGGAGCCGTTCCACGCTTCCTGGAGCGCTTCCATGAAGTCTACGGCGCGCTCGGCAAGACGGAAGCCATTCTCGGTTGCGCCGCCGCGCATCACCGCCTACTGTGGATCCACCCATTCCTCGATGGCAATGGCCGCGTCGCCCGTCTCATGTCACACACGACTTTGCTTCACGCTCTCAACACCGGAGCGCTCTGGTCTATCGCCCGCGGCCTCGCACGTAATGTTCAGCAGTATAAATCGCTTCTCGCCGATTGCGACCACCCACGCCGTAGCGACCTGGACGGCCGCGGCTCTCTCAGCGAACGATCGCTCATCGAGTTCACCCGCTTCTTTCTGGAGACTTGTATCGATCAGGTTCGCTTCATGGAGAGCTTGTGCGAGCCTACTCAGCTTCGCGCCCGCATCCTCACCTGGGCCGCGGAGGAGATCCGCCTGAATCGCCTGCCCGCCAACGCCGACACGCTCCTGGACGCGATGCTCTACCGTGGCGAGATTCCACGTGCCGATGTGCCCGCTCTACTCGGAGTCGGCGAGCGCCATGCGCGACGAACAGTTTCGGCGCTGCATACACTGCGCGCGGTCACCTCGGATAGTCCACGCGCACCAGTGCGATTGGCTTTTCCGGCCATCCTCGCCGCGCGCTGGTTTCCTGGGTTATTTCCCGCCGCTTAGAACCGCAGCTTCGCCGGGAAGAACTCGGCGATCAGCTCTTCGTAGTATGGACGCAATGCCACGGGGTCGGGCGGCGCGTCGCTCTTCGAGTAGAGGTCGTAGGGGTTGAAGGTCCGGACCCACTCCATCATTTCGCGGTCGTGGCTATCGAGCAGATAGTCGTAGGCGCGCTCGCGGTGAATCGGATAGCAGCTGTGGTAGCGGATCATGTACTGCGCGGGTTCGGGCAGGTAATCCTTGGTCACGTGATAGAGAAACTCGTCGTGGCCCCAGCTCAGATTGACGTTGCGCAGCCCGCAGCCCTCTTCATAGACGCCGAGCTTCGTCTGCAGCTCCGGCTTCTGCGCATCCGGGTTGTCGCAGAAAAACTCGGGGAAGACAATTTTGTCGCTCCAGGCGCAGCCGACCGGGAACGTGTCGCCGACGACGGCCCATTGCGGCTCGCCCCACAGCCAGAGCACTTTGCCCAGGTCGTGGATCAGTCCGGTTAGCTGCATCCAGCGCGGGTGCCCGTCGCGGCGGATCGCTTCGGCCGTCTGCAGGTTGTGTTGAATCTGCGACAGATCGGTATCTGGGTCGGAATCGTCGACCAATGTGTTGAGAAACTCCAGGGCCTCCCACACGCCCATCTGGGTGCGGTTCAGGCCGCAGAATTCGGCGCGCTTGGCGAGTGCGAACTCGCGCGTCTGATTGGTGTGGTTAACGCGATAGAACTCGCGTACGCGGGGCGGCACACCGTCGGAATAGTCGCGGAATTCGTCCTGCTTCTTGTCGGGGTTATAGCGCGCCCGGACACTGTCGTCCCATTGGTCAGGAGTCTCGAGAAGACCCTCGTCGGCAATCCTCATACACCTCCATCCTACGCCTTCCGGCTACCGCCTGGGAGAGGGCCGGCCGCGCTGGGCCTCAAAGCGCTTTTGGTTGGCTTCGTTCAGTCGCGGGTAGACGCCGCTAATCGGTTCGCCCTGCTCCAGGAGTTTCTGCTGAAACTCTTCCCGCTCAACAGTTTCGCTGGCTTTCGCAATGGCCTTGTCGAGCACGGCCACGGGGATTACCAGCACGCCATGCTCTTCGCCCATCAGGATGTCTCCGGGCAAAATGGTAACGTTGCCAATTCGCACGGGAACCTGGTAATCCGCGCTCATCAGGTTCGGGCTCACGCTCGAGGCCTGCCCTCGTTTCATGTACACCTGAATGGGCAGCTCGCGCATCTGGCCGACGTCGCGAAATGCACCGTCGGCGATCATGCCCGCGCCGCCGCGCGCCACCAGACGCCGCGTGGTCATGGCACCGGTTACCGCGCTGCGCACGTCACCACCGGCGTCGAACACGAGGACATCTCCCGGCTCGGCCTGATCGCTTGAGACATAGTTCAATTGCGGCCCGGCCTTGTAGAGCCGCTCGCGGAGGTCGGGGCGGTTCGGCAGGTAGCGAACGGTGCGTGCCCGGCCAATGAGACGGCGGTTAGTATGGATCGGCGTGAGTTCGTTGATGAAGCAGTTCGTGTAGCCGGCCTCGGCGACGGCGCTCCACAAAGCTTCCAGTTCGAGCTTCGCCAGCTTGTCAAACAGCGTCTTGTCCTGCGCGGCGAGCTTGCCCCAAACATGAGGCGGCACGCCTTCCTGTGCGAATGCGGCGGCTGCCAGCAAGAG
>JBDTVQ010000498.1:0-4384 GCA_040007195.1 Acidobacteriota bacterium | reverse complement strand
AATCGCACTCGGTCAAAAGCTTGAGAAAGGCGCTGTTACGCCGATCACTCCCCCGGGCATGATGGGGGAAGCGTCGCTTCCCTGGCCATACGGCAAGCGGCCAACCGGCGAAGTCAGGCTCAGGAACAGCCCTAGCGGCCCCGTGGCATTCGTGTACTTTTCGACGCAACCCGAACCGGCGCTCCCGAATTTTGAGGCGGCAACGATCGAGTCCAGCGTCAACGACCTGATTCGAAAGCTTGGTGGTGAGGAATTGTTGAAATCGTGCCTGCGGCCGTTGCTCTGATCCACTCGTCTTTCGGCCTGAATTGGGCATCCGGCTGATTCCGGTCCACTCATGACTAAAAATCGGTAACCATTGGCCCCCCGGCCTCGCCTTTTCAAGAGAGCTATATACTGTAGTGCAAGCGCAGTCAGTTTCACAAATTTCATGAGCAATCGATCTATCCACCGAGTCGCGGCGATTTTGTTCGCCGGGGCTACCATCGCCGGCTCCGTTGAAAGCACCACGGCTCCACTCGTCGCACCGCTCGGTGTCTACACTCCCGCTGAACGCCGTCACTGGGCTTTCCAGCCGCGCAAAGACGTGCAACCGCCCGCGTTCACCGATGCCGTTGCCAAGCGCTGGATCCGCACGCCCATCGACGCCTTCATCCTCGCCGGACTGCGTAAAGCCAACCTCACGCCCGCGCCTGAAGCCGACCGCGCCACGCTCATCCGCCGCGTCACTTACGATCTTCACGGCCTTCCGCCCACGCCCGAAGAAGTGGCCGCCTTCGTCGCCGACAAATCGCCCAAAGCTTATGAAAACCTGATTGAGCGTCTGCTCGCCTCGCCCCGTTACGGCGAGCAGTGGGCACGGCACTGGCTGGACGTCGTTCGCTTCGCAGAATCCGACGGCTACGAATACGACACCCACCGCCCCGACGCCTATCGCTATCGCGACTACGTCATGGCGAGCATCCAGGACGACAAGCCCTACAACGAATTCATCAAGGAGCAGATCGCGGGCGACGAGATGGAACCCCGCACGGACGCGCTTCTGATTGCCAGCGGCTTCAACCGTCTGGGGCCGCTGCGCAAGAACGCGGGAAACCAGGAAGTGGCCAGTTCGCGCACGGAAGTCCTGACGGAGATGACCAACATCGTCGGCGCCTCCATTCTAGGCGTTACGGTTGGCTGCGCCCGCTGCCACGATCACAAGTTCGATCCCTTCCGCCAGTCGGACTACTACCGCATGCAGGGCTTCTTCGCCCAAACGCAATCGAACGACATCATCATCGCTTCGCCCGAAGAGCAGGCCGCCTGGAAAGCGAAGATGGAGCCGCTTGAAAAAGAGATGCAAACGCTGCGCCGCGGGATGCGGCGCGCCTCCGAAGAAGAGAAGGGCAAGATTCTCACCCGTCTGGAAAAGATCGATGAGGAGATACCCGCGCCTCTGACCGCCTACTATGCGGTCGCCAACAACCCGAAGGAGATGACTGAAATTCACCTCCTTGCCCGCGGCGACTATCGCAACAAAGGCGCCAAGGTCGGCATGCGGCCGCTCGGCATCCTGCTCCCCGAAGGCGAGCCGGAGTTGCCGCTCGATACCACCAAGCCGCGCCTGCACCTGGCCAACTGGATTGTCGATCCCGCCAATCCCCTGCCCTCCCGCGTCATGGTAAACCGCATTTGGGGCTACCACTTCGGACGAGGCATCGTCTCCACGCCGAACGACTTCGGGCGCATGGGCACGCGTCCCACGCATCCGGAACTGCTCGATTGGCTGGCGAATCAGTACATCGCGGATGGGTGGAAAATGAAGCCGCTGCACCGCATGATCCTGCTCTCCAGCACGTACCGCCAGGCCAGCACCTCACCGAATGAAAAAGTTGCCGCCGAGAAGGATTCGGAGAACAAGCTGCTGTGGAAATGGAACCGCCGCCGCCTGGAAGCCGAAGAGATCCGCGATTCGATGCTCGCTGTCTCGGGCCGCCTCAACCCCAAGGCCAATGGACCGAGCGTGATGATCAACATCGATCCGGAGCTCATCAAAGACCTCAAACGGCCCCAATACTGGCAGCCCACGCGCGACAAGAGCGAACACGACCGCCGCACCATCTACCTCATCTACAAGCGCAACCTCATTCTGCCTTTCATGCAGGTGTTCGATTCGCCCGACACCCTGCTCTCGTGCGCGCGCCGCGATCAATCCACGCACGCGCCGCAGGCTCTCGAACTCATGAACGGCACGCTTTCGAACGACCTCGCAAAGTCACTGGCCAAGCGCCTGTCGGCGGAGCGCAAGACCGCCGCCGCGCAAATCGATCGCGCCTTCCGCCTCATCGCCTCGCGCCCGCCGAACGCGAAAGAGCTCGCTCTCGCCAAGGCCTATCTCGACGACCCTGACCCGGCCGCCGCCACCGAGTTCGCTCTTACACTACTCAACTCCAACGCATTCCTCTACGTGAACTAACATGGCTGAACACATCCGATACGCCCGCGACCGCCGCGAATTTCTGACGGACTGTTTCTGTGGAGTCGGCTCGCTCGGCTTCGCCTCGCTGCTTGCGCAGGACCAGGCGCGAGCCGCGCGATACAATCCGCTCGCGCCCAAGGCGCCTCACTTCGCCCCCAAAGCGAAGGCGATGATCTTCCTATTCCAGGCGGGTGGGCCGTCTCACATCGAAACGTTCGATCCCAAGCCGCTCCTCAACAAACTCCACGGACAAAAGCGCCCCGAGGAATTCGGCAAAGTGGAGTACCAGAACGTCAACGCCAACTCGCGCCTACTTGGAACCAAGCGCACGTTCGCCAAGTACGGTAAATCGGGCATTGAGGTCTCCGACCTTCTTCCGCACCAGGCCAAAATCGTCGACGATATCTGCGTCCTTCGTTCGATGCACGGCGATATGGTCGTGCACTCCGCGGCACAGTATCAGATGATGTCGGGCCGCGTCATCCCCGGCTTCCCCGCCATGGGTAGCTGGCTCGCCTACGGCCTCGGCACGGTGTCCGATTCGCTGCCCGCTTACGTCGTGATGCCCGATCCCAACGGCGCGCCCGAAGCGGGCCAGCCCATGTACACCAACGGCTTCCTTCCGGCCGTGTATCAACCCGCTCTCTTCCGCGCCGGTAAGCGCCCCGTGCTCAACCTGGACCTTCCCGAAGGCATCTCACTCGCGCGCCGCACCAAGACCGTCGACTTCCTGCGTGCCATGAATGAAGCGGGCATGAAGGGGGAAGATCCCGAACTCGCCGCCCGAATCTCCGCCTACGACACTGCCTTCAAGATGCAGACGGAAGCGCCCGAAATCTTCGATGTCTCCAACGAACCGCAAGAGACGCTCGATCTCTATGGCGTCGGCAACGAGAAGACCGACGACTATGGACGCCGCTGCCTGCTTGCCCGCCGCCTTATCGAGCGCGGCGTGCGCTTCATCTGCGTGGTCGCCGGTGGCGGCGGCGCCGAAACCGAATGGGATGCCCATAGCGACATCGAAAAGAACCACACGCGCATGGCCGCGCTGACCGACCAGCCCACCGCCGCGCTCATCCAGGACCTCAAGCGCCGCGGCCTGCTCGACTCCACCGTCGTGCTGTGGGGCGGCGAGTTCGGCCGCTCACCGGAATCCGAACGCGGCACGGGCCGCGACCACCACAACACCGGCTTCTCCATGTGGGTCGCCGGCGGCGGCTTCAAAGGCGGCCTCGCCTACGGCGCGACGGATGACATTGGCTTGAAGGCGACGGTCGATCCGGTGCACTTCCGCGATCTCCACGCCACCTTGCTCAACCAAATGGGCCTCAACCAGGACCAGCTCAGCTACCTGCATCAAGGCCGCAAGGAACGGCTGACGGAGCTGCAGGGGCGCGTGATCAAAGAGATTTTGGCGTAGAGATATCCAGCCGCGCGTTTTGGCGAATTTTTCAGAATCAACCTAAACAGCACAGCCACTTGTTCCGATAGCTTCCAGAGAACCTTGGCTACGTTGTTCAATGATTACGGGATTCGCAAACGATGAAAAACCACAAACAGACCATCAGGAAAATAGTTGGGTTTTTAAACAATCCTGATGAAGAAGGTGGTTTCTGGCTCCCCAACATCCAACGTCCTTTTGTCTGGACAGAAGACCAGATCTGTCGGCTTTTCGATTCAATACTTCGCGAGTACCCAATAAGCACACTACTCATCTGGAAGACCGAAAGCCCCATTCGTCGGCGTCGCTTCATCGACCAATGGAAGGATTCTCTCCGTTTGTGCGATTTCTTCGAGCTAGAGAGCAGGAAGAAAAAGTGCTTGGTACTCGATGGTCAGCAGCGGCTGCAAAGTTTGTATATCGGTTTGCACTGCTGTCCGGCTAACGCGTTCGTCCAGATTGACAAAGCCTTTGGGTAGAGA
>JBDTVQ010000497.1:0-4421 GCA_040007195.1 Acidobacteriota bacterium | reverse complement strand
TTGGATTATGGGCCGCGGATGGACGCGGATTCACGCGGATCGGAAATGAGATATTCGTGCAGCAGTGAACACTTCGATATTTCATGGAGCAGGAACGGACTACGGAGGTGATTCTTGGCGCGGCTATGGAGGTTTCCAATGTGCTGTGGGTTGGGTTCTTGGAAAAAGTCTATCGGCGGGCTTTGGCGGAAGAGTTGAAGATGCGGGGGGCGGGGGTTCGGGAGGAGGTTCACTTTCGGGTGGTTTATAAGGGCCGGTGTGTGGGTGAGTATGTGGCAGACATGGTGGTGGATGGGTGTGTGGTGGTGGAGTTGAAATGCGTGGAGCGGATTGGGGAGGTGCAGGTGGCTCAGGCTTTGAATTATTTGAAGGCTTCGGGGTTGGGGGTGGGGTTGGTGGTTAATTTTCAGCGGTCGAAGGTGCAATGGCGGCGGGTTGTGATGACGCATGGGGTGATCACGGAGAATGGGCCGCGGATGGACGCGGATTCACACGGATAAGAAAAGAACGCAGCGATGGCACGGCATCGGGGTTGATTGTACTAGATAACTAGTACATTATGTTTCCATGACAGGCAAACTTCTCTGTTTTCCTTTGCTGGCGGCGACTCTCGCGATTGCGGCGGAGCCTTCGGCGTTTACGGGCACTTGGGAGGGGCGGATGAATGGCTTGCAGGCGGTTCAACTGGTTGTTCGGGCGGATGGGGCGGGGGTTGCGGGGAGTATCACGTTTCTGTTTATGCAACGTCAGGATGAACGATCCGCTTGGAAAATTGGGGGGAAGGCGGAGTCGGCTTTGATCGAGCCTCAGATAAAAGACGGGAAGCTCCTATTTGAGGTTCGTCATGCGAAAAAGCATGGGGGCACGGAGATGGGTCCGAATGTGAGGTTTCGCGTGGAGGCCCGGAGCCCTGACGAGTTGCGGCTATTTCGCCTGGATGGAAGTGAAAAAGACGGGGCTGGGCTGCCGATGGTGCGGTGTCATTTGACGTCGGGTTGCGCGGCCATCCAGTAGCCGGGGCGGGTGCGGGTGTCGAAGGGCGTGGGCAGGGTGATGACTTTGATTTCGTGCCAGCCTCCCTCGATCTTGTTGTTCGGGCTGTAGCTCAGCAGGTACTGGCTGTGGAGGTCTTCGCCGATTTCGCTGATGACGCGCTCCATGGTGGCCTGGTTGATGAAGCTGTATTCGCGGCCTCCGGTGTACTTGGTGAAGACTTCGGCCGGGTTGTCGAAGAAGATGGCCTTGGTTTGGCGGAAGAGTTCGACCAGGAGCGGCGTGAAATTGGCTGAGTTGCCGCTGATGCCGAACGCAGCCTGATTGACCGAGGGCGTCATGGGCTGGCCGGGGATGCGTGCGCGCTGGCCGGGGGCGTAGGGATCGAAGCGCGGGGGCTGACCTTTATCGGTGAGCGTGGTGATCAACCGGTTGATGTTCACCGTGTAGACCTGGATGTTGTTGAATTGCGCTTCGAGGAGGGCTTCGCGCATGCGGCCTTCGCTGCCGCGGTCGATTGTTTCGGTGACAATCAACATGACGCGGCGGAAGCCTTTGGGGCGGCTGCGCAACATGCGGGTTCCGGCGAAGACGGCGTCGATCATGGCGTGGCTGCTGGAGCCGGGGTTCAGCGACTCGAGGCCTTTGGAAATCAGGCGGCCGTCGTTGGTGAATTCCTGAATGATGCGCTGGCGATGATCGAAGGCGAGGAGGGCGGCTTCGCCTTCCTTGCCGATGATGAGGCCTTCAATGAGTGGTCCGATCTTTTTGATCGTCGGCAGAAAGACGTGGGCGTTGGAGCTGCATTGCACGGCGAGCACCATGGAGATGGGCACGTAGGAGACATCGAGTTTGATGTCCTGTTCCTTGCCGTTGTCGAGCAGTTTGAAGTTGCGGGCTTCGAGGCCGTTGACGATTGTTCCGCCGTTGGTGACCGTTACTGGAGCGACGACGACGTTGACGCCCGTGACGAAGGTGGGGTCGGCTTGGTTTTGCGCACCCAGGACGCCGGAGAGGATCAGCAAAAAAGGCAGGCTTCGGCGCACACTATATTGGACGTTCATGGTCAGTGTCCGGTTTCTCCGCATAAGAGTTTATGCACGTGCGGAACCAATCCCAAAATAGCATCCAACGATTCGACTGCGCCTTTGGGAGAGCCGGGGAGGTTCACGATCAACACGCGTGCCAGGGTGCCCGCGGTGGCTCGTGAAAGTGGCGCGAGAGGCGTTTTTTTCAGGCCTTCGGCGCGCATCAGCTCACCGAAGCCGGGGATTTCCCTCTCGATCACTTCGCGCGTGGCCTCTGGTGTGTTGTCCCGGGCGGACACACCGGTGCCGCCGGTGGTGAAGATGGCGTCACACTCGCCGCTTGTGGCCAGTTCCCGCAAGCGCCAGGCGATGAGGGGACGGTCATCGGGAAGGACCTGGAGGAGGGGGACGTGGTAGCCGGCGGATTCGAGACGTTCTTTGACGCGGGGACCACTGACGTCCGGGCGTTCGCCGCGATGGGAGGAATCGCTAATGGTGAGGACGATGGCGTTCACTTGCGTCTCCAATCGCCGCTTTTGCCGCCGGTTTTTTCGAGCAGGTAGAGGTCCTGGATCTCGATGCCTTTGTCGAGGGCCTTGGTCATGTCGTAGAGGGTGAGGGCGGCGACAGCGGCGGCGGTGAGGGCTTCCATTTCGACTCCGGTTTGGGCGGCGATGGCGGCGGTGGAGTGGATACGGATTCCAGATTTTTCGATCTTAAATTCCACATCCACATGGGAGAGGGCAAGGGGGTGGCACATGGGGATGAGGTCGGCGGTTTTTTTGGCGGCGAGGATTCCGGCGATGCGGGCGACTTCGAGAGGGTCGCCTTTGGGGTTTTGCGGGAGGGCGCGGAGGACGGCGGGCTTGAGTTTGACGAAGGCGTGGGCGCGGGCGGTGCGCTGGGTGGTGTTCTTGGGCGAGACGTCGACCATGCGGGCGCGGCCGGAGGAGTCGTAGTGGGAGAGCGTCTTTTTCATCGGGGAATCACCTGAATCCATTCTCCGGCGGCGTAGAAGTCGCGGGCAGCGGCGGCGATGAGATAGGCATTGGCGCGGGCCATGGCGGCGATGTCGCTGGAGCCGGCCCAGGGGAGGAGTTCGACGGTGAGGCCGTCGGGGTGGAGGCGTGCGGGGAGGAAGCGCGTGAGGCCGGGCTTGTGGCGGAAGTCGTGGGCGAGGCGGGCGGAGAGGAGCGGGAGGGGGGCGTCGGTGGCGCCTGCGAGCAGATCGAGCGCGGCGCGGCCGTAGAGTTCAAAGGTTGCCATGGTGGAGGCGGGGTTGCCGGGGAGGCCGAAGAAGAACTTGTCGCGGGCGCGGCCGAAGACGAGGGGTTGGCCGGGTTGGATGAGGACACGGTCGAAGTAGAATTCGGCGCCGAGGGCGGCGAGGGCGGGTTCGACGTAATCGTACTTGCCGGCGGAGACGCCGCCGGAGAGGAGAAGCAGATCGCGTTTGAGTCCTTCCTCGATGGCGTGGCGGGTGGCGGCTTCGTCGTCGGCGACTGCGGGGAGGAGGATGGGATCGCCTCCAGCGCGTTTGACCTGGGCGGCGAGGGACCAGGCGTTGGAATTTCGGACCTGTGAGTCTGTTGGCTGCTGTTCGACGGGGATGACTTCGTCGCCGGTGGAAAGGATGGCGACCTTGGGGCGGCGGAAGACGCGGGCCTGTGTTGCGCCGACCATGGCGAGGGCGGCGACGTGGACGAAGTCCATGCGGGTTCCGGTGGGGACGATGACGTCACCGGCTTTGCATTCGGCGCCGGCGGGATTGATGAACTCGCCGGGCTTCCCTTCCCTGGTGGTGGTGATGCGATCGGCGTCGCGGGTGACGTGTTCGACCATGACGATTTGGTCGGCGCCGTTGGGGACGGGCGCGCCGGTCATGATTTCGACGGCCTGGCCTGGGCCGACCGCGCCGATGAACGTGCCTCCGGCGCGAACTTCGCCGATGACGTGCAGCGTGCCGGGGAGATTGGCGGAACGCACGGCGAAGCCATCGCGGACGGAGCGGGCGACGGGGGGAAGGTTTCGATCGGCGCGCACCTCTTCCATGAGTACGCGTCCGGCGGCGTCGATGAGGCCGACCATTTCGGTCTTGGGTGTGGTGCGCAAGGCGCGCACACGTTCGATCACCAGGGCGCGCGCGTCTTCAAAGCTGTAAGCAGGCACTCTCGTCATTCTAAACTTGAGCCAGTGCCTCACCGCCTTTCGCTTCGCCAGATGATCGACTCGCTGCGTTCGGGCGGCATTTCGCCCATCGAGTTGATGGAGTCGCACATTGCGGCGATTGAGCGGGACAATCCACGGATCAACGCGTTCACGGAGTTGTGTCTGGAGGAAGCGCGGAGGGCGGCGCGCGCGCCGAGGCCGGGGCCGCTTTCGGGGATTCCGGTGACGATC
>JBDTVQ010000496.1:0-4485 GCA_040007195.1 Acidobacteriota bacterium | reverse complement strand
ATCGGTCCCCGCTGCCTAATCCAACGCGGCCAGAACAGTATCAACGACCAATCTTCCGTCCGTCTGTGCGATGGCTTACACAACGGGCGCTAATGGGTTGAATGCGGGCTCCGACTGGCGCCGATGGGCCAACGCTCGCATGCAACGGGGCGCCGAAATGTCGTGGAGTATGTGGTTCATCGCGCAGAGTTTTTTGGCCTCGTTTGCATCAACCTTAACGGCTTCCCGTGAGCCCGATCTTGATCGCGGACAAACGCGCCCCGCCCGGTCGCGCCCTCCGGACGTCGCAATCGATGCCCTTTGCTTTGTGATATGCTTTTTGAAGAGGATCCGGCAGACAGGGACTGGCCGATCCCCGAGGGGGAACGTAGCTGCGGAGGTTGCTGATGCCCGCACCCCATAGCCCGACGCAAAACCATCTTCTCGCCGCTTTGCCCGCCGCCGAGTTCGAGCGCCTGTCGCCGCATCTGGAGCTGGTGCCGATGCCGCTCGGCGAAGCTCTTTACGAGTCCGGCGCCCGGCTGAGGCACGTCTATTTCCCAACTACATCTATCGTGTCGCTGCTCTACGTTTTGGAGAACGGTGCGTCGGCCGAAATCGCGGTGGTTGGCAACGAGGGAATACTCGGCATTTCGCTGTTCATGGGCGGCGAAACCACGCCAAGCCGGGCCGTAGTGCAGAGTGCGGGTTACGGCTATCGCCTGGCGGCGCCACTGCTGAGCAGGAATTCAACCGCGCCGGACCGGTGCTCCATTTATTGCTGCGTTACACGCAGGCGCTGATCACCCAGATGACGCAGACCGCTGTGTGCAATCGGCACCATTCGGTCGACCAGCAACTGTGCCGCTGGCTGCTGTTGAGCCTCGACCGCCTATCTCGACTTCGCTGACGATGACGCAGGAACTGTGGCGAACATGCTCGGCGTCCGCCGGGAAGGCGTTACCGAGGCCGCCGGGAAATTGCAGCGCGACGGAGTCATCCGCTACAGCGGTGGGCACATCGAGGTACTTGACCGGCGGAAGTTGGAAAACGCCGTGTGCGAGTGCTATGCCGTGGTGAAACGGGAGTTCGATCGCCTGCTGGCGGACATTCCCCGAGGCGATCCTTCCCGCGTCGTTGGACAATCCAACCCTTAGACCGATTCGCGTCAGGTCCATATCGGGGTGGCACACGATGGGTCAATGCGTCATTCGACGATATCGTAATGCTCGTGCATTTCGGCGATGAATTCGCCAATCGCCAATTGGCACTCAGCTTCGTCGTGATCGTGCCCCGTGCGCCGAGTTTGCCGTAGTCTATAAGAAGTTACGACCTGCAGCGCAATTCCGAGGGCGAAGATGATAAGTGCGCCGACGAACGACAATTTTCGGATCGGCGTACGGCGAGCCGCCTTGATTCTACCCAAAGGCTCCGGGCGAGCGAGGTGGATCACTGGATGCGGGGTGCGACGTCTTCGTACGACGCGCGTATATGTGAATACACTTGCCGGCCGGCGGATGTCATCGGAATCCTGATCTGAGGAGGAAAACCATCATGATCCGCATCTTCGTAAGACACAAAGTGGATGACTACGCTGTTTGGCGCAAAGGCTACGACGCTTTCGAATCAGCTCGGACCAAACTTGGGGTGCGGGGGCACGCCGTGTACCGCGATGTTGACGATGGGAATGATGTCACCGTATGGCACGACTTTGACAGCCTCGAAGCGGCCAAGGCATTCGGCAGTTCCCATGAACTGAAGGCCGCGATGAAGGACGCCGGCGTGATGGTGACGCCCACGATCTGGATTACCCACCACGCCTGATCGCAATGCTCCATGTGGGCCACTCCACCACAGCCGACGCGACACCGCGACGCGTTGGCAGACATCGCGGTCGAGCTGGCGCACGCGGGCGTGGACTACTACTTCATCAAGCCGCTCGAACGTGCAAACGTCGGCTTCCTCGTTCAGACATCGCCGAGCGTTGGGGTGGCTGGCGGTCTGCAAGTCATCGGCACGGTCCTCTGCAACATCATCGGACGGATGGATCGACACCAGCTTCTCTCGGTTGGCGAATCGATCCACGAACGCATGCGCTAGGCGTGTCGCGCCCTAACGGCCATGGAGACGTTACGCATCAACCGCGCCCCCGTCCTCACGCTGTGGGCCGCGGTCGTCGCCGAGCGTCTTGGGATGCCGCGCGAGACGGCCCTCACTGCGGGGCAGGCGCTTGCCGGACTGACCGCGCATTCAAAGGGCGTGCGCCTCGGCATCTACGCAGCACCGGAGGCGCGGCCGCATGAGCCGACTCCGCCCGTACCCAAAGGTGCCGGTACAGTGCACGATGTGGTGTTGCTGGGGCGACTCATCCATGTCGCCGATACCGTGCAAGGCCAACGTGCGATTGCGAAGGGCGAACTGGTGAAGCCGGAATCTGTCGAACGTTACCTTCGGGGCAAATTCGGGGACGACCTCGAACCCGTGCGAGCGGAAATGGAACGGCTGACCGCTCAACTTTCGCCTGAGCGTCTGAATCACGAAGGGTTCCACCTCTATGAGCAGTTTCGCCCCGAAGTGCCCTCGGACGAGCGGGGTTGGGGCGCCAAGGGTGTGCTCGATCTCGCCAAGATACGCGCACTGAAGCCCAGCTTATGAGGATACTGGCACCGTACCGGGTCCGGTGCCGCGTTGTCTAGAGCGCGAACCTCCTCAAATCACAAAGACCATGATGCCCAACATCGGAAGTGTGTTACGCGACGAGATGGAGAAGCTATGAATGAAACAAGGCGTGACTTTCTCAAACTCGCGGCCGCAGGCGTGGCCGCTGGTGCTGTCGGCACTGGGACTGTATTCGCGCAAGCGGGCGCGGCGAGCATTGAGCCGAACGACCGCGTTTACATCACCAACGAGGACTCGAACACAATAACGGTGATCGACCCACGCACCAATACCGTCGAAACGACCATCAACCTCACCAGCTTCGACGAGGACCCACGTCCGCCTTTCCGCTTGGTGACCGCGGGTGTGATGCCGACACACGCGGCGATGATTCATAAACCGCTCTATCACGGTTGCGTCGACGCCCACGGTGCAGTGCCGTCGCCCGACGGCAGGTTCCTTGCCACCAGTGGCCGGGGCTCCAGCAACATTTACTTGATCGATGCCGCGGCGAAGAAAGTTGTCGGCAATGCACCGAATCCGCAGGCGAGCCCGACCACGAATGCGGAGCGGATTTCGAGCGGTATCCTGGTCGGGCGGGAGCCGCACGAGCCGACCTTCACCCGCAACGGCAAGGAACTGTGGGTCACACTGCGCGGCGAGGACCGCATCGCCATTCTCGACGTGGAGCGCGCTGTGCGCCAGGCCGGCGGCATTGAGTCGGGCGCGATCCTGCGCTTCGTCAATGCCATCAACGGCCCGGCCCAAGTCTGGTTCGACAAGACGGGCCAGATCGCTTTCGTCGCCAGCCAGAAAGTGCCCAAGGTCGACGTATTCCGCGTTAACCCGGATACCAATGGGTATTCGCGCCCAGAGCGGCTCGCTACGCTGGATATCAGCGTCCAGGACAAGCCGGGTTTCACGCCCTTTCTCAAGACCTCACCTGACGGGAAGGAGGTCTGGTTCTCGCACAAGCTGGCCGATACCGTATCCGCGCATTCGTGCGTCGAACCCTTCGGGCTGCTCGACGCGGTTCCGCTGGGCAATCTGGCGCGGCCGAACCACGTCGAGTTCGTCGACAACCGTAAGGGGATTGTGGTTTACGCGAGCCTTGCGCGGGTGGACGACAACGGCGCCGGTGGCACGGCTTCGAGCCAGATCGCCATCATCGACCGCAGCGCTGCGCCCGGTGCGCGCAAGATGGTGGGCATGTTCTTCTCGCACGCGCGCGAGGCGCACGGCATCTGGACCAATCCCGCCAATGATCTGCTTTTCATCGCGCACGAGCAGGACGAATTGCCCGGAACACCCAACGCGGGCCAGACGTGCTGCACCGCGTTCGATGTGTCCGATCCCTTCAACCCGAAATTCGTCGCGCAAATCCCACTCGGCGCGCTGAAATTGCCCTCAGGCGAGCTGCGCAACAAGAAAAGTATCAACTTGGTGTACGTGCGCCCGGGCTACAAGGGGCAGACCGCTTAGGAGAGGCGATGCTACGTTATTTGGTCCTAATTGCCTGGTTCGCCGCCTGTTCCGTGCTCGCGCAGCAAATGCACGAGCATCATATGCCCGCAGGCGCGGCACCAGAGAAGTACTCGGCGGACTTCGCGCGCTTCGCCAAGGAAATGGATGCGGGAATGGAACGGATGATGAACGACATGCATGCGCCCGGCTATACCGGCAACGCCGACATAGACTTTCTCGCGATGATGATCCCACACCACGAAGGCGCGGTAGAGATGGCGCGGCTGGTGCTAATACACGGCCGCGATCCGCTCACACGCCAGCTCGCCGAGGAAATCATTGCAGGCCAGGTGGTAGAGATCCAAGGAATGAAGCGGCGGCTCG
>JBDTVQ010000495.1:0-4492 GCA_040007195.1 Acidobacteriota bacterium | reverse complement strand
ACCGCCGCCTCACCGACGTCCACGGCCACGTGATGGAGGAGTTGCTTGGCTAGGTGGGTGTGGGTGATGGCGCTGGTGGTCCGCATGCTCTCCGCCCAGCAGGCCGATCCACAACTCGTCGTCACGCTGTTGCCCGACCTCCATCACGTCCAGGGCATCGATATCGAAGGTGGCCTCCTCTGGGTCTCATCCGTTGATGCCAAAGCAGGGAAGGGCTATCTGTCCTTGCTTCATGTACGCAGCGGAAAGCTGCTCAGGCAGGTAGAGGTACAGGAAGGAAAGCGAATCCACGCCGGCGGACTGCAGTTAGATGGGGATTCCGTATGGCTGCCCGTCGCCGAATATGATCGCGACGGCCCAACCACCATCCAACGCCGCAACAAGCGCACACTCGCCCTCGAAAGCAGCTTCGAAGTCAACGATCACATCGGCTGCGTAGCCGCCGGGCCGGGCACATTGATGGGCGGCAATTGGGACAGCCGCATCGTCTACACCTGGTCGAAAGACGGTCGGGAACTCGCGCGCCACCCCAGCCCAAGTGCCGCAAATTTTCAGGACCTGAAGCTCGACGGCCCCCTCCTCATCGGCTCCGGCAACCTATCCCGCGAAGCCGGCGCAGTCGAGTGGTGGAACCCAGCCACCTGGAAAATGATGCGCCGCATCACCACCGGCAAAACAGACCGCGGCCTGCCGTTCACCCACGAGGGCATGACTTGGCGGCAAGGCCGTCTGTACTTCCTCCCAGAGGATGCGCCCAGCCGCCTATTCGTGTTTGCGCCAAAAAAGTAATCCCCATTCGGCTCCACGCAGCCCCAGCACCAATCGTCAATTGCTCAGATGCGAGCGGCAATCCTGGTGGCAATAACCGTACTCATTTGCGCGGAAGCCGCAAGCGCGTGCAGCTGCGGCATCCCCCAACCCTGCACATATCTCCACTATGCCTCGGATGTCATCGTCAGTGAAGTGCTCCTGGAAACGAGCTGGACGGGAGCGTTTCCCGTGGTCGTGGTGGAAGTCTTAAAGGGTGAGTTGCGGCCAGGGAACGTCAGAATCGTTCTGAACCCGGGAGGCGACCGCGTTCGGCGCGGCCAGCGCCTACTGCAATTTCGCGAAAAAGGCGGGTGGTTCCGGGTGGGCTGCTGTGGCCCAACATTGGACGCCGACGGTCTCGAGCATTGGCTCCACGCCATGCGAAACGCCATTCGCGGTGGACCACCCATGCTGGTTGGAGAAGTTCGGACCTTCGGCGAGGCTATCGATTTCCTGGAATCCGTAAGCGTCACGGCCGAATGCGGCGGACGCCAAGGCCACGCACTCACCAACAAGCCTGGGCAGTTCATCATCGAATCAATGGCCAAAGGTCCCTGCACCGTTCGCCTGGAAAAACCGGGATACCAGGACGACGGCGTGTGGAACGGGCGCGAACTGATCATGACTGGATCCTGCGCCGTCCCCACTTTCAAGATGCACTGACCCCGCCCAATCGTGCCGCGCCCCCTTTACGGGAACCCGGCAAACACAATCCGCTTCAACGCCACCTTCAGCTCATTCGGAACGCTCGGATCGTCGGCAAGCGTCATGTGCCGCCGCGCGTCCGCGCGATGCACGAACAGGTTCATCACTTGGCACGTGAACCACTTCATCCCCTTTCGCCGCGGGTCGGCTGGCGACACGATGCCGTCTTGACCGACAGGGAAGCCGGATCCGCGAGCGTCGCCTTGGAAGATTTTAATCCAGTTCCCAAGGTCCGGCTTGAACACCCCGTCGATCGGGAAGATGGCGCCCGGTCCATTTGCGGACAGGCGTTTGTTGCGCAGGACGTTCCCATTCTGGTTGAACCCGCCATGCGCAATGTAGATAACGCAAAGGAAATACTGAACCAGCATGACATCGTCTGAGTGGTTGGCCTGTCCCTCTCCAACGGGAAAAATCACATCGTAAAAAGGGGCGAACGTGAAGCCCATGCGGAGAAGTATGAGGCCATACCAATAGGAGTCAACTGAAAAGGAGCGCTCCGCCAACGCCGCCGGGCCGCCGGACAGTTTTCTCTCCGGATGAAAAAGAACAAGTAGCAGCCCCGCCCGCGCCCTACATCTGCGGATACAAATGCCGCAGCGCCGGATACAGCTGCGTATAAGTCGCATAGCCGCGAGCATACGTCTCCGCCGCCGCCGCGTTCGGCGTCACCGTGCTCGTCTCGCGAACCGCCGCACGGCACGCCGCCTCAACAGTGCTGTAGTGCCCCGTCCCCACCATCGCCAGCAACCCCGCGCCATACGCCGAACCCTCCTGCGTCTCTAGCGTGGCAATCGTCTTGTGCAGGGCATCGGCGAACAGCTGCCGCCACATCGGACTCTTCGCTCCGCCGCCCGACAGCCGCACCTTATCCACCCGCGCGCCCATCTTCTCAATTAAGACCAAACAGTCTTTTTGCGAATACGTCACCCCCTCCAGCACCGCGCGCACCATATCCGCCCGCGTATGCCGCGCCGTCAGGCCGATCCACGCCGCACGCGCATAAGGGTCCACATGCGGCGTCCGCTCGCCCATCAGGTACGGCAGCCAGAACAGCCCCTGCGAAAGCGGCGGCGCCGTCGCGGCCAGCGCCGTCAGCTCATCATAAGATTCGTTCGGCGCAAGCTGATTCCGGAACCATTGCAGCGACAGCCCCGCGCCCTGCGTCACCCCCATCACGTGCCACTTGTCCGGCACCGCGTGGCAGAACGTGTGCACCCGCCCCTCCGGATCATATGCAGGTTGATCCAGATGAACAAACACCACACCGGACGTGCCCAGCGTATCGCTCGCAATCCCCGATTCGACAATCCCATTCCCCACCGCCGAGCTGGCCTGGTCGCCGCCCCCACCCACCACCGGCGTCCCCGCCTTCAGCCCCGTCGCCGCCGCCGCTGCTGCACTCACGCGCCCGCTAATCTCCGGCGATTCGTACACCCGCGGCAGAATGCCCGCATCCAGTTTCAGCCCTTCAATCATCTCGCCCGACCATCGCCTGTGAACCACGTCCAGCAGCGAAGTACCGGAAGCGTCGGACACCTCCGTCGCATACTCGCCCGTCAGGCAAAACCGCACATAATCCTTCGGCAGCAGCATGTGCCGGATGCGCGCGTAGTTCTCCGGCTCGTGATCGCGAACCCACAGCAGCTTCGGCAGCGTGAAGCCGGTCAACACCGGATTCGCCGTCCAGCGCACAACATTCTCCCGCCCCAGCTCGGCATGCACGTAATCCACCTGCACCTGCGAACGCTGATCGCACCAGATGAGCGCCGGCCGGATTACCGCGTTCGCCTCGTCCAGCAGAGTCAGCCCATGCATCTGGCCCGACATGCCAATGCCCGCCACCTGATCGCCCGCGATGCCCGCCTGCGCCAGCACGCCCCGGATCGCCACCTGCGCCGCATCCCACCAGTTCTCCGGACGCTGCTCAGCCCACATCGGCCGGTGCATGATGATGTCTTCGTGCGCCGCCGTGAATCCGTGCGTCACCTCGCCGTCGGGATTGATCAAAAGTGCGCGCGAACCGCCTGTGCCAATGTCGATGCCGAGCCAAAACATAAGAGACGATGCTAACAGAGCGGATGCGCCGATTGAGGACGCGACAACGGCATACGCGAAAATAGCCTTATGGTTTCCTTGTTGCACGCGAGCGTGCGCAACCGGGTGAACGAACTGCGGACTCAGTTCGCCGCTGCACACCCCTACCGCCACGTCGTGATGGACGAGTTTCTCGATCCCGCATTCTGCCGCGAGTTGATCGGCGGCTTTCCTCCGTTCGACAGCCAGTACGCCCTCAACGAACGTGGTGAACCGGGTCGAAAAGCCGTCGTCACCGCCCTCAAGGATTTAGGTCCCGCCTACGCCCGCTTCGACGCACTCATGCGCGATCGCGCCTTCCTCGACCTGATCGGCCGCATCACGGCCATCGATTCCCTGCTCTACGATCCCGCCTACCTCGGCGGCGGCACGCACGAAAATCTGGATGGCCAGGAACTCGATTGGCATGTCGACTTCAACTACCATCCCCATCACGGCACGCACCGGCGCCTCAACCTGATCGTGTTCCTCAACAACCGTTGGGACGAGAGTTGGGGCGGTTGCCTCGAATTGCTGCGCGAACCCACCGCAGCCGGCCTGCCCGATTCACGCAGCATCCTGCCGCTCGCCAATCGCGCCGTGCTATTTGAGACCACCGAAGTCTCCTGGCATGGCTTCCGCCGCGTACGGCTTCCGGCGGAGGAACACACCTCCCGCCGCTCCCTCGCCGTGTACTTCTATACCAAGGCGCGGCCCGAAGCCGAACGTGCGCCCTCGCATGGCACCGTGTACTACCAGCGGCCCCTGCCGGACCATATCCAACCGGGTCATTTGTTGAGTGATGCCGATACCCGCGAGATCGAAATTCTCATCGCGCGGCGCGATGAGCAAATCCGCTTTCTCTACGAAAGGGAACGCAAGTTCTCGCGCCTCATCGAAA
>JBDTVQ010000494.1:0-4500 GCA_040007195.1 Acidobacteriota bacterium | reverse complement strand
TGCACGCGGTGCCATGGGAATCATGCGCCGAGGGCGGCCGCGGCGACGCAGGCGCAGTGCGAGCGGTGTCATGAGTCGAGGCCCGAGGCGTGCAAACAGGCTCCGGCGAAGTTGGCGGCGGGAACGGGTGCGAAGGTGTTGTGCGCGAACTGCCACGTCCCGCACACGCTGAAGAAAGTAGGACCGTGAAGAGAAAACCCAATACGGCGTACGCGAAGGCCGGCGCCTATACTGGCCTTGCGTTCGTGATTCCGATCGCGATGTACGCCGGATATTGGATTGGCGGGCACGCCGACGCGGCAATGGGAACGGGCTACTGGGCGATAACCGGGCTGATGCTGGGATTCGGCGCGGCATT
Organism: Acidobacteriota bacterium; assembly: GCA_040007195.1. Taxonomy (GTDB): domain Bacteria; phylum Acidobacteriota; class Terriglobia; order Bryobacterales; family Bryobacteraceae; genus JAFLBB01. The sequence goes on along the minus strand of JBDTVQ010000494.1, from coordinate 4,142 downwards.
GTATTCCGTGTACCGGGAAGCAGTGCGTATTGAAAAGATCGGTCAAGACCGGAACACGGACGGCGAGTAGATGGACCTCGAGCGGTTTCTCTCAAACGTGACGCGTTGGAAGATTGGACTGGCGCTGCTGGGCGCGGGCGGATGGTGGCTGTATGGCGGGAAGATGTACGCCATGGGATTTTGCGTGGGGGCGCTGGCATCGGCGGCAAGTTTCTGGTTTCTAACGCAGTTGGTGAAGGCGGTTGGGAAAGAAGAGATTTCCAAGACGCGGTCGGTAATGGGCACGTTGCGGCTGGTCGTCATCGGCTACCTATTGTTTGTTACCATGGAAAATTACCGGCTACCGATGCCAGCACTCGTCACGGGTCTGCTCGTCGCTATAGCCGCCATTTCCATCGAGGTCATTCGCGAACACTTCTATGCATGAACTGTGGGTTACCGCGCTGCTGAACCAGTATCTGGCCGGTCCGGCCAACGCTCTTCTGGAGGCATTCGGCCAACCGGCCGCCAATCATCTCAAGCCTTGGACGAATTACATGGCGATGGAGATATTGGTGATCGGGTTCCTTCTGGCGCTACCGCTGATCCTCCGTCCGATGCTCAGCGTGACGAAGCCGGGTGCGATGCAACAGTCGATTGAGATCGTATGGGAGATGTTGAGCGAACAGGCTCACGATGTGATCGGACACGGCTACGGCAAGTACATGTACCTGTTCGGTACGCTGTTCTTCTTCATACTGTCCGCGAACCTGCTGGGCATGATTCCGAGTTTTGAGGCCCCGACGATGTATCCGGCCGTGCCTCTGGCGCTGGCCGTGATTACCTTTATTTATTACAACTGGGCGGGAATCGCCGAGCAGGGCGTAATCGGGCACCTGAAACATTTTGCCGGTCCCGTGTGGTGGTTGGCCTGGTTCATGTTCCCGCTGGAAATTATTAGCCACTTTATCCGGCCGATGTCGCTCACGATTCGTCTGTACGCGAACATGTTCGCGGGCGAAGAGGTGACGCTGAACTTTTTATCGCTGGTGCCGCTGGTGATTCCGGTACTGGTGATGGCTCTCCATTTTTTCGTTTCGATTCTGCAGGCATTCATTTTTACCGTTCTTACGATGGTTTATGTGGGCGGAGTAGTTGCCCACGAGGACCATTAACCGGCATTTTGCCGCATGCCGCGTGAGCCAGGCCGGTCCCAACTGAGCCGCGGAACCACCTCCGGTTTGCGATTTTTTTACACGTCAGGAGAAAGTCCACATGAAGTTGAAGTCGGTTTTGTCATTCTTTTCGCTGGCACTCGTTGCCGCGCCCGTGTTCGCGCAGGAAGCCGCGACCCACGCCGCCGGCGGCGGGTTCCGCCTTTCCACCGCGTTCGCCATGGCGATTGCGTCGGGCCTTTGCGGCCTCGGCCAGGGCAAGGCCATTGCGTCGGCCGTGGAAGGCATGGCGCGCAATCCATCGGCGGGCGGCGCGATTCGCGTCACGCTGCTGCTCGGCCTGGCGTTCGTCGAATCGCTTGCTCTGTTCACGCTGATTTCGTTGGACAAGTAAACGCTGTCCTTATTCGAAGGCCCGTTGCTCACATGAGCGGCGGGCCTTTTCGGCTTTCATTGGATCGCGCACAACGGAGGCAGCCCGCCGCGGGCTTGGCCCTGTGCGCTCAGGTACCCACTCATGCTCAAACTCCAAGGCATCTATCCTCCCATCGCGACGCCGTTCGACCACGAAGGCAACATCTACAAAGTCAAAGTCCGGCACAATGTCGAGCGCTGGAATCGCGTCGGATTGTCCGGCTATGTTGTGTGCGGCTCGACTGGCGAGAGCGTGTATCTGTCCTTCGAAGAGAAGCTCGAATTATTAGGGCTGGTGGCGGAGGCGGCGGCGCCGGAGAAGTTGTTGATGGCGGGGACGGGTGTGGAAAGCGTTCGCGAGACGGTCGCGCTGACGAACAAGGCCGCGGAGATGGGGTACAAGGCGGCGATGGTGCGGACACCGCACTACTACAAGAATCTGCTGGCGCGGGGGGATGCTCAGGCATTATATTTTCGCTCGGTGGCGGATCAGGCGAAGATTCCGCTGATGATCTACAACTGGCCGCAGGCGACGGGTGTCGATATTCCGGCCGAGACGGTGGCGGCGTTGAGTGAGCATCCGAACATCATTGCGATCAAGGAGTCGTCGGGGAACCTGGAGAAGGTAATGCAGATGCTGCGCACGGTGAAGCCGGGATTCCAGGTGCTGGTGGGAAGCGCGCCGACGCTATATCCGTCGTTGATGGTGGGGGCGGTGGGGGCGGTGCTAGCGTATGCGAATGCGGCGCCGTATTCAGTGGTGGCGATTTGGGAGGCGTTCCGGACGCGCGAGTATGAGGCCGCGTTGGACTGGCAGAACCGGATCGGCCGGGCGGCCGCGCTGGTAACGGCGAAGTACGGCGTACCGGGGTTAAAGCACGCGATGGACTTGAACGGATACTATGGCGGGCCGCCAAGGCTCCCGCTTGCTCCCGTGGGGCCGGAAGCGAAGCGGGAGATTGAAGAGGCGTTTGAGGGGCTAACGAGCTAGTCGGAAGCCCGGGACAGAATGGGAGCGATGGGCGGCGACTTGCGCTCGCGGCGATAGCGCGCGGGCGGCGTGCCGAATTCGCGCTTGAAGGCGCGGTTGAAGGCGGCTTCTGATTCGTAGCCGACATCGGAGGCGACTTCGGCGACACCTTTTGATGTGTGCGTGAGGGCGCGGGCGGCGAGCTGCAGGCGCCAGCGCATCAGGTACGTCATCGGCGGCTCGGAGAGGTAGCGGGTAAAGCGCTCGACGAGGGCGGAGCGCGAGAGGCCAACTTCTTTCGCGAGCTCGGCGATGGTCCACGGGTGGCTGACGCGGCGATGGAGCAGGCCGAGTCCTTTACCGACGACGGGATCGCGGGCTCCGGTGAGCCAGCCCAATTGTTCCTCGGGCAGGGTGGCCACGTGGCGGCGCAGGGTATCGATAAAGAGCGCCTCCGAGAGTTTCGCCATCATGGCTTCACAACCTACCTGGCTGGAGCCCGCTTCTTCGACCAAATGCAGGATGGCATTCTCCAGCCATAAGCCGGAGCGGTCTGTGCGCAGGTTCACTTTGAAGATAGCTGGAAGGCCGTTGAGGATGGGGCGGATCAGTTCGGGATCGCAGGCCATGAAGCCGCAGATGAAGCGCGTTTTCCGGCCGCCGCCTCCGGCGTAGAGTGGCGACAATTCGCGTGACCGCACCTTGCGGGCGATCGCGGACGATTCCCGCGTCTCGCCAGCCGCTGGTTCGCTTGTCATGACATGCGCATCACCATGGGGGACGACCACGACGTCTCCAGCGCACAGCGGCACGGTACGCCTGCCAATGTGGGCGAAGGCCTCGCCTTCCAGAACGAGGTGATAGATAACCAAGTGCGGCGCGCCCGGGGCGAGCAACGGGGCGAGTTCATGCGAGGCGGGCGAGACCGCGCCCCAAGGCGCGGAGAACTCCGCATTAAAGTAGAGCGCACTGCTGAGCTTAACCGCGCTCAGAATCTCCGATAAGGCATCCATAGAACCTCCATCCGAACGGCAATGCCGGCTGGCAGCCGGGCAAGAGTGTGTGCTTACCGCGGACTCCCGGGTAAGAAATCACGACGCTAGAGCAAGAAAAGGCGCGACGCAAATCCGCAGGTATGTCTGAGTGGAATAAAAACCACGAAATTTACAACTCACTCGGAGGATGTTCATGAGATACCTATATGCTTGTCCGCTCGTGGCAGCGGCGATCCTGCTGCCTTCACTACCACGCGTAGCGATGGGGCAGAACCGGCTCACGGATTTGAAAGTTTCCGTGCCGGCAAAGTTGGAGGTTCCAGCAGGCAACGTTCCTTACCTGAAAGCGCAGGCGACGGGGACACAAAATTATGTGTGCCTGCCGGTAATACTGGGGACGCCGGGCGCGCCGGTTCCGACTTGGAAGTTCCAGGGTCCGCAGGCGACGTTGTTCATCAAGTACCCGTGGATGCAGGGGGAGGCGGTGTGGCAGGTGGCCACGCACTTCCTGAGCGCGAATCCGGATGAGAAAGGCACGGCGCGGCCGACCTGGCAGAGTTCGTTCGATACGAGCGTGGTGTGGGGCAAGGCGGTGGCCGATTCGACCGA
>JBDTVQ010000493.1:0-4500 GCA_040007195.1 Acidobacteriota bacterium | reverse complement strand
CTGCCGATGTAGCCCCAGATGTCGCGAGGCTGGACGGTGTAGAAAAAAAACGGGCGATCGTCTGAGACGGGCGTGACGTCAAAGGGATAGTTTGCAAAGAACGCAGCGCGATCCGGTGCGCGGAGGAAATCGGCGAAGGCGTTGCCGTGCCCCCGTGTCATGTCGGGCGCATAGACGGTTTGCATCTTCGATTCCGCAAGGAGCAGACGGGCGCGCGAGACGTCGGAATCGGAGAAGGGTTTTCGCGAAATGATTACGGTATCGGTGGCGCCCCAGCCTTTGATCAAGTGGGTGTTCTCGCGGGCGACCAGGAAGTGGCGCGCCACGTCGCGTTCGCCCAATGACTCGAGGGCTTCGGTGGCCAGCGTGACGAGGCGCAGGCTCTCACGGGGAGGCATGAAGCCCCAACGGGTAAAGGCGAGGATGCCGTCATCGGTGAGATGCAAGAGGTAATCGCGGAAGGCGTCGGTGGTGTAGAGATTATTCTCCGAGAGCGCGAAGGCGCCCGCCGCGGTGGAGGCCCAGGTATCGACGAGCGTGGCCTGCAGCACCTGATACTTTTCTTCGCTGCGGCGGATGAAGCTGCGCCCGTCTTCGACAAACAGCCGCACTTCGGGGCGGAAATAGAGCCGCTGGCTCAAATTCGGGAAGCGCTCGCGCATGATCGTGTTGGCGATGATCGGGTTGATCTCGACGCCGGTGATGTCTTTGCTGCCGCCGGCGAGCGCTCGCGAAACGTCCCAACCGCCGCCGGGTCCGATAATCAGCGTTTTGGCGCCGGGACGCAGCACATAGGGCAGGCCCGGCCCCTGCTTGAGCAAATTGCCGCGCTCGGCCGGCGTAAGGTTGTCAAAGTTGAAATTGGCGATGCCCGTGGAAGCGTCGCCGTCGATCACGATCAGCAGCGACAGGCTGTGTTTATCCGGCTGAATGGCAATGCGCGAAAAGCTGTTCCACTTCACAAACTTTTCACCAGTGAGTTCCACACCCTTGGCGCTGCGCACGTCGACCAAATGGTTCTTCGCGTTGAAGACGATGAAAATGACGAGGCCGAGTGCGACGCCGACGCTGACAATGCGCATGCGCACGGAGCCGGCAAGGGTGTACCAAAGGGCCGAAGCGGAGGCAAACAGGACACCCGTACCGATGACGGTATTGGGTGCGCCGATCGTGTTGAGCAACGGCAGAAGCAACAGGCAGCCGCCCGCGGCGCCGAGGAGATCGAAGAAGTACACGCGTTCAATGCGTTCGATGGTTTCCGCGATGGCGACGGACACGATGATGCCGGAGACGAGGAACGGCAGCGCGCTCACGATGTAGACCCCGGCGAGGGCAGCGTTGGTCATCTCGGCGTCGCGCGTCAGGATGTACGAGACCGACAGCACGACGAAGAAGGCGTTGAGCGTCGATAACACGGCCAGCTTGCGCCAAAGCGAGCCCGGCCAGCCGAGCACGACGTAACTAAACACGCCACCCGCACCGAGGCCAAAAAGGGCAATGGAGATCGCGAGAAACGCGAAGTGATAGTAGAAAACGACGGAGAAGATGCGTGTGAGCGTGAGCTCCAGCATCAGTGTTGCAAGCGTAGTGAGAAAAACTCCGGTATACACCAGCGGCCAGCGCAGGCCCGACGAGTTGGCCATGGACGAAATGCGAGACAAGTAACTATCCTACGGCACGGCGGGGTAGCGGTCCGGGCGATGGCCGGCGCCTGCGGCGGTGCGGCAGGGCGAGCGGCCGCTCAGGCGTTCCTACACCTTGCACTCAGAGTGACGGCCGCGGCGGGGGGATTGTTTCAACGTCCGGGACTCGTCGCCGGGACGAGCGCGAAACAGGGCGATCTCCTCCGAAATGAAATCAACGCGGGTAGGGGTGTCCGCGCAGGGTTGCGAAGGCGCGGTAGATCTGTTCGGCGGCCATCGCGCGGGCCAGTTCGTGCGGAAACGTCATCGGCGAGAGCGAAACCAGAACCGTTGCACGCGAGCGCCACTCAGGCGGGAGTCCGTCGTGGCCGCCCAGTACGAATACGGCGTCGCGCGATTCGTCCTCCCACGCCCGGATCTGGGCGGCGAAGGCGGCCGAGTCCCACCGCTTGCCGGCGGGATCGAGCATGACGAAAGCAGCCGTGGGATGTTTCTCCAAGAAATCAGCGCGGCGTGGATTGATCTCGCGCATCTCGCATTTGGCCCAACGCGACGTGCGCTTGAGGAACTCTTCGGCGATGGCGTTGGCGTGCTCGTCGCGGGCCTTGCCCACATAGTAAACGTAAACCCGCATTTAGGGCGCCTGCGGCTCAGGCCGCCGGAGCGTAATGACGGCGGGCGGCGAACAGACGCGCTGCCCCGGGGAGTTGGCGGGCCACCCGCAGACGATCACTTCGCTGTTCATTGCCGGCAGATCGTCGGGAATTGCGAAGTTCACCTGTTGAATTCCGTCGAGTCCGGGCGCGGGCCCGGCGAAGAGAGGCTGGGAGATTTCCCGATCATGGATCTTCGCGGAAATTGTGCCGAGAGACGCATCGGGCAAACCGGAGGCGAAGACCTGAAATATGTTGCCGACGAACTCCGGATTCTCCAGTGAGTTCGGGACGCCGTTCTGATTGAGCACGCCATTCGGGTAGATGGCAGGCGCCGCGGCTGTGAGCGCTACGCTGAACGCCTCACTGGGCACAAAGCCGGCCGTGTACACCAATAGCGCCGCGGAACGGAAGCCAAGCGACGCGGGAACGACGAATTCGACTCGCGTGTCCGTGGAGGAAACAATGGGCGCGTCGACGTTGTCGATCACGATCTGCATCTGGTCGCCCTTCAACCGGGCGCCTTCCAGCACGGCGCGCGAACCGGGCACAAGCGTGGCGAATCGCGGATCGGCGGCGTTATAGACCTTGGAGATCGCGGGCCGTACAATCGGTTTCGGCGCTTCGGTGGCCGTGATCGAGACGGGCAGCATTCGGGTTCCGGCAAGGGGCCCGGCGTCGATGATCAGCGTTGCCGTGTAGACACCGGGCGCTGTCAATTTCTCGGGAAAGGCATCGAGAATGATCGAGGCGTTGTTCGTGCCAATTTCGCGGCTCACACGCAGCCACCCCGTGGGACCGTCGCGTCCGTACTGGATCGTCGCCGTCCAGATCATGAGGCCGCCATTGTCGTTGAGAATACGGATGAACTTCCCGAGGAAACCGGGCACGCCCGCTTGCGCCTGAAAGATCAGCGGAGGAGCGTCGACAAAGAGGTGCGGGAAGTAGTCGGCGCCGCAGTCTTTGACGATGGTGCAGTCGACCCCGGGAGCGACGGCGGCGAAACGCGGAATCGGTGCGGTCTCACTGGCAACTTTCACGTCGCTCAGCGGGCCGTAGCTGACGCTTGCCTGCGCAAGGGTAGGTTGGCCTCCGGTGGGCAAGGGCAGGGCGAGGAATGTGGGAATCTGCGCGCTCTCAAGGATCGACGGAGCTGAATCGTAGACCTCATACACGGCGATGCCCGCACCGTTGGTCAGCGAAACACCGGAAGCGCCGTCGAACGTAAGCGGGCCGGTCGCGCCAAAGGGGGGCGCCCAGACGAGTGCGCCGCCCGCGCCATTGGCGTCATGACCGTGCACGCGGATCAGCAGCAGTTGGCCGGAGCCGCCGGGAGTGTACTTGCCCAGCGCGCGGGGAACACCCAAATCCCCTGCCGCGCTCTGCTCCGTGGCACTGGAGCCTGCAACTACATCAGGAACGAAGACCTGGCTGGCGGTGGGAAAGCCAGAGTATTTGACGACGACCCGCGTTCCGGAAGTCGTGTTCAACTGGCGAGGCTCAAAGCCATTGGTTGTACCTTCGGTGACGCGGATCGAACTGACGCGCGTGCCGGCAGAATAGAGATTGGAAAGCGTCGCCAGGCCGCCTTCGGGAAGGGGCGATCCGTCGCACAGAATCGATGCGGTGGAGAGGTTGGCGAGCAGGCCCGGCTGCGTGTAACCGATGGTGAGGTTCGGTTGATTGGTAACGATGCGCGAGAGACCGTTGGTGGCGACCGATGCCAAGATGGCGCGATTGGACGGGCCGGTGGCGTTTACACGGATGTTGGCAATCTTGATGGTGGAGACGGCGAACGAGGTGAGCGTCCAGTTGAGGTGCTCAAAGACTAATGCGTTTGAGCCGACCAGCCGGCCGCGGACGGTGGCGGGAATGGTTCCGATGCCGGAGTCTACGGTTAAGGTGGCGTCGGTGAAGCCATTGCCGTCGATTCGATTGGTGACGGGAGCGTTCATGAAAACGCTGAAGCTGGCTCCGACATCTCCGCCGGGAATATTGCCGTTACAGGTGAATACCATCTCGCCCAGGCGTTCGGTGAGTCCCTCAGTCCGCACCACTGCCTGCACGGCCGTGGAGTTGCAGATCAGGCTTGCCACGGCGGCGGAGGCGTTGCTGGAAAAGGATAAGAGCGGGAGCAGGAAAAGGACCGGCCGCAAACTTCGCATCGGATAACCCTCTCATTGGAGAATATCGGAATCCGGCGG
>JBDTVQ010000492.1:0-4517 GCA_040007195.1 Acidobacteriota bacterium | reverse complement strand
CGGCTGGTCTTGTTAAACCACCAGTTGAAGCCATAGACTCCCGGCCCAAACTTCGTGAAGTGATCCGAGCCACCCCCAAATGTGCCGATTCCCAGGTAATCGTCGTTCTCCGCCTGCTGCGTGTGCGGCAAGCCAAACGGCACATCAGGCTTCTGGTACTTGCGGAAGAATTTACGGTCGAGCACCTGCTTTCCGCCCCAACGCCCCTGGTTCAGCCAGAACCACGCCACACGCGCGAAGTCACGAACGGAAGCGAGTAGCCGGCGCCGCGCATTGAAGGTCAACCCGTCCTCCAGTTGCAGCGCTCCCAGTCTGCTCGCGGCGTTGGCCACTGCATCCGGATCCTGTTTGTACACGCGATCGAAGAGCGTCTTCTGATAGAGCTGAATCGCGTAATCGTTATAAGCAAACGCCGCACCCGGCGCTTCGGGCCTGGCGTAGCCGCTGGTCATGTCGGCCACGTGGCGGAAGGTCATCGTCCGGTCCTTCGGACGGAAGTCCCAGCCGTAGTTCACCAGGGGCACATCGACACTCTTCAACACCTTTTCCTGAATCGCGAAGAAGAGCAATGTACTAAACACAGGCTTCACGGACGACAGCCAATCCCGCTTCTCCGCCAGGTCGCCCCACGCCTTCACCACGTATCCATCCTTGACCACGCAGCCGTGACCCTCCAGGTTCTTGGCCAACTGGTCCAACTTCGCGCCATCCATACCCATGGCGGACGGCTCGCGCCGGTTCCACTGCGCACCTGGGAAGTGATTTGCCGGCGAGCGCCCCCACGCCGTACCTGCCAACAGTCCAACCGATACTTCTCTTCGCGTGAGTGTCATCTATATTGCCGCTTCGATCAATGCAGTCAGTTCGTTCGTAGTCAACTTACCGCCCAGGTCGGGCGTTGCGTTTGCCGCATCGGCAAGGACCGTCTCCACCGCATGCCGCGTTATCGCCGCTGCTTCGACGCTCTCGCGGTCGCCAAACCATTCCAACATCATCGCCACCGAGAGAATCATGCCCACGGGATTCGCCTTGCCCTGACCCGCAATGTCGGGCGCCGATCCGTGTGCAGGCTGAAACACCGCCCAACGGCTGCCGATGTCGGCCGACGGAGCCATGCCCATGCCGCCCACGGTTCCCGCCGCCAGGTCCGAGAGGATATCCCCAAACATATTCTCGGTCACCAGCACGTCGTAACGCTCAGGATTCCGCACAAGAAACATCGCCATTGCATCGACGTAAACCCGCTCCGCCGTGACGTCGGGATATTGCCCGGCAACTTCATCGAACACCTCGCGAAAAAACGCCATCGAGGGCAGCACGTTGGCCTTGTCGATCAACGTCAGTTGGCGCTTCCGTGTGCGCGCCAGCCTGAACGCGAAATGGAAGAGCCGTTCCGATCCGGCGCGCGTCACCAGCAACTCGTCGCGCACCTCCGGTTCGCCTTTCGCACGCTGCCTCAACCGTGAAGTGAACAACCCTTCGGTCGACTCACGCACTAAGACATAATCGATCACCGGATTCCTCAGCGGCGAATGCGCCTTGTTAAAGAGCCGGACCGGCCGTACCCCTGCGTACAGATCGAGTTGCTCCCGCAGGTCGAGCTGCGGCGCCATCTCACGGCCATCGGGCCAGCGGACATTTGGCATGCCCATCGCGCCCAGCAGGATGGCGTCGGACTCGCGGCACGACCGCATCGTGCTGTCAGGCAGCGGATCGCCGCCGCGCAAAAACTCACCCGCACCACATCGGCACTCTTCCAACTCGAACGTCAATTGAGAGAACTTGCGTTCGATGCGGCTCAGAATAGCCAGTCCGGCAGATGTCACCTCGGGCCCAATTCCGTCTCCGGGCAGAACCGTGATCTTCTTCATTTGGATAAACTCGTTCGATCATACATGCGGCAAATTTCATACCGTCCCGCTCGATCATCCTCTTGACGGCCGAACTGGAGCGCCCCATGCTATGTTGCAAGCGATTGAGGCGGACGGGTCAGGCAGGTTCGTCCAAGAAATTCACCCGATGTTCCTAGCTGGCAGGGAGGCCAGACGCTACAGTGCAGAATCGAGAGAGAGGTGCAGACTGAAACGTCTTGGAATCACACTGCTGCTTGCGGCTTCCTTACAGGCCATTGAGGTGCGGCAGTTCCAGCCGCATGACTTCACGCTTACGGCCGCAGTCACGGGAAATCCTTTCGACGCCGCCGTAGACGCGGAGTTCACCGGACCCGACGGGCAACTGCTCCGCATTCCCGGCTTCTTCGACGGCGGCGGCAAATGGAAGGTGCGCTTCTCCGCGCCAAAGCCAGGCGCATGGAAGATGCGAACCATCTCTCCCGTCGCCGCGCTCAATGGCAAGACGGAAGACATTCAAGCAAGCCCCAATACAAGCGCAAATGCTCATGGCGTGCTCCGCGCCGATCCGAAACATCCCTATCACTTCCTGTTTGAAGACGGCACTCGATTCTTCCTCATGGGTTATGAGGCCGATTGGCTCTGGGGCGCCGACATGCTTGACCCACAGAGGAAGGTGATGCACCACCTCATCGATCAGATCTCCGCGCGCGGCTTCAACTACGTACTGGTCAACGCGTACGCCCACGACACGCGCTGGTGCCCCGGAAAAGTAAACGAGTGGGACTACGGCCCCGCACCCGTGTATCCGTGGGAAGGCACGAACGAGAACCCCGACCATAGCCGCCTGAATCCACGTTTTTTCCAGATCTACGATGGCATGATGGAGGCCTTGCGCGAGAAGGGCATGGTGGCGCACATCATGCTAAAGGTCTACAACAAGCAGGTGAACTGGCCCAAAGCCGGCAGCGCCGATGAAGCGCGCTTCTTCCGCTACTTCGTGGCGCGCTACCAAGCCTATCCGAACATCGTGTGGGACTTCTCCAAGGAGTCGTTCTACGAGAAGAACGAACGCCTGCAAAAGAACCTCATCGATCTCATTCGCGCCGAAGACGCTTACGGCCACATGACGGGCGCGCATGACGACGATGTCTACGAGTGGGACCCGGCGCTCAGCACCAACCTCGATCTTCGCATCGACCAGCAGCACGCTCATTGGGAGCAGATGATCGCCTTCGACCGTGCACAGCGGGCGCGGCCGATCGTGAATGTGGAGTACAGCTACGAGTTGGGCGTGGATCCGCTGCCCACCCACACCAACGTGAATCAGGTGGACTGGAAAGAAAACCTGGTGCGTGCGTACCGCATCCTCATGGCGGGGGGCTACATCGCGTACTACTACAACAACACCGCTTGGGATATCGTGAAACCCGATCCCGAGCCGCCCGGCTATGCGCGATTTCAGATCTTGAAGCAGGTGTTTGAGTCGACGCCTTATTGGCGAATGAATCCGGAGCCAAGCTTGGCCGTAGGCGGGACCTGCCTCACCGACAAATCTACAACGATGATCTGCCTTGCCGAGGGCAAGCAGCCGCGCCCAAAGGAAAAGAGACTGATCCTCAACCTCGCGACGTTTGACGGCGCGCTTACGGCGGAATGGATTAATACCTGGAGCGGCGAACGCAGGCCGGCCGGCAAGTCCGAGCCGGGTGTCACGGCGTTCGACTTTCCGGCGGAATTTGACGGCGCGCCCGCACTGCTGCTGCTGCGCCGGTAAGGACACGAATGCAAAGCTCAACGCCGCTGCGCGGCGCCCTGATTGGTTGTGGATTTTTTGGGCAGATTCAACTCGAAGCATGGCGGCGCATGGAAGGTGTTTCCATCGTGGCCGCCTGCGACGTGGCGCTGGACCGCGCCGCTGCCTCGGCACCACACGCCTATACCGATCCCGTGGAAATGCTCGACCGAGAGCAACTCGACTTCATCGACATCGCAACCCGCCCCGATACGCATGCCGACTTGATCCGGTTGGCCGTCGCGCGGAAAACTCCTGCAATTTGCCAAAAGCCGCTCGCCGTTTCGCTCGAGGAAGGTATTGATCTCGCGCGCCTTGTCAGTGGGTCCGGTGTGCCGGTGATGGTTCATGAGAACTGGCGCTGGCAACCTTGGTTCCGTGAAACGAAATCGCTCATCGACAGCGGGGCGATCGGCGCGCCCATCGGATACCAGTTCTGCGTGCGCCAGGGCGACGGCATGGGTCCGCATCCGTATCCCAACCAGCCGTACTTCGCGAAGATGCCACGGCTCCTCATCTACGAAACACTGATTCATTTCGTCGACACCGCGCGATTCTTGTTCGGCGACATCGTCTCCGTCCAGGCGCACATCCGCCGCCTGAATCCATTGATCGCCGGGGAGGACCGCGCGCTCCTCATTCTCACCCACGAATCCTCGGCGGACGGCGTCATCGACGGCCACCGCTTCCGCGATCCTGAACCACCGGGACCGGCAATGGCAAATACGTTTCTCGAAGGCGAAACCGGTTCGATGCGCGTTCTTGCCACGGGTGAAATCCTGCTCAATGGCAACAGCGTCTATAAGCCTGGTCCGCTCATCGGTTACAAGGGCGACAGCGTGCGCGCCACTCAGGAGCACTTTTTGGATCAC
>JBDTVQ010000491.1:0-4549 GCA_040007195.1 Acidobacteriota bacterium | reverse complement strand
GGACCGAGGATCGCAATGAACTGGCCGCGCGGAATGTGAAGATCGACTCCGCGAAGGATCTCCACGCGATGCGTCCCGGTATCGGCGACCTTGTGAAGGCCCTGCACGTCAATCATGAGAGAATTCCATTATCGCAACCGATGCGCGCAGTCCTTTTCATTCCGGCGATTTTATTGATGTCCGCCGGATGCGGCCAGAATCAAAATCAGACAGCTCAGCAGGCTTCCACCCCGCTGCCAGTTGAGCCGCATCCCGTCGCACCACCGCCTGCCGACGACCGCCCCGTTATCCTCTGCTTCGGCGATTCCCTCACTGCCGGCTATGGCGTGGAGCCCGGCAAAAACTATCCCGATCTCATGCAGGCGGCCCTGGATGCGAGGGGCTACCACTATCGTGTCGTCAATGCGGGGATCAGCGGGGACACAACATCAGGCGGCGTTGCGCGGCTGGCGGAGGCTGTCGCATCGAAGCCTGAAGTGGTGCTTCTCGAACTTGGCGGCAACGACGGCCTGCGCGGTCTTCCCATCAACGTCACGCGTGCAAACCTCGACGAGATGATTCGCGGATTTCAGAGCACGGGCGCCAAGGTAGTCCTCGCCGGCATGACCCTCCCCCGCAACTACGGCCCCGAATATATCGGCCAATTCGAAAAGGTCTACCGCGACCTTGCGAAAGAGCACAAACTCACGCTGATTCCGTTTCCACTCGAGCCGCTGGTATCCAAGCCCGGCATGATGCAAAACGACGGAATCCACCCCACGGCATCTGGATACCGTGAGGTGGTTCCGTCGTTCGTTCAACTTCTTGAGCCGCAGCTCAAGAAGTGACTAACGTGAGCCGGAGCTGCTTTCCAGTGTTGGGGCCTGAATTGCATCGCCGCTCACCACGATTTCCACACGCCGGTTCGCCTGGCGTCCCGTGCTGGAGTTGTTATCGGCCACCGGTCTCGACTCACCAAATCCGCGAGCCGTGACAGCGTCACTCTTGATGCCCTGACTGGTGAGATAAGTGCGCACCGTCTCAGCCCTCTTCTCCGAGAGAGTCTGATTGAAGGCATCGCTGCCCACGCTATCGGTATGCCCCTCTACCTCGAGCTTGAGGCCCGGATAGGCGATTACGATACCGGACACTTTGGCCAGCTTTTCGCGCGCTTCGGGCCGCAGATTGTACTTGCCGAACTCAAACAGCACGTCCGGCATGTTCACAATCAGGCCGCGCGCCGATTCGCGCGTCTGGAGCACGGTGTTGAGTTGAATCCGCAGTTGTTCGCGCATCCGTGCCCGTTCTTCTTCGGCGGAACGAGCGCGGGCCGTTGCAGCATCGGCTTCGCCCCGCAAGCGCGCCTGCTCATCCAAGGCGGCCTTCCGAGCGGCCTCGGCGGCAGCCTGTTCGCGCCGCGCGACTTCCGTTTGCTCGGTCGCCAGCTTAGCGGCGGCCAACGCCTCGGCCTTCTTCGCCTCCGCCTCGCGCAGTCCAGCCTCGGCCTGCGCCCGAGCCGCATCGGCGGCCGCCCGCTGCTGGGCAATCTCCGCGCGTTCCATTTCCGCCCGCTGCCGTTCACGGGCTTCACGTTCCGCATTCAGGCGGGAGTTCTCGGCGCGTTCATCGGCAAGCTTCCTCTCGGTCTCGGCAAGTTCGCGCCGCCGGGCTTCCTGATCCGCGGCGGTCTGCGCCGCGGCCAGCCGGTCAGCTGCTTCCTTGCGCTGCGCTTCGAGATATTCTTCTTCCTGCCGTTTCACTGAGATCAGCCGGGCATCTTCGGACAACTGGGTGACGTTCCGCGCCAGGGTTTGGATCTTCTTGAAGTCGCCCTTGGATTTCAAGTAGGACTCGGCGTTGTAGAGGTCGGTCGCGGCCTTTTTCATCGTGTCGGCCGCGTAGCGTTCGGCGTTGACCGATCGCGCAACCGCAATTGCCTGCCGCGCCTCCAAAAGATCGAGCGGAATTTCGCGTTTGCCTTCCACCGACCATTTCACACGGTCCGTCGCGGGCAGCCGCGACACATACATGCCGCGCGGCATCAACTCGTATTTTGCTTCGATCGGCGTGATCGTGCCAGTTGTGCCGGCCTTCACGACGCCTTCCATCACGACCGCGTCGCTCGGCTGTGTCACTGCATAGTAAGGCTCGGCGGTGATGAGGATGCCGAACGATTGCAGTTCCGTGGCGGCGCGCAGCTTGGCGTCGTCGCCGTCGAGGAAGACTTCACCGAGGTTCTGCGGCCGGCCCTCCGGAGTGATAGCCCACGCAACGTAGGTAAGAAACTCGTCGCCAATATCACCTGCGGGCTGCAGGCGGTCGACGCGGATTTCCACTTGTGTGGCTCCCGTCTTGCTATCTACTTTCGCCTCTCCCCTGGCGCGCGGCGCGAGGTTGGTTCCGACCAACCCGACTTCGGTCGAGCCTTTGCGGTGATGATAGTTGATCGCTTTAATGCTGCGTGAAACTACTTCGACACGGAAGATGGGAATTTCGGACGGTTGTTGAGAAAGTGTTGGATTGGGGTTCTGGGCCCAGGCGGACACACTGAGTGATCCGGCCAAGAGCAGGCAAAACAGTCTGGTATGTTTCATGGTTCCTTGGCTCCTTGCAGTTTGGCTGCAATGAACCTTTTGCAATCACCATGCCAGACGCTAAGTCATAGATTACAAAAACCTACGATTCAGAGGCGCAGGAAAAGTTTTCCAGGTGAAGAACCGAATTACAGACTGTTTAGTCCTTCGGTCAACTCCAGGCGCACACCAAACGGATCGGTGAGAAACGCAATTCCTAACTTGATCCCTTCAACGTAGCGGTAAGGCGTGTCGAACTTCACGCCTTCAGCTTCGAGCTTCTTGCAGAAGGCCTCAAGCCCTTTTACTTCAAACCCGATGTGATCCACCGCGCGGCCCTTCGTCGGCAGTGTGGCGGTTGGATTCGGCGAGAACGAGAGGTTCACGCCCGGAAGGTCGGCCGCTTCAAACTTGCCGCGCCGCCCCGGAACCGCGCCGAAGTGCTTCACATACCATGCGCGCATCGTTTCCAAATCGTTCGTGAAGAAGTGAACGTGATGATGCATGAGCGGCAATTTCAAATCCCTTTGTTCGGTGAACTCGACTTTGATTCCATCGGGAAACATCACGAACATCTGGTGCGTGTCCGGCATCTCCTTCACGACCGTTCCGCCAGCCGCCGTCAGTTTCGCTTTCATTTCGGCCAGATCGCGGGTGAGGAAGCCGAGATGATTCACGATCGAATCATCCGTGCCACCACCCGGCGTGCCCTTCGTCAGAACAACGATGACGCCCGGCAGCTTCAACGCTTCCAGGCGGCCCGCATGTACGACCTCCGCGCCCATCACGCCGACAAAGAACTTTTTCGTTTCGTCCACATCGGACACGGTCAGATGCAGATGGCCCATCGAAATGCCCGTGCTGTTCGGAGGGGGCAATTGAGCATAGGAAGAGGCGGCCATCAAGAGCGAACAGGCCAGAATACGAAACAAACCGGATGTCATGTTCATGCAGGCTATCACAGCCGCCGCGTGAGTTCCGGGTCTTCGATTGGCGTCTCGGACTCGCATGGCGGCCGGATATACCAGGCCGTGACAAACAAACCCAATAGCGTAAGCGCCACCAACAGCCGCCCAAAACGCGCGCGCCCCAATGCACCCGGCATGCGTTCAACGCCTTCCGCTTCGGCAATCGAATCGAGGGCCTGCTCCTCCTGTTGGCGGAACCGGTCGGCGAGCGTCATCCACATCGTCAGCAGCACTGTCGAGATGCCGCTCAGGATCATGAAATCCATCGCCGCCGGACAGGTGATTCTCGTCAGCCCCGCCAGCGAGGCGAAGGCGGCCGGCACCAGCACGAGCCCCGACACCCATCCCCGCTGCCCACACTCACGGCGTCTCTCGTGCAACGCGCGGTATCGCTCGACGCGCAAGGATGCATCGGGCACCGGCGCCGGGGTTTGCGCGGCGGCAGGTTCGGGTTGTGAGACTTCGTCCATGATCAATCGTCCGAATCGATAGTCTTGCCGACTTTCAACACAGCAAGGAAGGCTTCCTGGGGAATCTCGACTTTGCCCACGCGCTTCATGCGCCGTTTGCCTTCTTTTTGCTTCTCCAGCAGCTTCCGCTTACGGGAGATGTCGCCGCCGTAGCACTTCGCCAATACGTTCTTGCGGATCGCCGGAATCGTTTCTCGCGCGACGATCTTGCTGCCAATGGCCGCCTGCAGCGCGACCTCGAACATCTGCCGCGGAATCAGTTTGCGCAGACGTTCAATCAGCTCCTTGCCGCGGTCATGGGCGAATTCCTTATGGCAAATCAAGCTCAATGCATCCACAGGCTCGGTCGCGACCAGCACATCCAGCTTTACCATCGGCGACACACGGTGGCCGCTCAGGTGATAGTCGAGCGAGGCGTACCCGCGCGAAGCCGACTTCAACCGGTCGTAGAAATCCAGCACGATTTCATTGAGCGGCACTTCATAGGTCAACAACACCCGGCCCGATCCAATGTACTCGAATTTTTTCTGATTGCCGCGCTTCTCTTCGAGCAGCTTCA
>JBDTVQ010000490.1:0-4561 GCA_040007195.1 Acidobacteriota bacterium | reverse complement strand
CCACCTTCAACGAGCCCTCCACCTCGATGCTCACGCTC
Source organism: Acidobacteriota bacterium (assembly GCA_040007195.1). GTDB lineage: Bacteria > Acidobacteriota > Terriglobia > Bryobacterales > Bryobacteraceae > JAFLBB01. The sequence continues at coordinate 4,523 of JBDTVQ010000490.1, read as the reverse complement.
GACGGCCGCGGCCGCACGGTGATCCTGTTCCGCTCCGAGTGGGACAAGTTCGCCGCAGCGAAGAACAACCCTAATCACAAGCTGCTCGATATCGCGTAGGCCGCGAGGTCTGCGGGGCGTTGAGGCCGCGCGTGGGCGGGGCGACACACGCAGGGCAGGTCACAAGCGTATCGCACGCGGTGGAGTGTCCGCCGGGCACGGGAGATATGGGCCCATCACTGATGGCACGGTTCACGAACCGCCGACGCCCCCTCGCCGAGCTTCGTCGACCGTGTTACACAGGCCTGCCTGGCCCGGAGGGTGCGATGAGAGACGAAGGTGTTCGAGCGCGCGCCTTGCGGCCGACGCGGGCATGGCCAACGAAGCTTTCCAGCGTAGGCAGGCGAGCGGAGAGGCCTTTTCTGAGTCATGAAGGGTAGTCGAATTGCACGTTAGGCGGGCAAGGTAGATGCACATTCGGGAAATGGACTTCCGGCAATCATGGACAACCGAGGTTATGCACGCGCTAGACGGCGGGATCGAGAGGTGTACGAGTGGAACACCGGATGGACTTGACGGCTTGGAGCATGCCGAGGAGATAGTCGGACTTGCCTTTGTGGCACTGCAAACATACGTGGCCGCTACCGAGGCAGATCTGCAAGTGGTCTTTCCCACCCTGACGGCTCACAAGGCATTCCGGCAAAGGCACAGCGCTGAGATTTCCGGTGTCACGTATGTCGAGGCGATTTGCGCCGCAGCGAATTTCTACAAGCATCGCGAGGAACCTGGAGGATGTCGCGCTTCCACGATCAACCCGCTCACAATGCTTGGGATCACGCAGTCCACGGAGTTCCCGTGCGTTGGAGTGCATAAGTTAATGAGTGCGGGCTCCTATAAATTGGCGCACCTTGCACAGGTCGTGTTTAGTTGGCGGCAGCAGTGGCTGTCGCAGCTACGGGAAGAGGCATTAAAGCAGGGGCAAGGCAAGCCCATCTCTTCTTGTTCCTCGGAGGAATCAGTTGCAAACTAATAGCCGCCTAACACGCCGCTACCGCTGGCCGGCTCGCGCTCGTGCCATTCTTGATCCACGTGGCCGGCAGCTGAGCGGCAGAGTCGTTAACCCGAGGAAAGGCGAAGCAGCATGCCAACTTGTTTCCTGATCCAGCCATTCGACGGCGGGCCATTCGACCTGCGCTGTCGCGATGTCTACATTCCGGCTGTTCGCAACGCGGGGCTCGAGCCCTATCGCGTTGACGAGGATCCGTCGGTGAGCATTCCGATAGAGGAGATCGAAGATCGACTTCGAAAGGCGGACGTCTGTCTTGCAGATATTTCGCTTGATAATCCGAATGTGTGGTACGAGCTTGGCTTTGCCATTGCATGCCGAACCCCGGTGGTGCTCGTGTGCTCGGCTGAGCGCAAGACAAGGTTTCCGTTCGACATTCAGCATCGTCACGTCATCAAGTACAATACCGACTCCACAAGTGACTTCACGCAACTGGGCTCGAGCATTAGTGACAGGCTACGCGCCACCGTAGAGAAGGAAAAGCGAGTTGGCCGTGCCGTCAGTCTGCCGCCGCTCAGCGATACGGATGGCCTTCCTCAGCATGAACTGGCATTGCTCGTAACCATCGCCGGCAGCATTGAAGCCCCAGGCAGTTCGGTTGCTGCCAGCTTCGTTCGCCAGGACATGAACCGCGCTGGATTCAATAACGTGGCCGTAACAATTGGCGTCGCCGCCTTGGCTGAGAAGGCACTCGTTGAGGTGATCCCAGAGGCCGCGGACTATCACGGAGACCGCTACGTCGCATACGCGCTTACGACTGAAGGAATGACGTGGCTTCGTCGAAACCAAGCCCGACTTGAGCTCCGTGAACACACGTCGAAGAAGCAGCGCAGCCCGCCGGAGCCGGGCTTCGATGAAGTGCCGTTCTAGCCGGACTAACAAGCTGCTGCAGAGGGCCGTTAGAAAGTCAAGTCTCGGGAGCCAGACACGATGCTAGACCGTCTGCGGAACTTGGGGTCATCAGCGAGCGGCGCTTTGTTTCTTGTGCTGATCGTAGGGCTTCCCATCTGGGGAATCATCCACACGTTTTCGCGGCACGGAGCAGCGCTAGGTTGCCTTGCAGTGGTGTTGCCGCCGTATGCGGCCTACGAAGGAGTCGCTGTGCTGTGGGAGACCCCGAAATGGGAACGGGTTTGGAATGACAACAGCGAGATCGCGGGCGCGGCAGTCTTGAAGTCGCTTGAAGACGACACCCGGCCTGAGCAAGTTGCGATGAAGTCCTTCATCAAGTCCTGGATCGGACAGATTCCGGAGAGCCGGCGAACCGCGCTGCGGGCCGACCTCGATGATCTTGGCCACACGTTCGTCCACTACTGGCAGAACGTCATGGACGACCTGGCCGCAGGAAATGACTTTCGGTCGATGACCGATCCGAGTCTCGGCCTGGCTTCCGCCAGCTTCATGCAGAACTCCGGCCTCTCGCGCATTTGGAACAGGTGGGTATTGCAGGAGAAAACGACGCAGCAGGAAATCAGAGATAGGTTCCGAGGTGCTTCAAGGAGCGAACTTCAGAAGATCGCGCATTCGGGCACGCCCGAGTCTGAGCGCCTACTGGCGGCGTCACTCGATGAGATCTTCGGCGAGGCAGGCCAATGAGATTGCCTTCTAATAAGCCGCTGAAGCAGACCGGCCGAGTGGTTAGGCAGGCGATCAATACTTTGGGCGACAAGTAGAAAGCGACATGGCACTTCCCGAAAACAACCGAGCACCTAGGATCCTCTTCCAGAAAGCTGTCGACTACCGGATTACCGGTACACGCTCATGGACAGACATTAGCCGCTCAGAGCAGGATGAGTACTTACTCGGATGCTTCATGGGAGAAGCGCTGCGGCTCGCGCTAGAGAAGCGGCTTGATCTTCTTGACCGCACCGCTTCTAGCGTCGCCGATGGTCTTCTTGGCCCATTTCGCCAGCATGACATCAACACAGGCGAAGCTCACTACAGGCCGGAGAGTCCAGACCGCGCACAGAAAGTTATGGTGCTTCGAATTGCTGTGCTGCGCGATACGCCGCTTGGTGTACGTTTGTCACGGGCAAGAGCAAGGCAGTTAGGCGGAAGCGCGAACGCGGCAGAGTCCGCTCAGGATCCAACGTTGCACTTCTACAGCGTTGGTCATCCCGATATGGTCGGCCTGCATATCCTGGATGAGGCGGACTATGGTGGGCTCCCAGCAGTCAACCGATACAAGGGGAAGTGGAACGATTGGTCGGCACTTGAAGCACAGCAGGCAAAGGAGCTCCAAGCTCTAAAGGATGAGCGGTGGGAGCAAGAAATGGCTGCGCCGTCGCTGCCGCGCAGTGCGCCCGTGGCAAACTCACCAACTAATGTTGAGCGGAAAGATATACGTCTTGCTGCGGCTCAAGAAAAAGGGGTGCAGGCTCAGGCGAAGCGCCGACCTTTGCCGGAACTGCCAATACGAAAACCAACCGCCTTTCAGAAACTTCTGTGGAACATCTGGCCACCTGAGGAGCCGAAGATTGCACTTCGATCTGCCATGGAGCCATTGGAGGGCACTGTGTCGAAGTCCCTTCCGGTGTACTCTTCATGCAGGGCGGTCTTACGCAATACCGAGATTGTGCTTCAGCGTGTGCGCCATGACGGCTATGCGCCAGATGAACTCGGGCTGGTCGTTGTTCAGAACATTTTGGCTGACCACCTGTGTTCGGGAAACTACCATGTGTATCGCGGGATGCTTTCCATGGCAGGACAGCAGCTGATGTCCGCGTTCAACAGGGCTTGTTCAGAACTAGAGCAGCGAGGTTATGCCACGCCGGAAGAGAATGAGCAATCTCTGCAACACGTACGTAAGGCGATCAGTGAGGTTGGTTAGCGCTTCGGGAAACGCACGATTAGTCGCGACGGCCTGCCGCCATACCCGCCGCAGCAGCCGTCCGGCGTCCGCGCTCGCCACTCTTGGTCCATGTGACCGGCAGCTGAGCGGCAGAGTTGTTAGGAGCATGTAGTGGAACTCTCAACCATGCCCCAACCGCCATCCCAAGAGCATCGACCCATCGTACAACTGATCGGTATCGCAATGCTTCTGTGGGCGCTCGTCCCCATCAACCCGTACGGGTACTACGTCCTGCTTCGAATCATAATCTGCGCAATCTGTGCGTATTGCGCATATCGCGCGTTGGATGCCCAAAAGGCTGGCTGGCCTTGGGCCTTGGGTATCACCGCGGTGGTTTACAACCCCATTATAAGTATCCACCTGCCTCGTGAGTTATGGTCCATTGTGAACGTGGCTACTGCTGTGCTCCTATACTTGACCATCACGCGTCGTGCTGTGCAGCTTCCCGGAAATGGCTGACTTCTAGCACATGCTTTTAAACCGGCTTCGTGGAATCGGCCTTGTAGGTACAGGCGTACTCGCCGGGTGCATCCTTCCCATCGTGATGTTCTCCTTGTTTTGCCTAGTTTCGTGGGGCCTTTGGGACGCATTGGAATGGCCCGCTTGGGTATTGTGGGTTGGCTTTGC
>JBDTVQ010000489.1:0-4579 GCA_040007195.1 Acidobacteriota bacterium | reverse complement strand
AGGGGGGCGGCCGAGGCAATTGTGGATGTGGGAAGGGGACTGGTTGTGGATGGGAAAAAGGTAGGGGGAGATCCGGGAAGCGATGGTGCGGATGGCGCGCGATGAGGGACAGCGAGCGCGGATGGCGCGTGTGGGTCGGGAGCGAGTGTGCCGGGAGTTTACGCTGGAGCGGGCACGGGCACGATCTGCACAGACGCTGCGGGATGTCTACGAGCGGCGTGTTGGGCGGAGAAGCCGGGCGTAGAGTCCGGAGAGGGTTTCGAACATCTTTTTCTGCGTAAAGGACTCCTCGACCTTGGCGCGAGCGGCGGCGCCGTATCCGCGGGCAACCGAGTCGTCGGCGAGCAGGCTCGAGATAGCATTTGCTGCGGCTTGTGCATCTTCTGGAGGGACCAGCAATCCGGTGCGTCCTGACTCAATCATGAGGGGGTTGCCGCCGACTGAGGTTGCCACGCAGGGTAGTCGCGAGGCCATGGCTTCGAGCAGCGCATTCGAGAATCCTTCACTACGAGAGAGCTGGCAGTAGAGATCGGCCGAGGCCAAGAGGTGCGGGATGTTGGTGCGGGCGCCGGGGAGGCGAACGACGTCGGAGAGGCCCAACTGGATGATGCGGTGTTCGAGGTGTGCGTGGTGGTCCGGCTCACTGGGCGCGCCGATGGCAATGAAGGCGGCATCGGGGAAGCGTGTGTGCAGAAGCGCCGCCGCTTCGATGAACGTATCGACGCCTTTGACAGGCCGGAGATTGCCGACGGTGAGCACGAGGCGGCGTCCCGGTGCGAAGCCGAAGCGCTCCGGCGGGGAGACGGTAGATTGGGCAGAATCGAAAGCATCCAGGTCAAGGCCGTTGTAAACGCAGTGCACCTTGTCCTCGGGGAAGCCCAGGGTTTCGACGCACATCCGCTTCACCTCATCGGTGACGGCGTGAACCTGAGTGAAGCAGCCCTGGAACCGGCGATAGGCTCGGAGATGGCGCGGGGCAAATCGATAGCCCATGTCGCGCTGGCTGGAGATGAGAGCGGGGGCGCCGGCAAGGCGGGCCAGGGGGCCGCCCAAGAGATCCGAGGTTTCAGAGAAGCACTGGACGATGTCGGGCTTGTGACGGCGAACGATGCCCAACCATTGCAGAGCGCAGCGGATGCCGTGCAAACTGGCGACGCGCCGAAGAGGGACGACTTCGACCGGACAGGGGAAAAGAGTATGGATGACAGGGGCCGGATCGAGCGTGGCGACGACGCAATCATAGCCTAGCGCAGGCAGCAGGCGTGTCATCGTGAGGAGGACCGATTCGGCACCGCCCAAATGCTGAAGGCGGTCATTCAGGAAGAGGATTTTGGGGCGCGGCGGGGAGGCGGGCCGAGTCACTCCTTGGCTCCGGCGTAGCGATAGAGATCCAGATACTGCCGGGTCATGGCTTCGGTGGAGAACTGTTCGCGAACAAGCTGTTGTCCGGCTGCGGCCAGTTTCTCGGCGAGCGGGCGGTCTTGGAGCAAGCGGACGACGGCTTTGTCGAGCGCCGGCTGATCGTTGGGGTCAAGCAAGACGCCGGTTACGCCGTCCTGCACGAGCTTGTCAACGGCCCCTACGCGAGTCGCGATCACGGGACGTCCGGCGGCCATACACTCGAGGATTGACATAGGGAGGCCCTCGGTGAAAGAGGGGAGGACGAGAAGATCGAGCGAAGCGTAAACAGAGGGCATGTCGGCGCGAAAGCCGAGGAAAGAGACGCGGTCCTCGATGTCCCATTCGCGGCTGAGCTGTTCGATTTGGGCGCGGTCCGGGCCATCGCCGATGTAGAGGAACCGCGCATGAGGAACGACAGCGGCGGCGTAGCGGGCGGCGGCAAGGAAACCAAGAGGATTCTTGAGGGGGATGAGCCGGCCGACGAACCCGACCAAGAGCTGGCCTTGCCGGCGCTCGAGAGATGGAGCGGCATGAGCGAAGGTGCCAAAGGAGATTCCGTTGTTGATCACCCGGATTTGAGAGGCCGGGATACCAGATTCGACCAGGCGGTCGCGCACGCCGTCGGAGACGGCGGAGATGGCATGGTAAGCGCGAAGGAGGCGGCAGTCCAGCCAGCTATTCAACCGAATTCGGCGTGTTTCGTCTGTGAAGCCATGGCAGGTGGAAACAAGTTTGGGACCATTGAGCCCAAGTGCAAGCCGGGCATACATGTTGGGTTTGTAGCCGTGTGAGTGGACTAGACAAGCACCGAAGGAAGAAGCCATCGCTGCGATCTGGCGAATCGCAGTTCGATCCATTCGACCGCGGCACTGGATTTCCTCGACTTCGAGACCCAGGCGGCGTGCTTCCTTGGCTACTTCCAAATGCGGGTTCAGCTCATTGCAAAAAACGGCGACAAGTACACGGCAGCCCATCTCCGCGAGAGTGGCTGACAGGTGGACCATCATGCGTTCTGCACCGTAGAATCCGCCGCTGGAAATCATCTGAATGACGTTCATGCCACACCCCCGGGAAGACGTCCCTCACGCGCGGCCAGAGAAGATGTGGCCTCAGGTTGTCGTGAATCCTAATGAGAAGGCTCGCAGGCAAATGGCCCTGAGGATAGGTCACACTGGATCTCGTTTGTAGAATCGACGGTACACGGCCCAGCGAATGAGGTCGGGCGGGGCGGTGATCATCGCATTTGACGATGGACTTGACCGTCTCCGGAAGGAATGCAACCCGATCATAGGTGGGAACAATAACGCTTACAAGTGGCACGCTCATGTGTCCTTGCTTGATTAAGGGTGGATCGGCCGGATCCGGGAAAGTTGTACTGGCAACGGCAGCCCTTTAGGCTACATCATAGCAAGAACAGGGGCTGGAGGCCCAGGGTCCGGGCGCTGAGCGGAGTCGAAAGGGGGAGTCCGAGGGTGGTCAGGGGATCCCCCAATTGTTGGCGATCAGTGACCAAGCTTATAATGAAATCTCGTGGCGATCCGGCACATCATGAGCGTCGACGTGGAAGATTACTTCCAGGTTGAGGCGTTTGCCGACCGGGTGCGGCCGGACCAGTGGGACAGCTTCCCAACAAGGGTGGCCGATAATACGCGGCGGATTTTGGACCTGTTCGACGAACACGGGGTCCGAGCCACCTTCTTTTATGTCGGCTGGGTGGCGAAGAAATTCCCCGGCTTGGTGGCAGAGACGAGCCGCCGAGGTCATGAGCTGGGTTGCCACAGCTACTGGCACCGCACGATTTTCAGCCTGACGCCGGAACAGTTCCGGGAGGACCTGCGGATGGCGCGGGACGTGATTGAGCAGGCGGGGAGCCAAAAGGTGGAAGGGTTCCGGGCGCCGAGCTGGTCCATTACTCAGAAGTCGCTTTGGGCGCTGGACGTGCTGGCCGAAGAAGGCTTCCAGTACGATTCGAGCATCTTCCCGATTGTTCACGACATCTACGGCGTGCCGGGGGCGAGCCGTCGTCCCTATGTGCATGCCAATAAGCTGCCGGAGTTTCCGCCGGCTTCCGTGAGGGTGGGCAGCATGACGATGCCGGCGGCCGGGGGCGGATACCTGCGCATCCTGCCATTTGCCTACACTTGCTGGGCCATTGACCGGATTCAAGCCGAATTTGGCCAGCCGGTGGTGATCTACTTCCATCCGTGGGAGATCGATCCGGCGCAACCGAGGCTGAACGGGAAGCTGCGGTCGCGTTTTCGGCATTACACGAACCTGGGGCGCATGGAAAATCGGCTGGTACGGCTAATGAAACGCTATCCGTTTCAGTCATTTCGCGATTGGATTGCCTCCGGCGAGGGCCTGCCTGCGGAGATGGCGGGGCTGGCTTCGGGCACTCGGTTATGATTCTGGCCTATCACGAGTTCGGCGCCGAGCCGGACGCCTATGCCTACAGCATGCATGTGGCGGGCTTCCAGAGCCATGTCGCGCTGCTGGGCAGCAATCAGTGGCCCGGTTGTGAAGTGAGCTTCGATGACGGGCACGCCACGCAGTTCGACGTGGCCGCGCCGATTCTGGAAGCCAATAATCTGCGCGGAATCTTTTTCGTGACCGTCGGCTGGATGGGGAAAAAGCCAGGCTTTCTGAGTCAGGATCAGTTGCGGGAGTTGACCGCGCGCGGGCATAGTGTCCAATGCCACGGATGGAGCCACAAATTCCTGACTGCGTGCAGCGAGGAAGAACTGGACCAGGAGCTTCACGGGGCGCGCAAGACTCTGGAAGATTGGCTGGGTGTCCCCGTGGACGCCTTGTCGGCGCCGGGAGGCCGGTGGGACGAGCGGGTGGTGAGGGCGTGCCAGAAGGCCGGCTACCGGCGGTTCTACCTGTCCAACCCATGGATGAATTGTCGTCGTCGCGGCGAGCTGAGTCTGATTGGCCGGTACATGGTGCGGAACACGCTGGAAGAGGCCGGGCTGCGGAGGTTGTTGACGCTTTCTCCGGCGAGGCGGCGATGGGAGGCATCGCGGTACGAGTTCAAAGAAGGCGTGCGGAGGGCACTGGGCGATGACCTCTATCAAAAGCTCTGGGAGCGGATCTCGAACCGCTAGCGCAAGACGAACCCCCGTGGCCTAAAGCCAGCCGTGAACGGCGTAGTAGCCGAGGGCGGCGAGTTCGCGAA
>JBDTVQ010000488.1:0-4593 GCA_040007195.1 Acidobacteriota bacterium | reverse complement strand
TTGATAGAGCGTCTGGGACGCCTCCGCCCGGGTGTTTACAAGCCCGGGATTGTGGTGTTGCGCCCATTCCTCGAACGCCTTGTCGTCATCCCGGCCGCCCCGTTTCCCATTCAATACGACACCAAGACGGAAATCGCGGGCAGCCCGCTGAGTCTCACCTTCCACGCCCATTGCTGGATTCAGGACCCCGTCAAGTTTCAACAAAATGTTCCGCTCGTGCGCTATGCAAACTCCAACGCTCGGGCTGAGAAGTTCATTGGCGGTTTGCTCGACTCCGAAGGACGCGCCCTGTTGCGCGAACTCTCGGCTCACGAAGGCCTCGCCAATCCGTATGACTTCTGCCGGCGCCTGGAAGGGCGGCTCGAGTGGCACACCCGCAGCGTCGGTATGAAGCTGTCCGAGATGAAAATCTCCGGACTCGGCCTGCCGCCCGAACCTGCTTAGCGCACGAACCGTACCACGCCCCACTTCTCCGGCACGTGCATGTTTACGACTCCCTGCGGCGTCCACACCCAGTTGTCCTCTTTCGAGCCCACCACCTTTTCGTACTTGCCGTCCTTCACGATCAACTGCCACTCCACGCGCGAGAAGTTCACCCGCCAGCTCTCCCCAGGTTTCGGCGCCACCGCCGGACGCGGGCCGCGATTGAATGCCGCCCACGGGAATGCCATCTCCACCGTCCAGCGCTTGTCGCGGTCCTTCGGATCGTTGATCGTGCCTTCGGCATGCACCGCCGTCTTCAGCCCCGGCATCTCCCAACTGTTGTCGGCCTTGCCGCCCATCCGGTAGGCCTTGGGCAGAAAGAGGTCCCAAGTAGTATTCAACACGTTCATTTCGAACTCGAAATAGTTCAGCGTGTCGCCGTCCGGATCGAAGAAGGCCTCAAAATCGTTCTGGTGAAAAATGACCGAATCGTGATCGCGGTAGAGCGCCCACAAGTCGGGCTCTTCCATTTCGGCCGCGATGTAGAAATATGTCGAATCCCACGTCATCTTGGCGCGCGTCTTGAACCGCGGCTGTGGCTTCACGTCACCCTCGATATCCACGAACAGGTCCGTCCACGCCGCTCTGGCCCACGCAGCCTCATCGAGCTTGCCGTCAATCGTCAGCGGCTGCGCCGCCGCGCTCGCCTCATACCGCTTCGGCTCCTGCGCCGCAAGGCATCCGGCAAGCATCGTCAACGCCGCCCACCGCACTACAACACCCCCAGTTCAATCAACGCCCGCTTCACCTGCACGTCCCGCTGCATCTCCACCTCGTCTCCTTTATCCACGCCGACTGCCTGGTTCAAAATGTCCTGCTGCAACCGGCTGCGGATCCATTCGCGCTCGCGGGACCATTCGTTCACACCGGGCGAGACCTTGCGATCAGCAAGAAACGCCTGGAACTTGTCGAGCAGTTCATTCGACACCTCGAACCCCGCTGTGATTCCGTTGTTCGACTTCACATACTCGGTCGCAAATGTGGTGAACATTGCGCTCAAATCGAGAAAGGCGCGCAGGCGCGTCGCCGGCTCGGGCGTCACTTCGATATCGGGCTTCAAACCACCCTCGCCGTATGTGGCCAACTGCCCCTCTGTCAGCATGCGTTGAATCAGCCGCCCCTTGGGCGTGAAGTAGAACGCCGTGGTCAGCGCCATCCCCGTGCCCTGCGCGAGAGGAAAAATACTCTGCACCAGCCCCTTGCCGAACGTGCGCGTGCCGATCAGCTTGCCCCGCCCGTAGTCCTGCATCGCGCCCGCGACAATCTCCGACGAGCTCGCAGACTTTTCATCCACCAGAACCGCCAGTGGAAACGTGTACGGCGTGCCGTTCTCGGGTGTCTTCAAATCCTCATTCGCCTTCGCCCGCCCGCGTGTGGTTACCACCACCTGGCCCGGCGGCAAAAACAGCGACGCCGCTTCGACGGCAACCGTGATGATGCCCCCCGGATTCCCGCGCAGGTCGAGGACCAGCGCCTTTAATGCCCCGCCGCCTAGTTTCTCGATCGCCGCCTTCAGTTGCTTCCCTGTCTCACCTTCAAAACTCGTGATGCGCACGTAGCCCACCTGCGGCCGCAGCAGAAAGGCCCGGTCGACACTCGGCGACGTCATCGCCTCCGGCTTCATGTGGAACTCGAGCAGCCGCGGCGAGGTTGTGCGCCGTACAATCAACACCGCCTCCGCCCGCCGGCTCTCGCTCAGCAGGCCGATTAACTGGTCCGCCGTCAGCAGGTCCAGCCGGATGTTGTTCACCGCCACAATCTCATCGCCGGGCTGCAATCCTGCCCTCGCCGACGGCGTTCCCTCCAGCGTCTGCAGCACGATCACGCGCCCTGGCAGAATGCTCACCACCGTCCCGAATCCCTTCGTCTCCGAGCGCTGCATGTCGCGCAGTTGATCGAACTGTCCCGGCGTGAAAAACACCGAATGCGGATCGAGCTTGCGCAGCATCGACGGCAACGCGCCCTCGTAAAATGCGTGGTTCGGGTCCACCGGCGCCGCGGCATTTTGCTCCACAAGCGAATAGACATCAGCCATTCGCTTGAGCGCCTCCTCAACAGGATTCGGCTCGTCCTGGGCGCGCGCCGCGCACGCCAGACATACCAACGCAGCCAGGCGCTTCACAGAATCCGCTTCCCCATCACCGACATCATCAGTTCGACGGCCAACTCCGCCGTCCGGTTGGCCACATCCAACACCGGATTCACTTCCACAACCTCAAAGCTCACCATCTTCTGGCTATCGCACACCAACTCCAGCGCCAGATGCGCCTCGCGATACGTAATGCCGCCCCGCACCGGCGTCCCCACACCCGGCGCCTCGTCCGGATCGACCCCGTCCATATCGAAGCTCACATGGAAACCCGCCGTACCCTCGGAAGCAATCCGAATCGCCTCGCTCATCGCGTGCAGCAGTCCGCGCTCGTCGATCTGCCGCATCGTGAAGGCCCGCACGCCCGACGATTTGATGTGCGGCTTCTCCAATTGATCGACATCGCGAATGCCCACCAGCGCCACGTTCTGCGGCAACACCTTCGGCGCAAACCCGCCCAGCCGCACCAACGCCTCGGGCCCCATCCCGATCAGGCTCGCCAGCGGCATCCCGTGCACGTTCCCCGAAGGGCTCGTCTCTGGCGTATTCATATCGGCATGCGCATCCACCCAGATCAAACCGATCTTCTGCTTCTTCTTGCGAAAGTGACTCGCCACTCCCGCGACGGTGCCCGCCGCCACCGAATGGTCCCCGCCCAACACCAGGGGAAATTGCCCGTCGTTGAGAGCATGTTCGACAGCCTTCGACAGTTTTCGACAGGTCGCGGCAATCTCGTCCAGGTATCGCGCATCCTCCCGCCCCACCGCCCGGCTTTCGGCCTGCTCTACTTCCACGTTGCCTTCGTCGTTCACCTCGTAACCCAACGACTCCAGCTTTGCCTTCAGCCGTGCCACCCGGATCGCCGACGGCCCCATATCGACACCGCGCCGCCCCGCGCCCAAATCCAGGGGCGCACCGATCACCGCAATCCGCGAATGGCGCATAGATTTAGCTTAGCTGGGGAGGGGGCGCGGAGAATTAACACTTCATTTGAGCCACCCCGTCCCGCCGTCACGCGCCAATCATAGAGAGAACGATTTCATGTCCACTACCTTTGTACCTGTCACGATCCAGACGGTGCCTGCCGCCCAGCGCGAAAGCGCGGTGATGACCCTCGTCGCCGCCTTCGCCACCGATCCGGTCGCACGATGGGCTTATCCAGACGCCGCAACCTATCTCGCCGGCTTTCCCGCCTTCACGCGGGCGTTTGCCGGGCGCGCGTTCACGCACAACACGGCCTTCATGACCGACAACGCCGCCGCGATGTGGTTGCCGCCGGGCGTGGAACCAGATGCCGACGGCCTGGTCGCCTGCATGCAGCAAACCGTCCCGGCGCTGAGGCAAACCGAACTGTTCGGCCTGATGGATCAGATGGCGCAATTCCACCCCATCGAACCCCACTGGTATCTGCCCATGATTGGTACCGATCCGACCTGTCAGGGCCTCGGACTCGGCTCGGCCCTGCTTCGCCACACGCTCACCATGTGCGATCGGGACCGGCTGCCGGCCTATCTCGAATCGAGCAACCCGCGCAACGTCTCGCTCTATGAGCGCCACGGCTTTGTGCGTACCGGCATCATCCAATATGGCTCCTCACCGATGATGACCACGATGCTACGCCGCCCGCGATAGACTCGCTCCTACGGCTTCGTCCGGTACAACATGCGCGGGAACGCGATTGTCTCGCGCAGGTGGTCGATGCCGCAGATCCACGTCACCACACGCTCGATTCCCATCCCGAAGCCCGCGTGCGGTACTGCACCGAAGCGGCGCAGATCGAGATACCACTCGAACGATTCACGCGGCAGGTTGTGCTCGGCGATGCGCTTCTCCAGGAGTTCCAGGCTGTGCACGCGCTGGCCGCCGCCGACAATCTCGCCGTAGCCCTCGGGAGCCAGGAAGTCCACGCCCAACGCCAGTTCCGGACGATCCGGATCACTCTCAAAATAGAACGCCTTGATCGCCTGCGGAAACTTCTCGACGATCACCGGGCGGTCATACTCTTCGCTGATCAGCGTCTC
>JBDTVQ010000487.1:0-4593 GCA_040007195.1 Acidobacteriota bacterium | reverse complement strand
TCCTCCGGCGGCGGCTCAAGCTTCTCCGGCTTCAGCCTCGACATCGATCTCGACGAAGGCATCTGGATCCTGCTCGCCCTGGCCGCGGTGATCCTGGCGATCTTTGGCGCCGGCGCCTATTTGATTTGGGCCGCGCCGGAGATTCTTCCTGAAATCGCCCTGGGTGCACTCCTGGCATCCAGTTTGAAACGCTCGGCGAAGCGGGCCGAATCGGCGGGATGGCTGCGCAGCGTATTGTCTTGTACGGCAATCCCGTTCGGCATCGTGTTTGTGCTGGTCTGCGTGCTCGCCTACACCGTGCATCACACATGCCCGGGAGCGCCGAGGCTGATTGACGCGCTCACATGCCCGGATAGGGGGCAATAGAGGCCAGAATGGAACGTACCTTTTCCTCGGGAGCCAGGCTGGTGCTGCTCAAGGGCGATATTACGAAACTGCCCGCCGATGCCATCGCGAATGCGGCCAACTCCCAACTCGCCGGCGGCGGAGGTGTGGATGGGGCGATTCACCGTGCGGGCGGTCCGGCCATCATGCGTGAGCTCGACGCCATCCGAGCGGCGGCGGGCGGATGCCCCACCGGGAGTGCCGTCGCAACTTCGGCCGGCCAGCTATCGGCGAAGTATGTCTTTCACGCGGTCGGCCCGGTATGGCACGGCGGCCAGCGCGGCGAGCCGGAGTTGCTTGCTTCGGCGTACCAGAAGTGTCTCGATCTCGCTGAGGAACGTGCGGTCAAAACGCTGGCCTTCCCGTCGATCAGCACGGGTGTCTACGGCTACCCAGTGCATGAGGCCGCACACATTGCCGTGGCCTGCGTCGCGCGGCATTTGGACGCCGGAACGGCCTCGCTGCGCGAAGTTTCCTTCGTACTCTTTGACGCGGCGACTTTGGCTGCTTATGAGTCCGCGCTGGCGGCGATTAGCAACGGACCCGTACAATAGGCTGAGATGCAGGTACTGCAAGCCGGCTCGCACAAACTTCTCTACCTGGAGCTGGAAGAAGAAGTCATTCAGGAAATCCTCACCCAGTTGGGCTTGGAAGCCAGATTGTCCAACGACCAGCGCGTGCTGACGCTCGACTTGCAGGCTCCCGGCCGCCAGGCTCCGCTGCTTCTATTTGATGCCGCCGATCCTGGCAACCTCGGCTGGTTCTCGCGCTGCCAGTTCTATGTGGACGGCAAGACCGCGATGGTTCTGCAAACGCCCATCCGTATCGCCAATGTCCGCGATGGCCGTGGCAACGTGATTCAGAACTCGCTGCGGATGCAGATTACGAAAGAACTGCCGCCGAATTTCCGTTTGCCCGGTAAGAATCCCGTAAACGAACAGAGCCTATACGGCGTGTTGTTCAACTTCTTAAACGCCTTGCTCAATACGGGTGTCGCTGTTTGCGGCGGCGGTATCGTGAAACCGCTGGCTGGCCGCGGCGACGCCGAATCGCGCGGCTGATTGCGGTTCGTGTTCTAGGGTTTTCGGCCTTAGAACTTTCGTTTTTTCAGCGATTCAACAATATATCCAGTACTGCCTCCGGCTCGATCAGTACCAAAGATTCTTCCTTCATTCGCCCCCCCCGCGTAAGCTCGATGTGTGTCCGGGATCTGTCCCCAGCACAGTACGGACACATAGGGCGCTCCCAACCCGCGCAAGGGGGCGCCCACCGGCGGCTCTGACATTCTGGAGGAGGATGAAGGGGCCGCCACTACTCATGGCTTGAATACTCGCGGTGGCGCGCAACGCCGCCGTGATGTGTTCTGTGTCGGGCGGAGGCCTCTCTGGAGGAGGAGGGTGTCTCCGCCCGCTTTTTTCCGTATAGCCGCCCGCTCACCCTACCGCGGTGACTTCGTCAAATTTTCGAATAGGAACAGACCGCCTTTACCGCCAACAGCGAAGTCGAGGTCTCCATCGCCATCGAAATCGACGACGGGAATTTGCATGCCTCCACCGGCCATCGAGCCGAAGTCGATCACGTGGCGCGCCCAAAACACTCCCTTGCCCTGCGCTCCGGGAACGATTTCATACCAATAGATGCCCAAAGGTTCGCGCGCGCCCGGATCATGATCATGGGCGAGGAATCGCTTGCCGGCGATCAAATCCTTGTGGCCATCGCCATTCAAGTCCACCAGGGTCGTCGCATGCACCTGTGACCAGGTGTCCTCGAACACCTGCTTCTTCCAACCGCCATCGGCCAGGCGCTCGATCCAAAAAATTCCGTAATCGTGGGCGTGGGAACTGACCACATCAGGCCGGCCGTCGCCATTGACGTCGGTCACATAAAGAAATCCCAGAGCCTCTTTGTAGTCCCAATCGGCGTGTAACTGCCAGTTCGCTTCACTCGGTTTTGCGGGCGCTTCCAACCAACCCTTCGGAGTGAGGATGTCGATGCGCCCATCGCCGTTCACGTCGCCGGCGCCAATGCCGTGACCCAGCGACTGGTCGGCCACCTTGTGGCGCACCCATTTGCCGTCTTTGAATTCGTACCACGCCGTGATCGCGTTGCCGCCGTATTGCGGCAGAACTTCACGCGCCTTGCCGTCGCCATCCATGTCCACCAGGAAAGCGAACTCGGTGTTCATCCCACTGTCGATGACGCCTTCCTTCCATTCGCCTTTGCCCTTGCCTGGATTCTTCCACCAGGAGACCTTTTTACTGAACCAATGCGGCGTGATGATGTCGACGTTGCCGTCGGAATCGACGTCCAGCGGAAGATCGCTGAAATCGTCGATGTAGTTATTCTGGAATGGCAGTTCGCGAAACTTATGCTTGGTCCACTTCGGGGCTTCATACCAGTACTCGCCGGAGACGAGATCGAGTTTGCCGTCGCCATTCATATCGGCGAAGGCGCAGGCTTCGCTCGCGCCCGGATCAATCGCGTGTTTTTTGTAAGCGATGTCCGGGGAACGCGAGCCCGCCAGAAGCGCGGCGGCGGGCAGCACCAGCAGGAGAAATTTCAACATGATTCTGTATCCTTAGGTCGCGCGATTACGGGCGATTGTACTTCAACCATTCATCGAAGGAGTGTTTGCGCTGGCCGGTGTAGCGAATGGTGTCGAAGAAGTCCGAGCGGCCGAGCATGCGCGGGTCCCCTTCTCCGCGCAGCGTCTCTTCCATGTTCTCGAGCATCTTTCGCTTCACTGCCGCATGCTGCGGATCGGCGGCGAGATTGTGCAAGCATTCTTTGTCGGTGCGCATGTCGTAGAGTTCCTCGGCCGGGCGCTTGCCGAACGACATCCGATAGTAGTTGTCGAAACTGCTGATGAGCAGCGTCTTGGTGGGGCTGTCGTCGACATTGCGGTAACCCGTCTCCGGATTACCCGCGGGCCAGGCGTCGGGTTCGTAGTTGCGGATATAGAGGTAATCGCGGGTACGCATGGCGCGTACGGGATAGCCTGCGTCGTTCGGCCGGCCCAGGTCGTGCCGTTCCTTGCCCACCAACATCACGTTTCGCGACTCGTCGACTGTTCCGGCCTTACCCGATTTAAGAACTCCCAGAAAGCTTTTGCCGGTGACCGTGGGTGCCGGCGCAACGCCCGCGGCCTCGCAGATCGTCGGAGCGAAGTCGCGCGTGTTGATGAAATCCTCCACCACGCGTCCGCCCTTAATTTGCGCACCCCAGCGGACGGCAAGAGGGATGTGGAATCCGTCCTCGTAAATCTGGCCTTTCACGCGTGGAAAGGGCATGCCGTGATCGGAGGTCCAGATGACGAGCGTATTTTCGAGCTCACCGATCTCCTCGAGCTTTTTTAGAACACGGCCTACGTGCTGATCGAACCACTCTACTTCGAGCGCGTAATCGAGCAGGTCGCTTCGAACGGTGCGATTGTCGGGGAAATATTTGGGCACTGTGACATCGGCCAATTTGCGTCCTGCGCGCAGCCCGGAGCCCTCTTCGTAGGCACGGTGCGGTTCGTGTGAGCCGAACCAGAAGCAGAATGGCGTGCCGGCGGGACGGTGAGAAAGAAACTCATCGAAGTTTCCCGCGTAATCGCCATTGGAGATCCCGGTGTAAGGGGGCTTGTTGGTGACCTTCTGGTATTCCTTGCCCGCCGGATTGTGCGGCCAACCCGTGGAGGCGAAGTCGCCCGGCCCCCAGCCCTTCCCCGTCATGCCGACAAAGTACCCGGCCTTTTCCAGCACGTCCGGATACACAGCGAATTCGTTGGGGAAAATGCTGTAGTGATTGATGGCTTCTTTCAACTGCCATGTGTTGCGGCCGGTGAGGATCGTTGCCCGGCACGGCGAGCACTTGGGATTCGATGTGAAGCAGTTGGTGAAGAGCACGCCTTCGCGAGCCACCCGGTCGAAGTTGGTGGTCTTCACCCACGTGCAGCCGTAAGCTCCGGCGTGCTGGTGGCCCCAGTCGTCGTCGATGCAGAAGAGGATATTCGGCCGCTTAGCGGGCTGAGCGGCGAGCGGTAATCCCGCTGCGATGGCTCCGGAGAGGAAAGATCGTCGATTGAGCATGGAAAACAGTGATCGTATCACCACACCCGCCATCGCGGCTGCTAAAATAGAAGTGATTGGCCGTTCGGCTGGTCTCTCAAATTCCCCGGTCGTCTAATGGTAGGACAGCGGCCTTTGGAGCCGTGAATCGTGGTTC
>JBDTVQ010000486.1:0-4629 GCA_040007195.1 Acidobacteriota bacterium | reverse complement strand
CCGATCTGTTCGAAATCGCGAATGCCGAGCCAGTTGCCGCCGAACTCGACGGCGAGGGCCCGGCTGCGAGGGTCCTGCAGCATTCGATGCGCCTGGGCTTTGATGACCTCCGGCTTGCGTAGGTCGCCGGCGGCGGCGTGCTGCAACAGTTCCTGATCGGGCATGCTGGACCACAGAAAATAGCTGAGCCGGCTGGCGAGATCGAAATCCGCAAGAGGCTGAACACCGCCGCTGGAATCGACTGGGCCGGCGCGGCAGGAGAAGTTGGGCGACGTTAACACGAGAACGATAGCTTCGCGGATCGCGCCTTCGTGGTCGAGGTTGTAGCGCTCGCGGGACTCGCGATAGAAAGAGAGCAGGTCGGCTCGGTCGGCGGGCGTTAACGGCCGGCGGTAGGCGCGGGCGGCAAAATCGTAGAGCGACTGCAGGTGGCTGGGCTCGGCATCGCGGCGCGCTTGCTGAACCCAACGGATGCTTTGGTTGACCTGGTTGAAAAAGTCTTTGACCGCCTCGATCGCGACGCCGCTGCCGCCTTTGGCGACTTCCAGGTAATCGGCTTCGAGTTTCCTGATCTTCGCTTCGGAGACGATCTCTTCCACTTCGATCTCGCGCACCTCGGGCTCGCCGTCTTTGAAGTCGTCGCGAGTTCCTCGCGTGCCCAGCTTGGCGAATTCGACGTAGGTGCGGATGTTGATGGAAGCGACAAAGTCCATCGCCCGCCACATCTCGTCCAAGGCGGCTTGCTGCTTTTTGTCGAGCAGCAATTCGTAGAGCGGCTGGTCGTCGCGGAAGTAGCCCATGACGTTGTGGAAGCCTGCGCTCAGATAACGGCCCTCATCCTTGCCCGTCTTAAAGTAATTGCGGCCGCGCGATTCCTTGTAGAACATGTCGGGAAAAACACGGCAGAACCGCCCCCACGCCGCTTCGTAGCGCGCGCGTTGACCGGCGGGAACGAAGAGATCCGGATCGTTGGGTTCGTTTTCGACGAGGATCGTTTTGCCTGGGCCGAACGCATTGTCCCATTCGGGCTCGACCACGTCCTTTTGGTTGAAGAGCGGCTCACCTTCGACTTGCAGTTGCCGGGGATCGAACTTGCGGCGGTGGGTGGCGTATTGGGTATTTTTCCAGATCAACAACGGCTGCCATGCGGTTCCGATGGGGCCCGCCGTGATGTTGATGAAGCGAGGCTCGACCTTTTTGCGCACGTTGGCGATGTAGGCTCGCATCGCCTCACAGCCGGCACGCGCTAGGTTTGGCTGGTCCGCGCGAGGGGCGGGCAAAGACCGCCAGATGGCTTGTAGTTTTAGCAGCGGGCCAAAGTCTTCTTTGCTTTCGAGGGCCGTCCACACGGTCTCCAGATACTTGGCGCTGACGCCGTATTGGCGGGCGAGACCGGAGAGCGTGGCATTGGGCTGCCCGAGCGCCGCCCGATGGCGGAAGCGCCAGGCGGTTTGAAAATAATCGGCGTAGTCGATGTTTTGGCGGTGATAGAAATCGATGATCTGATGGACGGCGAACTTGTCGCGATCGGTTTCGACCAGCATCGGATGGGGCGCGAAAGAAAATCCCGACTCCTTCAAGTACATGTGGCTGGCCACTTCACGTGCGGCGGCGAGGTATTTTTTCAGGAGAGTGGGCGACATCGACAGCGTTTCGCCGGAGTTATCGAAGCCCGCGGTGTTGGCCGGATCGACGGGGAACTCGCGGGCAGGGCGGATGTCGACGCCGGTCAAGTCGCGGACGGTGTAGTTGTATTCGGAGTTGCTGAGACGCCGCGCCAGCACGACGCCGGGGTCGCCCGCGTTGCGGCGCATTTCGCGATCGCGGACGGCATGGAACCACGCAACGGCCGCTCGACGTTCCTGCGGCATTGGATGCCGTGCTCCCTTGGGCGGCATCTCCTCCGCTTCGACACGCTCCAGCATTTGGTTCCAGCGGCGGCCGTCTTGCATCAAAGCAGGCATCGTCGTGAACACGCTCAAATCCAACTGCGCGGCGGGCCGCTGCTGGCCGTGGCAGCCGATGCAGTACGACTCCAGGAACGGGCGGATGGTATTGGTGAACTGGCGGTCCAGATCGGGGCTTGCGTTCTGTTGGCCGCGCACGACGCAGGGGAGGACAGTGGCCGCCAGGATCAGGAGGAAGCCCGCCCAACGGGTGGCCGATTCGACGCGATGTGTCTGTTTCTGCATTGCCCCTTTGCCAGACTCGATTGTCGGACGGCGAAGACGTAGCGTCAATCGCTCTACCCCACTGCGGTTGGCGGTGTCAGGATCGAAAAGTAGCGCGTTCATCGGAAATGTCCGTCCTGATCTCATCGCAGGTCTGGCGGGTCGGTGGCGATGGGGAGCGGAAGGAAGTCGCGTTCGGTAACCATCCACTCCACGAGCGCCGCCCTGAGTTCCTGTTCGAACGCCGCCGCCTCCTTGCGTCCAGCAAGATTATTGAATTCGCCCGGATCGTTCACCAAGTCATACAGCTCGAACATCGGCCGGGATGGGGCAAAGTACATGCGTGAAAGCTCAGGCGAAAGCTTCCCGGCCGCGTTCCTCTCCCGCAGGTCTTTCCAGAAGGCAGTGCTCGCAAAATCGACCGGCTCGTAGGGGAGTTGCCAGAGCGCGTTGTAGATGAACTTGTACTGGCGGCCCACCACGCAACGGCTTAGGTCGAAGGCGGCGGTGTGCATTGGCAGATAAATGTGGTGGGCGCCGCGCTCGGCGAAGACATGTTTCCGCCCTGTGAATGCCTCTCCTCGAAGATGATTGAGAAAACTCCTTCCCGTCATCACTTTTGGTACGGCGACACCGGCTGCTTCCAGGGCAGTCGGCGCGAGGTCTTCGGCGGAAAGCAGTTCTGAAGACGTGCGGCCGGGCTTAATCCTCCCTGGCCAACGCATAATCAGCGGCACATTGATGCCGAATTCGTGCAGAGTGCCTTTTCCTTGCAGGAGTGCCGCTCCGTTATCCCCAAGGAACGCGACCAGCGTGTTGGCAGCCAATCCACGGTCCTCGAGCAACTGCATGACGGTGCCGAAGTCGTCGTCGAATCGCGAAATTTTGTCGTAGTAGAAACCGAAGTCCTCGCGCACCAGAGGCGTGTCCGGGAAGTGGCTCGGGAGCTTCAGCTTTGCTGGATCATGCGGTTCGCGAGCCATATTGGGGCCAAACGGGCGATGCGGATCGTTCGAACCGAGTTGCATGAAGAAGGGCTTGTCTTTCGGCTTCAAGTCGAGAAACTCGGAAAATTGCTCAATGCCGGTTCGCATGTTTCCTGTTCGAACGTAGTCGAGGCGTTCAGGAAACCGACGGAGTTCGAGCTTGTTGTAGATTCCCTGAATCAGCGGATCGCTTTTTCCGGCTTCCCCGTTCAAGTGATAGGTTCGTCCCGCGACGCCCGTGAAATATCCATTTGCGCGAAGTACCTCTGGGTAGGTGCCCACATCCATCGGTAGTGGCGCGCTGAATCGAGTCATTTGAGTAGCCACGGGAGAGCGCCCGGTCATGATTGAGGAACGGGACGGCGCGCACTGGGGGCTCATGACGTAGAAGCGGTCGAAACGCATCCCCTGGGCGGCGAAACGGTCGAGATTCGGTGTCTTGATGTCTTTGTTCCCGTAGCAACCGACGTGGGGAACACTGTGGTCGTCGGACAGCACAAGGAGGATGTTGGGGCGTTCCGGAGTCTGCGCAGAGGTGTTTGAGAGCGCCAGTGAGGAGCCGAGCGCTCCGCCCATTCGCAGCAATCCACGCCGCCCGAAGTGTGTTTTCTTGTCCATGAGGTGACCGCCCCTTTGGGGAGATATCTGACTATATAGTGTGTCGCGTCTGACAGCCGAGGTCTCGGCGGCGAAACGCTTTCTACCATTCCAGGCGCAAGCCCAACGGGATCTCTCTTGCCGTGCTGGCGAGAGTAATATCGCTGATGGTTTCGAAGTTCCCCGCGCCGCGGAGCTGGGCCGGCTGATCGAAATTGGGGCGGTTCGGCAGGTTCACGAAATCCGTGCGGAAGGTGAGCTTGAATCGTTCGCCGAAACGCTCCGTGCGCGACTGGTGGCCGAGCGGCAGCCCGATCTTGCCGAACTCGATCAGATCGTGGCCGACATGCGCTCAGCCGTGGAGTGCCGTAACCTACAGGCCGTCTACGAGCGCGATCCTGGGCAACGACGCGGGTGCACCTACCGTGGAGGTCGAGTGGCCGGGCGGGCTCAGGCGACGGAACGCGACGCGGGAGGTGAATTTCTACTTGGATTCGGCTTTGAGCAAGCGGTACAACTGCCGGCCAAACTTTTCGACGGTGCCCTTGCCGATACCGGAAATCTTGAGCAATCCGGCGGCGGTTGTGGGACGTGCGTCCGCCATTGCGCGGAGGGCCTTGTCGGAGAAGATGCGGAACGCGGGCACGCCGAGCTTGCGGGCTTCGCCGAGACGCCAAGCGCGCAATGCTTCTTCGATCTGCGTGCCGGCTCCCGCGGGGGTGCGCTTTTTTGGGGCCGACGCTGAGCCTTTTTTGACGCGGCTCCGGGTCTTCGTGCTCGTCCGAGTCTTCACGCGCGTGCGGGGCAGCGCCGCCGAACTGCCCATTTCTTTCATCGTGCAGTCAAGCGACTCGACGTCCTCGGCCGCACGTCCC
>JBDTVQ010000485.1:0-4646 GCA_040007195.1 Acidobacteriota bacterium | reverse complement strand
CAGTTCTCAGGGCGTAAGGTCAAGCTCGTCAGCCATCGTGTGACTGAGATCAAGAGGCGGCAGACTGACGCATTCCGTCCGGGCACAAGGGGCTGCGTCGTTGAACTGGACTGCCATTTCAAATTTGCTAGTTGATTTCTGGTGTATCGCATCCATCGCCTGTGACTTGTCGATTTCCACCGTTGAGGTATCTATTAGTTATAGTTAGTCTTCAATTAACACGAGTTTTCTGTGTTCGCAAGGTTTGCCACCCGATGGCACCCTATGTATGGGCCCGCTCTCGCAGGCCCTTTCCCACTCCGTCACAAACCCGCTTGCACACAATCTCCCCATCTTTCCGTCACTTGCAGGCCTGCCTGTGCTCGCCGCGTGTGAGGTCATGAAATGATTCGTGCATGAGGATCAGCCGCATTCCGCCAACATTCGCGCGAGTCTCACCGGGCAACGCCTGCAGCACCCTCTGTTTTTTGACGAAACCAACCCAAATGTTGATGAAAAGTAAAGAACCCCGATGCGGCTTGAACCCAAGGCGAGCCCAAAAGCCACCGCGCTTCTCAATCGAATTGGCGGCGCAGTGGACGACCCGGTCACGGCAAACGCCACCCCTGCCCCGGCTCCCCCAACTTCCCTGTAACGCAACCCTCCCTTCCCCCGTCCATCCTCTTGAATCGGTTACACTAAAAAGAGCTACTCAATTGTGTGGAGGTGATTGGCCGTGAGTGATCCCATGTATCCCCAGTCCGAAGGCGCGGGCTTGAAGATTCCGATTCTATTCGGAATCGTCATTGCCCTGCTAGCCGCCAACGTCTATCTGTTCCTTCAGTTGGACCAGGTGAAAACCGAAGTCGCCACCATGCGTGAGTCGATGCTGAACGAAGTCTCCAACATCAAAGAGACCTCGTCCATGTCGACGCAGGCCAGCCGCCGCAATCTCGAACGGCTGAAGGAAGAACTCGAAGCCGCCCGCCGCCAGGCCGCCATGGCCGCCGGTCAGGCGAAGACCGACGCGCAAAAGCACGCCGACGAATTGAGCACCAAGCTGGAAGCCGAGACCAAGCGCGCCAACGAACAGACCAAGGCCGAACTCACCACCAAAGTCCAGGAAGTCGCCGCCACTGCCGACACCAAGATCGGCGCCGTCTCCACCGAAGTCGGTACGGTGAAGCAGGATGTCGCCTCCACCAAGAGTGAGCTCGACAAAACCATCAACGATTTGAAGCGCACCAGCGGCGATCTAGGTGTCCAGAGCGGCTACATTGCCACCAATGGCAAAGAACTGGCCGCCCTCAAGCAACTCGGCGAACGCAACTACTTCGAGTTCAAACTCGCCAAGCAGAAAACGCCCATCAAGGTCGCCGACATCTCCGTCCGCCTCACCAAAGCCGATCCCAAGAAGAACAAGTACAACGTCGAAATCGTTGCCGACGACAAGGCCTTTGAGAAGAAGGACAAGAACATCAACGAGCCCGTGCAGTTCTACATGTCCAAGTACCGCCAGCCGGTGGAATTCGTGGTCAACGAGATCAAGAAGGATATGATCGTCGGCTACCTCGCGCAACCCAAGGTGCAGGCCGCCCGCGCAAACTAGGCGCCCCGTGGCGCCTTAGGCCATCACCGGCATGCCGTTCGTGATTCTGGTCGGAGCTTCGAGGACATCGAAATCCGACATGGTTACGCCAGCGAAGTGCGGGCTCTTGCCCACGGACTGGCCCAGTTCCGACTGCCGGAAGTTTTCCATCGCCCGGCGGCTCTCCCATACGTACACGCCGCCATAGGTGTTCGTCTCCGCGTTGCGCAGCCAGATCTTCGACACCAGCCCCGGTACGGCTCGAAACGCGGCGGCAATCTGCTGCTCACACGCCCGCATGTAATCGGCCTCGGCCAGGTGTTGCAGGTGGAAATTCACAATCATGATATGCATAGCCGTTCGGCTCCTTTCGCGTAGCCTCTGCTATATACGCGAATTCAGGAGACGAACCGGAGTCCCACGCGCCGCGACCACGGGTTACGGTGTCTGAGGTTCGGCCGCCGGGCCGGCCTCGCCGGCAGTCTTCACGCGAAACGCCGGCGTCACATATCCGGGCCCGCGCTGTTCCTCGGGAATCGCCGCCTGGTTGCCGTCGCGAAGCGCCAGGAACGAGGGCGACATGATCTCTACGCCCGCCCCGTGGAACTCTTCCTGTATGTTCTTGTGCAAGTCCGAATAGATCACGGCCATCCGGTTGGCCTCGTGCGTGTACGCATTGATCTCGTAGCTCACGTGGTAATCGTTCAACCCCGTTTGCAGCACGAACGGCTTTGGCTCGGCAAGAATATGGGTGGTCCGCCGCGCGGCGCTTTCCAACAGCCCGGCCACTTGTTGCCACGGCACGTCGTATCCAATGGTCACCGTTGTGCTCAAAATCAATCCGGCGCCCCGGGCATTCGAGCTGTAGTTCACGATATGCGCGCCCAGAATTGCGCTGTTGGGCACGATCAGTTCCACGTTCTTAATTGTGCGGATGCGCGTTACCAGCAGCGAACGCTCCACGACATCGCCCACGCTGTCGGAAATTTTCACACGGTCGCCCAATTGAAACGGCCGCATGTACGTCAGAATCACGCCGGCAATCACGTTCCCCATCGCCGAACCTGAGCCCAACGATACAAGCACGCCGATGAAGATCGACGCCCCCCGCAGCGCCGGCGAATCTCCGCCCGGCAAATACGGAAACGCCACTACCAGAGCGAACATGATCAGGACGATCTTCACCAGGGCGTAGGTCGGCTCGGCCCAATCGCGGTGGAAACCTGGAATCGTCACCATGCCCAGGTTCACCGCCCGCGCCATAGCCCGGCACACCACAATTGCCAGGTAGGTCAACGCACCGATAACCAGCAGCACGAACAGGTTCGGAATATAGGCCACTACCGCCGTTCCGGCGGCACGCAGCACCTCAAACATCGCCGACACGGCCAACGCCGCCACGCTCGCCGTCGCCGGGAATAACCCCAGCACAAACGACAATGCCACCGCCGTCACGATCAACGACGCCGCTAGAAACGCCACGCGAACCAGAAATTGGAACAGCAGCGACAGCGGACCCTCTAGTGCCTTCAGCACCGGCGCCAGATTCTTCGCGCGCGCCGTCCGCGCCAGTCCGCGCTTCAACAGCACTTGTGCCCGGCGGCGCAGGCCTCGCAAGGCATACAACGCGGCGCACGCCGCCGCCAACGCGAGTAGGGCTAATAGTATCGAGCGGATCAGTGTGCCCAGAGAGCGGGTCTGCCGGTAGCGTTCGATCGCTTCCACCGCAATCTTCTTCCGTTCGGCAAACAGTACCTCTCTCGGCTTGCCCTCTTGCCGCGCGTCGTCGTCGGTCACCGAAAACAGGTACACCCGGCCGACGAGCAGAATGCTCTCCGTCTCCAGGCTGAGTTCGCGCAAATCTTTGAGGTCGCGCCGCCCATCGGCGGCTACATGCAGGATGCTTTCCTGTACGTCAGCCGCGCGCTCAGCCGCCGTGAAACCCGTACGCGATAAGGCGACCTTCCACAGCTCCCGCCCGTCGATCACCACCGGCGCCGCATCTTGCGCCACCGCACCCAACACCGCCAACAGCCACAGGGCCGCAGCCCGACAAAACATACTCATCACATTACGCTACAATTCCCCTCGAATGCCCGCCGCAACGCCCGCCGCATCAAGCGTATGGGCAGTCGTTACTCGCTTGCAGGCTCCTGAGTCCCCTTCGCCGAAGCCGAGCGCGGCGCGCCCTTCTTCTGTCTCGGATCGGGACCGGTGACAATCCTCACCTTAGAGCCCGTGTCCAGCCGGTTCACTCCGGTTGTCGCCACCTGCTCGCCCGCCTGCAATCCCTCGGTGATCTCGACCATGTTTTCAAAGCGTTCCCCGGTCTTCACCTCGCGCGCTTCCACAACGCCCGCTGCGTTCACCACAAACGCCTTGTTTGTCCCCAGGATGTAGGCGACCGCCCGCACCGGCACCACGCGAATCTCGTCCACCTTCTGGGTGGTGAGTTTCGCCCGGGCATAGGAGCCGGCCTTCAGCACTCCGTCCTGATTCTCAATCAATGCCTCGGCCACGAATGTGCGCTTGGTTTGGTCGACCGTCGGCGCCACACGCCAGATCTTTCCATTGAAGTTACGGTCGGTGAATGCTTCCACGTGCACTTCCACCGTCTGCCCCACCTTCGTCCACGGCGCCATGCGCTCCGGAATTTCCAGGCGCAACCGCAATGGCGTCGTCTTCACCAGCGTGAACAACGGCGCATTCGGCCGCACGTAAGCGCCCAAGGTCACCGTCCGCTCCTTCACGCTCGCCGCAAAAGGAGCCCGCACCGTCGTGTCGCGCAGCTTCTTCCGTTGCAATTCGACGATCGCCTTGAACCGCTCCACTTCCTGAATCAGGTTCCGCGTCTGGTTCAGCGTCGAGTCGTAGGCTGCCTTCATTGCCAGGCGACGGGAACTCGCCGCGTCCAAATCCGACTGCGCGCCGATCTTCTGGTCCACCAGCGCCACCAGGCGCTTGTAACGCTGCTCGGCCTCTGTCAAATCCGCTTGCGCCCGCCGTACCTCGGGGGTTTCGTTAATATCTTTAACCTTGTCCTTCTCGTCCCTCAGCCCGAGCCGCTCCAGGGACTGCC
>JBDTVQ010000484.1:0-4646 GCA_040007195.1 Acidobacteriota bacterium | reverse complement strand
CGCACGTTGAGCGGCATGACGATTGCGCGGGCCTGGATGACGCCGTAATAGCCCTCCATCAACTGATGGTTGTTGAAGCTAATGTAGGCGACGCGGTCGCCCGGCTGAATCCCAAGCGTGGCCAGCGCGGAGGCGAGCCTCTGGCAACGCTCACCAAACTGGGCGTAGGTGAACGAGCTGCTACCGGAAACAATGCCTGTGCTGTTTCCGAACACATCCATCGCACGATGGAGGAAGCGGAGCGGGGTTAGGGGAACAAACATGGGGCGGGTGAAATTGTATCAATCCGCGCATGGCAGCGAGAAATGAAATGCGGCTCCTTCGCCTGCAATGCCGTCGGCCCACATTCTGCCGCCGTATCGTTCGACGATGCGCTTGCAGATCGCGAGGCCGAGGCCGGTGCCGGGATATTCGTCGGTGTGCAGCCGTTTGAAGAGGCTAAAAATTCGTTCCCGGTATTGATGCTCAAACCCGATACCGTTGTCGCGCACCGTAATCGTGCACTGATGTCCGTCCTGCTCAACCGATATCTGGATGACAGGCGAAACACCCTTCCGTGCATATTTGAGCGAATTGGAGAGCAGATTCTGGAACACGTGCGTCATGTGCGCGGTTTCCCCTCGCACTCTCGGAAGCGCCTGCGCCTCGATCACCGCGGCCGATTCGCCGATCTGATTCTCGAGCACAGCCAGGGCCGCGTCGAGCGAAGTGGAAAGATCCGCCGTGCCAATCGGCAGGTCGCCCGAGTGGACGGCGCGGGAAAACGTCAATAGATCGTGAATGAGGGTCTGCATGCGGGAAACCCCCTGATGAACGAACGTTGCGTACTGGTCAATCTGCTCGTCTTTGCTGTCTATGGTTCGCGTGATCATTTGCGTGTAGACATTCACCATCCGCAGCGGTTCCTGGAGATCGTGGCTCGCCACATAAGCGAATTCCTCCAACTCGCGGTTGATTCGCTTCAGCTCTTCGTTCGAGAGCCGCATGTCTACCTCGGAACGCTTTCGCTCGGAAATGTTTCGTCCCTCGGGGACGATGAGGATCACGTCGCCGTGCTCGTTCTGGATCGGATGGAAAGAGATGTCAAACGTGGGAGATTCTCCCGAAGGACTGCGCACCGTCGCTTCAAATCGGACGAACTCCCCGGCCGCAGCCCGGGCCACACCCTGCTGAACGATCTCCGCCGCCCCGGGCGTCCCACTGAACCATGGTGTTTGCCAAAACGGCAATCCAACCACCTCGTCGCGAGTATTGTTCGCAAACGTAAGCAGCGCCTCGTTTGCCTCCAACACCGTTCCCGCTGGGGAGAGCAATCCAATGTACTCATAGGTACCGTCGAAAATGGCGCGCAGGCGGCCGCGGCTTTCCCGCAGCGCCTCTTCGCCTCGTTTGCGTTCGGAAATGTCGAAGGCAACTCCGGGAAAGCGTTTAGCCTTTCCGGCTTCGTCGAGGTGGCACTGGCCTCGCGCATAGATCCATCGCGCCGAGCCATCAGCCTGAACGATGCGGCACTCCTCGGTGAAATCTCCACCGGCCTCAAGAACGCGCTGAATACTTTCGGCCACCCGCGGGCGATCCTCGGGATGGATGTGGATCACAAAATCCGCGAGTGGAACTCCGTCTTTCGCCTCCTCGGGATTCACCGAAAACAGTGTCGCGAATTGCGCCCCGCAGTACACGCGGTCATTCGGCACATCCCAGTCCCAGGTGCCCACCCCACCGCCCGATTCCAATGCGAATGTAAGCCGTTCTTCGCTCTTTCGCAACGCCTCCTCGGAGGTATACCGCTCCGTAATATCGCGGGTGGATCCGGTCACCGACTCAATCGTTCCATCCGCGGCAAAAACCGGCACAAAGATGTATTCGTAGTGGCGTGTCTCGCCGGTGGGGCCGGTGAATGGCGTGTGATCCCGTAGCGGCTCACGCGTCTTGATGACCTGTTGAATCTGGCGCTGCAGGCGTTCCGCAAGTTCGGGCGGATAATTGAGCTCGAAGAAGTTTTTCCCAACTGCCAGTTCGAGTGGAATCTGCAGGAGCGAAAGCAGGGCGCGGTTCACATAGGTGAAGCGGCCGTCGAGGTCGAAAATGTAGGTAAAGTCTGGCGTGTTCGAAAGGGCCGTGTCGAAGGTGTGCCATTGCTGCTTAATGCGGAGTTTCGCCTGCTGCTGGGCAGTCACATCCGTGGTCGCTCCCAGCATGCGGACCGGTTCGCCATTTTCATCGCGAAACACCTGCGCCGTCGTCGAGACCCATCCGACATTTCCGTTCGGATGGACGACGCGAAACTCTACTTCATACGGTGCCCCGCCGCGCAGTGCCGCTCCGATCGCCGCCGTCACGCGCTCCTGGTCATCGGGATGAACGAGCCGTGCGAAATCGTCGACGCCTCCGGAGAAATTGCCCCGTTCCACGCCATGGATGTCGTAGACAAGATCGGACCATTCGATCCGGTTGTGGACGACATCCCAGTCCCACACACCGATCTGGCCGGCCTCCAGAGACAGTTTTAACCGCTCCTCGCTGCGTTCCAAGGCCTGGTCGGACCTTCTGCGTTCTTCCACGTCGCGAAACACCAGAACTACGCCCTGCAACTGATGCTGCGCGCCCAGAATGGGAGCCGCGCTGTCTTCGATCGGAATCTCCCGTCCATCTTTATTGACGAGAACCGTATGATTGGCGAGCCTCACGGCCGTGCCTTCCTGAATTACCCGCCGTACCGGGCATTCTGCCGGAAGCCGCGTTTTCTCGTTCCGAATCCGGAAAATTTCTGCGATAGGCCGCCCAAGAGCCTCGTTCGCATGAAATCCTGTTAGATTCTCCGCGACGGCATTCAGAAACGTTAGAGAGCCGGTGGCATCTGTGGCAATCACGGCGTCGCCGATGCTGCCGAGAACGGTTTGGAACCAATCGCGCTCGCGTTCCGATTCGATCTTCGATTGAGCCAGCTCGGTTTCCACGTGGCTACGGCGATCGGCTTCGCGCAACAGGTCGCGAAACCGCGCCTCACTCGCGGCCCGCGACCGCCTGAGCGCCTCATTCAGGACGCTGATGAACGCGGAAACTCCCAGGAACATCACCGCGCCAATGGCGTCCGCCAGGTTAGCGGGCCAAAGCGTGAACGGCGGAATCACCATCCAGAACACGGCCACCAGGCTCAGCAGCGCCGCGGTGATGCCCGGACCCATACCGCCGAACCACGCGGCGAACATCACGGCTGGGAAGAACGTGATGTAGGGCACGGTAGAGCCCAGGATTCCAGCCAGGATCATTCGCAACGACATGCCCGCCGCTGCTGAAAACACGGCTATCAGATAGCGCCGGAAGCTATTGCTCTGCCACTCGTGCTGCTGTACGCTCTGCCCTGCCATCAAGTCCAAGATGTCACAGTTTTATCGCGCGAACCGCTTGAAGAAGCTCTTGTCGTTCCAGCGAGGCGGATTCCGGCTGTCGGCGATTTCGCGAACAAGATTCGTCACCAGGCGATTGAAGGTCACGGCAGCGGAGAAGTCGATGGGTTGAGACAGGTCGTCCCCGGGCGCGTGGTAGCGGGTGCGAATCCACTCCTTTTGAATGCGTTCCTCCGGTGACCCAGGCGCATATCCAACCTTCATCGCCAGC
Source organism: Acidobacteriota bacterium (assembly GCA_040007195.1). Taxonomy (GTDB): domain Bacteria; phylum Acidobacteriota; class Terriglobia; order Bryobacterales; family Bryobacteraceae; genus JAFLBB01. The sequence goes on along the minus strand of JBDTVQ010000484.1, from coordinate 1,028 downwards.
GCGGGAATTCCCTGCAGGATGAAGTTGTACTGGTCGCTGCGGATGAAGCGGTTGCGAAGCGGCTCCGGGTCGGACTGCACCGAGACGCCAACTGATTTCGCCGCGCGTTCGACCGGACCGCGAAGTGTCGACTCTTCGAGCCCCAGCACCATCACGTACTTCATCGCGTGGAGGGGAAGAAACATGTCGAAGTTGATATTGGCAACGATGGATGAGGCAGGGACGGTTGGCTTGTTGGCAAAGTAGCGGGAACCAAGCAAGCCTTTCTCTTCGGCTGTAACGGCGAGGAAAAGGATAGAGCGGGCGGGACGACGCAACTGGCGCGGGCCGGCAAATTCCCGCGCGACCTCAATCAGAGTAGCGACACCCGAGGCGTTGTCCATGGCGCCGTTGAAGATCTGGTCGCCCGGGAGCGATGGATTGACGCCCGTATGGTCGAGATGCGCGCTCAGGACTATGTACTCTTTGCGAAGCTTCGGATCGGCGCCTTCGAGCACGGCGGCGACATTCGGACTGGCAACCGGAGCGGTTCGTAGTGCGGTTTTGGCGCGAATGCTCGATGCGAGCGCAAAGGTAGGCAGCGGCTTGTGCGCCTCCGCCAGTGTGAGTAGCTGGGCAAATGAGAACGGGGCGCCGTCGAAAAGCATCTGTGCGTGGTCAGGATTGAACACGGCGCCGAACGTAAGCAGCGCGCTCCCATCCAGACTGGGATCGGCGAGTGCCATCGAGGGCTGCAGGCGGGCCGCGCTCGACCGGCTCCATGGCACGTCCGCGTTTCGGGGGTTGGCGATGCTGATCGCGCCGATGGCCCCGGCCGCTGCGAGTGCGCGCGCCCGTTCGGCCGTCGATGAGAAATGCGCCTGCACGGCCCCCGGGATCGACGACGGCGCTCCGGCAATGTAGACCGCGATCTTTCCTTTGAGATCCAGCGATTTCAGATCGTCGTGTCCGAAGTCCGGGATTGAGAGGCCATAGCCCACAAACACCAGCGGCGCCGTCACCTCTGGCGCGAGTGCCACACGGTTGTT
>JBDTVQ010000483.1:0-4653 GCA_040007195.1 Acidobacteriota bacterium | reverse complement strand
TCGATTGACACTTGGCCCCCCGCCCCTCGGTTCTGGTGAGATATGCGGGCTAGCCATCCTGAATCACGAAGCGCCCAATCGCAACGGCTTATGGGCATTGCCCTATCCCATCGCCGCCCCACGCCCCCAAAGCCCCTCGCAACACGCCAGTTCCACAGACTACGCAGCCATGAACCGAGCCCTATTCTCCGACCCCGCCTTCCTGGCCAAACACGCCCCGCAAATGCTGGAAAAACTGTCCATCAACCCAACCCAGTTCAATCCAACCCAATTCAACCCCACCCAAATCCACCCCACCCGAAAATGACCGTTCGACAAAATTCGACGCTTTGTTCGTTATCTGCGTGAATCTGCGTCCATCTGCGGCTAATGCGTCGCCCGCGCGGCTAATTCGTCGCCCGCTTCGCCACCGGCGCTTTCTCCATCGCCTCTTGCGCTCTCGCCCGCATCGCCAACATCTCCAGCCGCTTCTGCCGCCGCTCCATGCGAAGCAAATCGCGCCGCCTGCGCGACTTCACCTCAACATCCACCATGCGCCAGAATTTCAGGAAGTACATGATCGCCGAAACCACGGAGAAAAACACCACCACCCACATCCCCACCATCGCGTAGGGCGTCCACGACGGCGTGCGCACGCTCAGCATCACTAGCGTGATCGCCACCACCTGCGCCACCATCTTCGTCTTGCCCAAGTCGCTCGCCTTGATGATGTAGCCCGCCGACGCCGCAATGCTCCGCAACCCCGTCACCGCGAACTCGCGCCCGATGATGAGAATCGCCATCCATCCCGGCAGCGCGCGCACCTGAACCAGCGAAATCAGCGCCGCCGAAATCAACAGTTTGTCCGCAATGGGATCGAGCAGCGTCCCCACCGTGGTCACCTGCTTCCATCGCCGCGCCAGGTAACCGTCCAGTAAGTCGGTGCCCGCCGCGAATAGGAAAATCGTCAATGCCACAACCTCGTTGTGCATCGTCCGGTCGCCCATGCTGATGCCCCAGCTCTCCTGCACCAGCGCCGCCACCAGCAGCGGAACAAAGAAGATCCGCATCAACGTCAGTAGGTTCGGAAGATTCATCCGCATTCCAACTATATCAACGCGGGAGCCTGGTGAGAACTCGCCTGCGACCTCCGTATATATTGCTTCAATCGCCGCTGAATCGACTGTGGCAGATCGGCGATCACCCACACGCCACTCTCGTCGTAGCGGATCTCTCTCGCGTGTCCGTACTCGTGAATCATGTGCATCGCCGCGCCCTCGCCCGCCGGTAAGTGAAGCATCACTTCAGACACACGATCCAGGTCCAGCATGTCGTCCATGTGAGCGCGCAATTCGTCCAACCCCTCACCCGAACGCGCCGACGCCGTCACCACCTGATGCACTTCCTTATCCGGTCCCCCGCCGCCCCGCAGCGCCGCCAGCCTCGCTCCCAACGAACGCGCCATTTCGAGCGCGCTCTCCGGCGGCAACAGGTCCGACTTGTTCAACACAACTAGTTGTGGCGTACCTGAGGCGCCAATCTCAGCCAATACTTCCAGCACGTGCGCAAAGTGAGCCTCCGCATACGGCGACGCCGCGTCGACCACATGCAGCAGCAGCGCCGCTTCGGTCACCTCTTCGAGCGTGGCCCGAAACGCCTTCACCAGCGTCGTCGGCAGGTTGCGAATGAACCCCACCGTATCCGACAGCAGCGCCCGCCGCCGCGATGGCAGAATGATGTGCCGCACCGTCGGATCCAGCGTCGCGAACATCTTCGCATCGGCCAGAACATCGGCCCCCGTCAGCCGGTTGAACAACGTCGACTTGCCCGCGTTCGTATAGCCCACCAGCGCTACCGTCGCCAGCGGCACGCTCTCGCGCTTCTTGCGTTGAATCGTCCGCGTCGAGCGCACCGTCTTCAATTGCTGTTCGAGCTTGTGGATGCGCATCCAGATGCGCCGCCTGTCGGTCTCCAACTTCGTTTCGCCGGGACCGCGCGTGCCGATTCCGCCGCCCAATCGCGACATCGAAGCGCCCTTGCCCGTCAGCCTCGGCAGCAGGTAGTTCAACTGCGCCAGTTCCACTTGCAGTTGGCCTTCGCGCGTTCGCGCCCTGTGCGCAAAGATGTCCAGAATAAGCTGCGTCCGGTCCAGGACCTTGCAGTTCAGTTCGCGTTCCAGGTTGCGCGTCTGCGGCCCGCTCAGGTCGTGATCGAACAGAATCATATCGGCCTGTGAGGCCTCGGCCAATGCCGCCAGTTCGCTTACCTTGCCTGCGCCGATCAGCGTCGCCGCATCGGGTGCGGGGCGCGATTGGAGAATACGCTCCAGCACCTCGGCGCCCGCGCTTTCGGCAAGGCCAGCCAGCTCTTCCAGGGATTCGGCTGCGTCAAAGGGAACTTCGTCCGGAGCGTTCTTCCGCGACGTCGATTTGCGGGTTTCCAAACCCACAAGAATGGCGCGTTCTTTTCCGGAATCGTTCAAAGCGAACAGGGGCACTCGCCGCCCTGTAACACTGCGACGACCCCTCGACACATCTGGTGGCGAGCCGCCTCCGTTGTGCGCGAAGTAATCATGTACGGCTTAGTTCTCGCCGGAGTCGGAAGCCGAAACTCCCATGGCCTGGCCGGGAACTCCCGGCTGCGATCCCGCATGATGGGGACCCGCTCCATGATGCGTCGGTTTGGCTACCACCACCGTGGAGATGGCGTGTTTGAAGATCAACTGTTCCTGATTGTTGGATTCCAGAACCACGCTGTACTTATCGAAACTGCGAATCCGGCCCGACAACTTCACGCCACTCATGAGATAGATCGTGAGAAACGTACGTTCCTTCCGCGCGGCGTTGAGGAACGCCTCTTGGATATTTTGGGGAAGTTTCTCCATATGGCTATCCTTTGGCCCGGACGGGCTATTCGTTTGTGTGGAGGGAACTTGGGGCACCCTGTTCACCCGATTGTACATCACTTCCCCGGAGGATCCGGCCGGTGCCGAATCCACTGGCGCCTCGGTGCGCTGCGTGGGAAATGAGGGTGCCGCGGGGACTCTGGCGACAGGCGTTTCCGGCTGCCGGAGCTCTGCGCCGTTCATCGCTTCATCGGGACGCCGGGGCGCTGCGGGACGTCCTGGAATCGGAGGAGAAGAGGGTCCGTTATTCATCGTGATCGTGGTCTGCGGCTACATGGGCCCCCGACTCTTTCCTTTCGCACAACTGCTCGACCTGGCCTCGCGTCAGCCGTTTCGGAACCGGCGGCTGCTTGGCCGCCTTGCCGCGCGGAACGAGTTCCATGTGGAATTCCTGCGCCAAGGCAAATTCGGATTCGAGGTTAAAATCGGGCACTCCACGCAGTTCCGTCACTCGGGCCAAGCCATGTTCGTCGATCAAACATTCCTGGTTCCCGCTGATCGTAAAGCGGAACCGGGCCGTTTCTGCAATCGCCAAGCGGCGAACGTCTTGTAACCTCATTGCGAATCCGTCACTGTAACAGGTCCGAAAAGGAGGTTCAAGCGGGGCCTCAGGCGGATTCCAGAATCGTCACTACGCATGTTGCCCCAGAGCCTCCCAGATTCTCAGCCAACGCGAGCGATGCACCGGCCACCTGGCGCTCTCCCGCTTGCCCGCGCAATTGAGTCGCCAGCTCGCACAACTGCGCCACTCCCGTTGCTCCCACCGGATGTCCTTTCGACTTCAATCCGCCTGATGTATTCACCGGAATCGTTCCGCCCAACGCCGTCGCGCCCGATGCCGACATCGGACCGCCCGCTCCCCTGTCGCAAAATCCCAGATCCTCCAGCGCGATGATCTCGGCGATTGTGAAGCAATCGTGCAACTCAGCCGTGTCGATGTCGCCCGCCGACACGCCCGCCATTTCATACGCTTTCCGGCCCGCCGCGGCCACCGCCGGAAACGTGGTGATGTCGGCTTTCCGGTCCAGCGCTAAATGGTCCGAAGTCTGCGCAATGCCCCGTACCCGAACCGGCCGCGCGCTGTATCGCGCCGCGTGTTCGAGCGGCGCCAGCACCACCGCCGCCGCGCCGTCGGAAACCAGCGAGCAATCATAAATGGTCAATGGATCGCACACCGGCCGCCCCGCCAGCGCCTGCTCCAGCGTGATCCGCTTCCGCAGGTGCGCTTCCGGATTCAGGAATCCGTTTGCGTGATTCTTCACCGCCACCTGCGCCAGATGCTCGTGCGTGGTGCCGTAAACGTGCATGTGCCGCCGGGCGATCATCGCAAACAGGGCGGGGAACGTGGCCCCGGCCCGTACCTCGCCGCCCAGGTCGCCCGCACCCGCCAGAATTTCAGTCACCTTGGGCGTCGACTGGCTCGTCATCTTCTCCACGCCGCACACGAGTACCAGGTCGTATATCCCCGCCGCCACCGCCGACCAGGCATGGAAGAAGGCGCTGCCCGAGCTGGCGCATGCGGCTTCAAATCGCGTCGCCGGAATCCCCGGCGCCCCCAACGATGACGAAACGAACGGTGCCAGATGATTCTGCCCCGTGAATCCCGGAGCCGCGAAATTGCCCAGGTAGAACGCTTCGAGCGACGGCGCCTCCACCTGCGCGTCCTCCATCGCCTGCCGGCAGGCCGCCAGCGAAAGCGATAAGACGTCCTGATCGGCCAGCACGCCAAACGGCGTCTTGCCTGCTCCTACTATGGCTACGGGTCGCAT
>JBDTVQ010000482.1:0-4666 GCA_040007195.1 Acidobacteriota bacterium | reverse complement strand
GATCGAAAGTTGGATCGATCAGGGGGCTGACTACAAAAAGCATTGGAGCTTCGAACCGCCTGTCCGCACTGCACGTCCAGCCGTACAGCACCAAGCGTGGCCGAAAACCGAATTGGACTACTTCGTGCTCGCTCGGCTGGAGCGCGAGGGAATGCGGCCTTCACAGCAGGCTGACCCCTATACGCTAATTCGGCGGGTTGCCTTGGATCTGACGGGGCTTCCTCCCGACCCCAAAACTGCGGGTGCGTTCGCTCGCGATCCCAGCGATGCGGCCTACGAGCGCATTGTCGATCAGCTTCTCGCCTCGCCACACTACGGAGAACGCTGGGCTCGCATGTGGCTTGACGTGGCTCGCTACGCCGACAGCCAGGGCTACGAAAAGGACAATCTTCGATCGATCTGGCCCTATCGCGATTGGGTCATCCGCGCGTTCAACGACAACATTTCGTTTGACCGCTTTACAGTTCTTCAACTGGCTGGCGATCTCTTGCCCAATCCGAGCGAAGCCGATCTGATCGCCACTGGCTTCCATCGCAACACCATGACCAATGCCGAGGGCGGAACCGACGACGAGGAATTTCGCGACGTTGCCATCAAAGATCGCGTGGCCACCACCGGCCAGGTCTGGATGGGACTCACCTGGGGTTGCGCGCAATGCCACACCCACAAGTACGACCCGATCTCCCATAAGGAGTTCTATCAACTCTACGCTTTCTTCAACCAATCCGAGGACAGCGACAAGGAAGACGACCGGCCGTTCCTGAAACTAGCCTCGGGCTCAACGCTCATCATGAAGGAACTGCCCGCCGAACGGCTGCGCGTCACCCACCTTCAGGAGCGAGGTAACTTCCTCACTCCCGGCATGGTCGTGCAGCCCGGCGTGCCAGAAGCCTTTCCTCCTTTGCCGCCGGAGGCTCCCGCGAATCGCCTTGGCCTTGCCCGCTGGATTACGGACAAACGAAATCCGCTCACCGCTCGAGTTACGGTGAACCGTTTCTGGGCACGCCTTTTCGGACGCGGCATTGTCGACACCGAAGAGGATTTCGGAACGCAGGGAAACCTGCCGTCTCATCCGGAACTGCTCGACTGGCTGGCCACCGAATTCATGCAGCGTGATTGGGATATGAAGGCGCTCCTCAAGATCATCGTCATGTCCGCAACCTATCGGCAGGCGTCCGATATCACACCTTCGGCTTTTGAAAGGGACCCGCGGAACACACTGCTGGCTCGCGGCCCACGCTTCCGGCTCGACGCCGAAATGGTGCGTGACCAGATGCTGGCGGCCAGCGGACTACTGAGTCCGAAAATCGGAGGGCCGCCCGTCATGCCCTGGCAGCCGGAAGGGATTTGGAGTGTCATCTATAGCGCCGACCGCTGGATTACGAGTCCGGGTGAGGACCGCTATCGCCGCGGCCTCTATACATTCCAGCGCCGCACGTCGCCCTATCCATCGATGATTGCCTACGACGCGCCCTCGGGCGATGTCTGCACGCTCCGCCGCATCCGCACAAACACGCCGCTACAGGCTCTTGCGTCACTAAACGATCCAGTTGCGATGGAAACGGCCCAGCAGCTTGCTTTGCGCACTCTGAGCGAATCCGGCCGCTCGGCTCGCGAAATCGCCCAGCGCATGTTCGGGCTGGTCCTGGTTCGTCCGCCGCAGCCTCCCGAAATCGATCGCCTGCTCGCGCTGCACCGCGATGCAAAGGCTGGTCTCGCTGGGCCCGCCGGTGGCGCACAGAAATTGCTCCATTACCAAGAGGCGATCTACGCCGATGACCGGGCCGTCACGATCGTGGCCGATGGACGCGCGAAGGCGCCCGCATGGAAGTACACCTCGCAGAACCCCGGCGATGCATGGCGGGTGCATGCCTTCGACGATTCACACTGGACCACCGCGGCGGGGCCTTTCGGCAGCTTCACGAAGGATCCCGGCAAGCGCAAGCCGGCCGTCGCTTGGGACGCCGAACAACTTTGGCTCCGCCTGGAGTTCGACATCCCGCCGGAGAAGCTCGAAGACCACCGGCTGGTGATCGATTCCCTCGGATTGTTCGAAGCCTACGTAAATGGAAAACTCGCGGCCTCGTTCACGCTCGACCGCAAAGACTACTTGGAGTACAAACTCAGCCGCGAGGCGGCCTCCACCTTGCGTCCCGGCAAGAACCTGCTCGCTATTCACACGACCCGGGTACGCGACGCCGGGGCCGGGCAAATCTTCGATGCTGGCTTGATTGCCTCGCGCCCGTTGGACTTGCCGCCAGCCCATGCAAAAGACATCGAGAAGGCAGCCTGGGTGGTGGTGGCTAACGCACTGCTGAATCTCGACGAAACGGTGACCAGAAGGTAGCCATGCCACTCCCACACACCTTCGGGCACACCAGACGGCACTTTTTGCAGCACTGTTCGCTCGGGTTGGGCGGAATCGCCCTCGCAGATTTGCAAGCCGCCGCGGAATCGCCGCTCGCCATCAAGAAACCTCACCATCAGGCGAAGGCAAAGTCGGTCATCTATCTGCACATGGCCGGCGCTCCCTCGCAGTTGGAGCTCTTCGATTGGAAGCCGGAACTGGTGAAGTACGATGGCCAGGACTGCCCGCAGCATCTGCTGGAGGGCAAGCGCTTCGCCTTCATCAAAGGCGTTCCGAAGATGTTGGGCAGTGCCTATAAGTTCGCCCAACATGGGCAATCCGGAACTTGGATCAGCGAGCTGTTGCCGCACTTTTCTCGCGTAGCCGACGACGTCACAATCATCCGGTCGATGACCACCGAGCAATTCAACCATGCCCCCGCTCAGCTCTTGCTGCACACCGGCAGCGCGCGCTTTGGAGCCGCCTCCATGGGCGCATGGGCCACCTATGGATTGGGATCGGAGAATCAGGATCTGCCCGGCTTTGTCGTGCTCGTCGGCGGCGGAAACAATCCCGACGGGGGGAAGAGCCTATGGGGCAGCGGCTTCCTGCCAAGCGTTTATCAGGGCGTCCAATGCCGGACGCAGGGCGATCCCGTCCTCTACCTGAGCGACCCCGAAGGAATGAACCGCGCCCTGCGCCGCAAATCGCTCGACGCCATCCGCGATATGAACGAAATGCACCGCGCTCAATCGGGCGATCCCGAAACCGCGGCGCGCATCGCGCAGTACGAACTCGCCTACCGCATGCAGATCTCCGTGCCCGCCGTGATGGACATCGGCAAAGAGCCGCCGGCCATGCATGAGATGTATGGCACGGAGCCGGGCAAGGTATCCTTCGCGAACAATTGCCTCCTCGCTCGTCGGCTCGTCGAACAGGGCGTTCGGTTCGTTCAAATTTACCAATGGGGATGGGATCATCACGGTTCCAACCGCCACGAAGATATCCGCTACGATCTGCCCATCAAAGCCCGAAATATCGATCAGCCCGTCGCCGCGTTGATTCGCGATCTCAAACAGCGCGGGCTTCTCGATTCCACGCTCATTGTGTGGGGCGGGGAATTCGGCCGCACGCCTATGCGGGAAAATCGCGGCGGCAGTTACGGCACGTTCATGGGCCGCGATCATCATCCTCATGCGTTCTCGATGTGGATGGCCGGAGGTGGCACGCGCCCTGGTGTGAACTATGGCCAGACAGACGACATCGGTTACTATCCGGCCGAGAATCCCGTGACGGTGCGCGACCTGCAGGCTACAATCTTGCACCTGCTCGGTCTCAACCCCCACCAGCTGAGTTACCCATCGCTGGGCCTGAATCAGCGGCTCATCGGTCCAACGAACGACGCGAAGGTTGTGCGCGCCCTCATCTCCGGCGCCTGAGTGTGGGACGCGGCGGAACAGTTGTCCCGCTGCGGTCCGCTTGGGTCCCAAGAGCCTCGACCGGCCTGCGGGCGTCCATCTGGGCAAATCCTGCCCTCGCGGAAGCCACCGACAACCAATCTGCTCGGCATGGTTGCCCCCTCACCGATAAAACGGCTTCCAAGTAATCCACCGCGGCCCATAATGCGGTTCGGGCTTACCAAATTCGAGGGCGCCGAGGTCGGGGGCGCGGCCGGTGAAGTTGTCATTAATCGTGGGCAGCACCACGCCGGCATCGATAGCCTTTGAGCCCGCCTTGAGCTGGAAGTTGAGGTCCATGGAGTGGTAGACCTGGTAGCGTTTGACGGGTGACGGATCATCGGGCGCGAGGTTTTCGAAGATGTCGAAGTCGAGTTCTACGCCGTGCGCTTCCTGGCCGGTTGCCTTTTGGAATTCGGCGAGCGTGGCGAAGGATTGGCCCTTTGGATTTTCCGGGGTTCGCCAGTCGTATTGTTTCTTCACGCCAGGGTTGGGGCGGTAGCCGTTATAGTCGCTCGAATAATCGTTGGTGCCGTTGCCCCAGGTCATCACTCCTTCCCTGGTGGAGCCGCGGCCCATAAACAGGTTGTTGCGGAAGTGGGCGTTGCCATAGGGACCGGTAGCGGTTTGCTCGCGGATCAGGGTGTTGTGATAGGCGAGAATGCCGGCGGGGTCGGCGCTTAATTTGAAGTCGCTGCCGCCGGGGACGTGATAGAGAATGTTGCGGAAGAAGTAGACGGGTCCACCGAAGACGGGCTGCGAACTATAGCCGTTATGGGCCGCATTGACGCCGCGATTCTGATAGACGCGGATGTTGTGAACGCCGCCGTCGGATTCGATGAAATCGTCGCCCATGAGGTGG
>JBDTVQ010000481.1:0-4670 GCA_040007195.1 Acidobacteriota bacterium | reverse complement strand
ATGGTCGTGGCAACGGGCGCAACCGACGGTGAGGCCCATGAAGACAGACGATGTGGTGTCGGTGTAGTCGGTCAATTGCTCGATGCGGTTGATGTCTTCGACCTTGTAGAGCATGTCCCGATTGGTACCGACATTGAAGTAGCCGGTGCCCATGCGCGCCTTGGGTTCGTCGGGATAGATCTCGTCGCCGGCGATCTGCTCTTTCACGAAGCGGTCATAGGGTTTGTCGCTGTTGAAGCTTTCGATGACGTAATCCCGGTAGCGCCAGGCGTCGAGGATATAGGGGTCCTGTTCGAAACCGGCGGTGTCACCGTAACGGACAAGGTCGAGCCAGTGGCGTCCCCATTTTTCCCCGTAGCGCGGGGAGGCGAGGAGTTCGTCGATGAGGTGGGGCCAGGCGTCGGGGGATGGGTCGTTGATGAACTTTTGCGCTTGTTCAAAGGTGGGAGCGAGGCCGTGGAGATCGTAGTAGGCGCGTCGAACGAGAACGGCTTTGGAGGCACGGGATGCGGGAGTGAGCGCGTGTTCGGCGAGCTTGGCGTTGAGGAAGCGGTCGACGGGTGAGGCGGCCGATCCATTAGGTGGAGCGGGCTTGGAGACAGGCCGGAAAGACCACCAGGAGGGGGCTTTCACTTCCAGCGCGCCGCCTTCTTTCGGCCATGCGGCGCCGGCGTCGATCCAGGAGCGGAGGGTGGAGATTTCTGCGTCACCGAGTTTGCGGCCGGGGGGCATGTTGGGCTGGGCAGCGTGTGTGACCAGCTTGATCAGGCGGCTTTCAGCTGCATTGCCGGAGACGATGACGGGGCCTTTTGCTCCGCCTTTGAGGAGGCCGTCGCGGGAATCGAGGCGGAGGTTCGACATCTGCACGGAGGCACCGTGGCAGGAGGTGCAGTTGGCGCGCAGGAGTTCGATGGCAGTGGGGGACTGCGCCGAAAGGAGCGTTGGGAGGAAGAGGGTGGCGAAGCGCAAACGCATGAGCACTTCTATTAGATATGCGGGGCCGTGGGAGTGCAAGGCCAACGGGTACATGGGCACGAACATGACCACTGTTGATTTCGCTATCTTGATTGCGAATTTCAGGTACATGCTCATGGCCGTATGCCATGTGGATGAGAGGCAGCGTTACGCGAGCCTTACCGGCTATCTCTAGCGGGCGTCTCGCATCATGCGCTGCAGGAACATTTGCGTGAAACGGTCCCCGTCGACCACCGCCGGGTAGGCGGCATTGGCCTGCACTTTGGGTAGGTCCACGAGCACGAAGCGATCACCGCGCCACTCCGAGTGTTCGGTCGTCAAATTCTGGTTCGTAACTGTAGCGCCATAAGCGAACTCGCCCTTCGTTTCGACGTCGACGTGAACGGCCTTGAACGATTTGACAACACTGGAGTCGGCTGCAATTCCCACGGCGAGTGCGTCGTGTATGGCCGCGCCACCAGGGCCAAACCGCTCGGCGAAACTGAGGTAGGGCTGGGCAATCGCTCCGACAAACCTGGCCACTGGATCGGTACTGGCCCGGAGGCGTGCGGCATCATTACGGGTGAGGCGAGCCTGTGCGCAGGCGGTGAGATCCACCATGACTAAGGGCACGCCCGATTCAAACACGATCCGAGCAGCTTCGGCATCGTGGTAGATATTGGCTTCGGCGGCGGGCGTGACATTCCCGGCGCCCACGGTGCCTCCCATCAGAATGATCTCCCGTGTCTTTGCGGCCAAGTCCGGATACTGCAAGAAGGCCAAGGCAATGTTGGTAAGTGGACCTACCGGGACCAGTGTAATTTGGCCGGGACTAGCCTGAATCAATTCACGGATAACCTCAACGGCATGGCGGCGGTCGAGGGCTTTCCTGGGACTGGGGAGCACAACCTCGCCCAACCCATTCTGGCCGTGAATCAGCTCCGTAGTGACCAGTTTCCTTTGCAGCGGCCTTGCCGAACCCTTTGCTACGATCACATCGGTGCGGCCCGCGAGTTCGACCAATTTGAGAGCGTTGTCCGTTCCCAAGTCGACGGGAACGTTACCGGCCACCACGGTGATGGCTTCCACCTTGAGTTCAGGCGACCGTAAGGCCAGCAATATGGCCATGGCGTCGTCGATTCCCGGATCGGTGTCGAGAATGATGCGGCGTGGCGACTCTGATGCCGGGCTGGGGCGGGAGGGAGCAATTCCTTGTGCACACGCAAGACTCGCGGTCAGCAAAATCGCACAATTTCGCATGGCAGAAGTTATAACACGAGGGCGCAAGTCAGAAAGCGGACTCATGCGCGGGGCGGATAGGCTGATCGTCGCGAGTAATCCTCAGGTTGGCGGCCTGGCTAGTTGCGGCGTCGAAATAGGTGCCAACCCGTCGAGAGGTGGCCAGTTAACTAGTTTCTGGGGTTCGTCTGCAGCGTCATGAAGTTGCCGTCGGTCCGCGAGGGAGCTTTTGAGCGCACGACCCGGGAGAGGTCCATCACGCACAGCACGTTGCTGTCTCCGAGCGGCTCCGGGTAGAGTTTGAAGTCCACCGGCTCTTTTTCGGCGTTCAATGTGGCCACTTCGGCCGCGGTGGCGAAACCAAGGATCTGGATCGCGCCGCCAACCAGCTTGTGATATTCGAAGCTTTGGAAGATCCGCTCGATGAACAGCGGAGCTTCCAGTGTGGGCGCCGAGACGCTATAGCCATAGACGCCTTCGGGCAACTGTGCGACCGAAAGACCTTCATGGTCGGCCTGGATTGGTTTGACGTGAAACTTCTTGCGGGCGGATTCCAACTCAGCAAGGAAATCAACAGCTGGGGTACTCATAGGTGGGAAACTGAAATTTTACCACGCCGTGCGCCTTACCCAACAGCTCTCCGTTGCGATTATCCCGCCGTCGACGAACGAGACCGAGCCCACCTGCCGGATCCTCCATGACAGCCGCGACACCGGGCTCATTCTTCCCGGCGCGATCCTCGAAGCCGCCGTCGAACTTCCCGCAGGCTGGCTGGTCTTCCTCACGCACGATGTTCCTTATGAGGAAGCACTCGAAATCAGCCTCGTCTCCCCGGACTTCGCACTCCTCGACCGGGCCAGGATTTCGGCGCCCTACGCCACCGCCGTCTTCGCAAACCTCGAGAACGTCTCGCCCACCATCCTCCGCTTCGATTTCCTTGGCGACCGGCCATGGCGGCTTGAACTCCTAGACAGCCCCGGTTTCCGGCTGCCACTCCTCAGCAAACCCGCTGGGGTGCAACGGCCAATGGGCTTTTCCAGGCGCTTCCGCGTCAGCCATTAGCGAGTAGCGAAAGAGGTAAACGCTTGCTTACCGAAACTAAATATCATGTATAGTGTCTGCATGCTTCAATTGAGTGTCCGCCGTGCCGCGGACTGTTGCCTAGTCACGCTTTGCTTGTCAGCGCTTAGTGGAATCGCCCTCTGCCAAACTACCTCCGAACTCGCGGGAACGGTCACCGATTCCACCGGTGCATCTGTGCCCGCCGTTACACTTCTGGTCGTGAACCAGGGCACCAATGCATCCCGGGAAGTCAAGACGGACGATGCCGGTCAATACCGGGTGCCGTTCCTCCTTCCCGGCCAATACACCATCTCCGTCGAAAAGTCCGGCTTCCGGCCGGTTCGCCAGGCTGGTGTCCGGTTGGAAGTGAATCAAACCGCGCGAATCGATTTCGTGATGGAGGTCGGCAACGTCTCCGAAACCCTGGAAGTCGTCGCTTCCACTCCGTTGGTGGAAGCGGGCACCTCTTCCTTGGGACAGGTGATCGAGACCAAACTCATTCAGGAATTGCCCCTGAACGGACGCAATTTTGTCCAGTTAGCGACGCTCGGACCAGGCGTCACCGGTGTGGGTTTTGGCGCCCGGGGCACCATCATGAACGGTACGCGCCCGGCCGACCTTCGTCCCGGTAGCGAAATCTTCTCCAACGGGAACCGCGAAGGCGCCAACAACTTCATGATGGATGGCATCGACAACAACGTCCGGCAGAACTTCGCCATCACTTTGCGCCCCTCGGTTGAGGCAGTGCGCGAATTCAAAATCCAAACGAACCTCTTCGCCGCCGAGCAAGGGCGCAATCCAGGCGCCACGGTCAACGTCATTACGAAATCGGGCTCGAACCAATGGCACGGGAGCGTCTACGACTTCCTGCGAAACTCCAATTTTGACGCCCGCGATTACTTCGCCGCACCGGGCGCCGCCAAACCGGCCTTTCGCCAGAATCAGTTTGGCGGCAGCGTCGGCGGCCGCATCATCAAGGACAAGCTGTTTTTCTTTGCGAACTATGAAGGGTTCCGGCGCAGTCTGACCAACGTTGGCGTCAACACGGTTCCGCTCGAGGCCGTTCGTGGCGGCGACTTCAGCGCCGTGCGCGACGTCTTCGATCCCTTCTCCGTCCGCGCGCAAGCCGGCACGACCAGCGGCTACGTACGCGATCCGTTCCCTGCCCGCAAGATTCCCACCTCCCGCTTCGATCCGGTTACCGCGAAACTCGTGCAGGCGTACCCGCTGCCTGTGCGCGCGGGCTTGGCCAACAATTTTACGAGCACACCGAAAGATGGGCAGAACTGGGATCAGGGCGACCTGAGGGTGGACTACAACCTTTCGCCCCGCGATCAGATCTTTGCGCGCTACTCGCGGCAGGACACGCTCACCATCAAACCGTCGACCTTCCAGCCCGTGATGCTGCCCGGCAT
>JBDTVQ010000480.1:0-4683 GCA_040007195.1 Acidobacteriota bacterium | reverse complement strand
GCCGTGGTTCGCCACGGGGAGGCCCCGGTCCCAGGCAAGGGCGGCGATTTTGATCGCTTCGGTGAAGCCTCCGCAGCGGGTGAGATCGACCTGGATGAGGTCGACGCGGCCGCGATCCATCAGTTCGATAAACGTTGCGCGGGAGGATTCCTCTTCGCCGGCAGCGATGCGGATGTCGGTGGCGGCGGAGAGCTTGGCGTAGCCTTCATAGTCGTCCGGGCGGAGGGGTTCTTCGAGCCAGAAGGGATGATACTGCTCAAAGGCGCGGGCGCGTTGAATGGCAGTTTTTGCGTCCCACACGAGGCCGGCGTCGATCATCAGGTCGTTCGAATCGCCCAAGCCGCGGCGCGCTTCGCGAACAAGGGCGATGTCGGTGGCTTCGTCGCGGCCCATGGGATCCCAGCCGAACTTGACGGCAGTGAACCCCTGGTCGCGATAGCGTCCGGCGAGTTCGTACGTGGCCTCGGGGGTCGGTCCCCAGAGCGACGAGGCGTAGCAGCGAATTTTCGAGCAGAAGCCGCCGCCGAGCAGCTTCCAGACAGGCATTCCGAGCGCCTTGCCTTTGATATCCCACAGGGCCATGTCGATGCCCGACATGGCGTGGAAGCCAACGCCGCGGCGCCCGCCGTAAATATTGCCGCGGTACATCTTGTGCCAGATTTTTTCCGTTTCAAACGGATCTTCTCCGATCACCAATTCGCCCAAGCCGCAGGCGGTGGTGTGGGAGAAGGGGCCGTCGATCGCCGCCTTTGCGGCAAGGGGCGCGGAATCGACTTCGCCAATTCCCGTGATTCCGGCATCGGTATGAACCCGTACGATGAGGGCGTCTTGACCGGAGTCGCACTGGAATTTGACTTCCGGCTGGCGGAGGTAGAGGGTTTCCACTCGGGTGATTTTCATAAAGGAAATCGGTCATGCTATCACATCGCCGCTCAGGAATTTCTAGACGGCGGGCAAATCGAACCGATATAGTCATAGGGTCTCCGTAGTGAATGGATAGAGCCTATCCGGGCGTTCTGCCGGAGGTCGTCGCCGCGATGCCGGCAGACGAATCGAGCGGACGCCCAGGATGCACGTTGCCGATTTGGCGCACGGCGCTGCTGCTGTGGGCAGCCATGGTGTTGTGTGCGCAGCGGTATCCGATTCAACACTACGGACAGGCCGACGGCCTGAAGAACCTTTCCGTACATGATGTGGTGCAGGACAAGACCGGGTTTCTGTGGTTGGCCACGGAGAACGGGGTATTCCGCTTTGACGGTACGCGCTCCCGCGAATTCGGGACCGCATCGGGCCTGCCGGCCAGCTATGTTTTCGATTTGTGCATTGCGGAGGACGATCGCTTGTGGGCGGCGACGACCGGAGGGGTAGGGTATCTCAAGGGAGAGGGATTTCAGGCTGTGTCGATGCCCGAGGGATCCGAGTTGGACCCGGGTCGCGTGCTTTCGTGCGCCGCCCCTGGCACGGTTTATGTCGCCACCCAAAAGGGATTGGTGAGGTTGCAGGAAGACGGCGGAAAGGCCGGCGGCGCCCGGTTGGACCTGGGAGGGGACGAGACGCTGCAGGCAACGCGCGGAGTTTTTGCGCGGCGGGACGGCAAGATCTGGTTTGGGTGCCAAAAGAAATTGTGCGTGTGGGATCCGGCGGAGAATCGTGCGTCGATTCCGGGCAGGCAATGGAATTTGCCGCGCGAGCAATGGATCTCCATGGCCGAAGACGAAGCCGGGCACATGTGGTTGAGGCGAAAGACCGGCCTGATCGAAGTGAATCCACAAACGGGCGAGTGGTTCGACCGTGGCCAGGGCCTGCCCGACACGATGAGCAACGGCGAAGTGAAGTGGATCGAAGGGATTGGCATTTCGGTAGCCACCGACCAGGGTGGCGCCGCCCTGACGCGGGGCAAATGGCGGGTCTACGGAGAAGAGTCGGGGTTGTTAGTGAGCATGACGACGACCTCCATGCGCGATCGCGACGGGTCGTTGTGGACGGCAACGGCGGGAGGGGGGCTAGCGCGCCTGCTTGGGTACGGGCAATGGTCGCATTACACGCCTAAGGAGGGCATGCGCAGCTCGGTGATTTGGGAGATGGAGCGCGACACGAATGGAGACCTGTGGATTGCCACCAATGACGGCGTTCACCGGCTTCATAGCGCCGCGGACGAGGCGGTGCGATGGACGATTTATGGCGCCAAGCAAGGCCTGCAGAGCGACCGCACGCGAGCCATCGCGGTGGCGCCGGACGGGGCGGTGTGGATCGGTTGTTTCGTTGGCGGAGCGGCGCGGCTGGATCCGCGTACTGGCGCTGTAACGCGATTTGGGCCGGCAACGGGGATCTCCGAAGAGGCTGTAATGGCACTAGAGATTGATGGCGCGGGCGACGTGTGGGCGGCGACGCACAAGGGCGTGTTCCGCATCCCGTGGCGCGGCGGAAGGCGTTGGGAACGGGTGGAGATTCCCGGACTGCCCACTGATGTGCGGGCGTTGGGATTGCTGGTGGACAAGGAGCAAAGCGTCTGGGTTGCCACACGGCACGGGCTGGCGCGCAGGCGCGATGGCAAGTGGCGAGTCTTCACGCCTCAGGATGGGCTTCCTTCTCAGTACGTCGGCTCGATTGCCCAGGGCCGTGACGGACGCTATTGGGTTGGCTACCGCGAAGCGGTGGGCCTGTCCAGCATGACGGTGAACGGCGACGGGACGCTTGCGATGCGCCACTACACAAGGCGCGACGGACTGGCGTCGGACTACTGCATGTTCACGGGCGTGGATGCGCGCGGCTGGGTCTGGTACGGCAGCGACAACGGGGTCGATATTTTCGATGGCAAAGAATGGCGGCACCACGGCATGGCCGATGGCGTGGTATGGGACGACATGGACGGGAATTCGTTCTGGGCGGACGGCGATGGCGTAACGTGGGTGGGCACCAGCCGGGGATTGGCTTCGTTTTATCCACACCGGTTCGCCCTGAATCCGCCCGTGGCCCTGATCCACCGCATCGAGGCTGGGCGGAAGCATTACGATTCCGGCTTCCAAAATATTCGCCTGGCACAGGAGCGGTTGGCGATTGAGTACTCGTCGTTGGTTTACGACAATCCCAAGGCCGTCCGGTTTGCGTTCCGCATGTTAGGGCTTCCCGAATCCACCTGGGAGGAAACCGACGAGCAGGTATTGCGCTATCCCAAGTTACCCCCAGGAAGCTATGTGTTTGAAGTGAAGGCGCGTAATCCCCAGGGGATGTGGAGCGTCACTCCCGCTCAATTTGCGTTTGAAGTGAAGCCGGCGTGGTGGCAGACGAGTTGGTTCGCGATTGCGTTGGGCCTGCTGCTGGCCGGCTTTATCTGGTTGGCCCACTGGTGGAGCGTTCTGGCGCTCCAAGGCGCCCGGCGGAGGTTGCAGGAAGCCGTCGCCGACCGCACGGCGGAGTTGGAGGGGGCCAAGCAGAAAGCGGAGGCGGCGAATGAAGCCAAGACGTGGTTCCTGGCACACATGAGCCACGAGATCCGCACGCCGTTGAACGGCATTCTGGGAATGACGCAGTTGTTGCTCGGCACGCGGCTGGACGGTGAACAGCGCGAGATGCTGGAACTGAGCCAGGCATCGGCCGATGGATTACTGGGCGTGATCAACGATGTGCTCGATTTTTCCAAAGTGGAGGCGGGCAAGATTGAGCTGGAGCGCATTCCGTTTTCCGTGCGCGAGGTTGTGGGCGGGACGGCGAGAGCGCTGGAAGCCATGGCGGCCGATAAGGGGCTGACGGTTGAATGGAGTTGTCCGGACAACTTGCCTGCCTATGTTGACGGGGATGCGCCGCGACTGCGGCAAGTGCTGCTGAACCTGGTTGGCAATGCGATCAAGTTTACGCAGACAGGGAAAGTGGAGATATTCGCCGCACAGACGGCAGCCGCGCGGCGCGCGGACGGAGTGATGGTGGCAGAGATCGAGTTCTCCGTTCGCGACTCGGGGATAGGTATCTCCTCCGAACAGGCGAAGACGATCTTTGAAGCATTTTCGCAGGCCGACAAGCGGATGTCCCGGAAGTACGGCGGCACGGGCTTGGGGCTGACGATCTCACGGCGCCTCGTGCAAATGATGGGCGGAACGATTGAGGTGAGCTCGGAGTTGGGAATCGGAAGCACCTTTCGTGTACGGTTGCCGATGCCCGTGGCAGAAGCACCGGTGCCGGCGTTACAGACGGAAGGTTTGGTGGGCGACGCGGTGTTTGAATCGCCGATGAAGGTGCTGGTGGCCGAGGACAATACTGTGAATCAGGTGCTCGCCAAACGGATGCTGGAAAAGCGCGGGCACGTGGTGGATGTGGTGGGCGACGGCAAATCGGCCGTCGAGGCGGTGGCGCGCGGAGCGTACGATCTGGTGTTGATGGACGTTCAAATGCCGGAGATGGATGGATTCGAAGCGACGCTGGAAATCCGGCGGTGGGAAGCGGGCGGAGGCGCGCAGCGAGACCGGCGGATTCCGATTGTCGCACTCACCGCAAACGCCATGGAAGGGGACCGCGAGTTGTGCCTGTCGCGCGGCATGGACGCTTACCTTGCCAAGCCCGTGCGGCTGGATGCGCTGGCCGCATTGTTGGAAGAGGTAAGCCGGGGGCAGTTGGGTGTGACGGCATAAGGCAGAGCTAGCCCGCAAATCTCACCAACAACCCCTAGCAAAAAGCCGTCACCTGAGGCAT
>JBDTVQ010000479.1:0-4683 GCA_040007195.1 Acidobacteriota bacterium | reverse complement strand
AAGCGGCTGAGTCTGAAGCCCGGCGAAAAGCTGCCGCTGAAAGGTGTCGACCTCCTGGTCGTCTCCTCCAATGGAGATCTGCTTACGAAGGCACTCAACGGCGGCGGCGCTGCAAATCCGCTGTGTGCCTCCAAGCAACTGCGCGCCACCGATCCGTCCGAAAACGCCCGTTCACTGGGATTCCTCCTCACTTTCGGCAAGTTCCGGTTTCTCGACCTCGGCGACCTCACGTGGAACAAGGAACTCGAACTGGTTTGCCCGAATAATCTCCTGGGCAAGATCGACGTCTATCTGACCACCCACCACGGGATGGATATGAGCGGCTCTGCGCAGATCGTCCACGCGCTTTCCCCGCGCGTGGCCATCATGAACAACGGAGCCAAGAAGGGTGGATCGATTCCGGCAGTGCAAGTGGTGAAGTCCTCGCCCGGACTCGAGGACCTCTGGCAAGTGCATTTCGCCGTGGCCGGCGGGGCAGAGAACAACACGTCCGCCGATCAGATCGCCAATCTGGAAGAGAAGTGCCAAGGGAATGGGCTCATGCTCTCGGCTCGTAAGGACGGCTCCTTCGACGTCGTCAATGCACGGAATCAGCATAAGAAGTCGTACCCCGCACGGCACTAGTAACGCGCCGCCTAGGGCAAGGTAAAGCTCCCCCGGACGTTCCAGTCGGAACGAAGGCCGCCTTTGTCGATCGCCAGCGCCAGGATGTTCTTCTTCCCGGTGTAGGTCGTTGGGACGAAAGACAGGGGGATATTGAGTGTCAGTTCGCTGCCCACGGCGACAACCGAAAAATTGGTGAGCGACAACTTGCATTGGGAGTTGGATAGCGTATTCAGCGCTCCCGGCGGATACCCTCCGCTCCAGGCGTTTCCCGCGTTGTTCAGCAGGTAGACTAGCCCCAACGTGTGGTTATAGGCAATGTGGCAAGAGTTCACTCCAGTCAACACGGTGTTCACCATGAACTGAATTGAATCGAAGTTATTTGCCCCGTTGGCGTCGGTATACTTGATCGAAAATAGGGCCGAAGTTCCGCTGCCCGCGTTGGGTGTGAGTGAAAAGAAGACCGGTGCCGACGGAGGTACGGCGGCGGCGGACAACTTGGCGACGAACATGTCAAGCGAACCCGCTTGCGTATAGCGATAGGCCGACTGTGTCGGAAAATTCGACGAACTGGTCGTCCCGGTAAGGAACATCTCGCCGAGTAGGTTGATAGCAACGCCGTAGGCCTGATCGGCCGCCGTGCCGCCCAGATACGAACTGTAGATGAGCGGCGCTCCATTGACGTTTACCTGCGTCATGAACGCATCGTAGGAGCCGCCCAGTATCGCCTGCGACGGCAGAACCGTGGGAAAGTTGACCGACGAAGTGTATCCGGCGACAAAGATCTGCCGGTTGACGTCGACCACGAGCGAGGTGGCCACATCGGTTCCGGAGCCGCCTAAATAGCTGCTGTAAACACGGATACCGCCGTTGTCATGTTTGGTGAAGAATGCGTCCAGGCCGCCTTTGTTCGTGGATTGATACGCCGAGGCCACTGGAAAATTGGTCGAAGAAGTCACGCCGGCCACGTAGTTGTTGCCAAACGGATCGACGGCGATTGCCAGTCCTTGTTCCGGAAGAATGGTCGTGCCGCCCGAGCCGCCGAGATAAGTGGAAAACACCAGCGCATTGCCGTCGCTGTTGAAACGCATCACGAACGCGTCCTGGCCTCCGGCATTGGTTGGTTGCGCTGGATTGAGAACGGGAAAGTTTGTCGACCATGTGTAGCCCGTCACGTAGGGAGTTAATTGCGTCGCGTGAAGCGCGATCGCGCGCCCGCTGTCGTCGGCCGCCCCGCCGAAATAGGTATTGAACACCAATGCCGAATTGAAATTGATTTTCAATAGCATCCCGTCATAGCCTCCGGCGTTGGTTGCCCGGAACGGCGCCTTTGTCGGCAGGTCGGTCGAATTGGTCTCCCCCACCGCATAGAGCTGGTTGTAGGAATCCAGCACACACCCGTAGATGGCGTCGTTGCCGCTGCCGCCAATGTAGCTGCTGTATACCAGTGCGTTCCCGGCGGGGTTGAGTTTCAATACGAACCCATCGCGGGCTCCGCCGCGGGCCGCTTGAATCTGCGCGGAGTTAAATTTGGGAAAATCCGCCGAAGCAGTAACGCCGCAGGCGTACGCGGAACCGGCCGCATCGACGGCTACACCATAGGCCCGGTCGTCACCTGCTCCGCCAATGAAGGTCGCAAACACGATCTGCGTTCCCGCGGCATTGAGCTTGAAGACGAAGGCATCCATACTTCCGCCTTGGTTCTGAATCGAGCTTTGCGTGGGAATGTTGGTCGAGTCCGTGTAACCGGCCACATATATCGACCCGGCCGAATCCAATGCGATGGAATTCCCCGCATCGGACCGCGTTCCACCGATGTAGGTGCTGTAGGTGAGCACCGGATCGATCACCAGTGGCACCTGGTGGTTGTACTCCTCGATCAGGTAGCCTGCCGTTTCATCACCCTGCATGAAATAGCTCGCGCCGAGATACCGTCTGCCCTCGGGGAGGTCCTGGTATGCGATAGGCGCATGTTCGCGAAACGACCCCTTGGACGTATGCACGACCAGCCCGCCCTCTTCTTCAACTTCCACTGACTGTGCGCCGCGGTACCGGATGCGAATCACCCGATGGTCCGTTCCCGGCTGAACGATGAATTCGGTCTTCAGGTTGCCTGCCTCGGCGGCGAAGATCATATCCACACCTTCATAGAGTTCCCGGTAAGCCACGGCCGCGAATGCCGGAACATCCTGCACCGATTGCTGCCCGGCCCCACGCAGATAGTTCACGCGAGTGGCCAATGGCTGCATGCCCTCAATCCGCGGCGCCCGCCGCGCGCCGGGAAACATCATTTCCACAACATCGTCGTCCTGGGCAAGAACGATCCGTTCGGGCTCAAGCCATGCCTTCATCCGTTGGGAAAAGGCGTGAAACTCGGCATCGGGCTCGAATTGGCCCTTGTTCGCAATGAAGAAGACTGGCGAAGAAGCCAGCGCCGGCGCGGAGGCGGGCGGGATTCCGCTCGTCGGCTGCGGTTGCGCCACCACAGTAGTAAGGAAAAGGCCAAGACCAAGGCCTACAAACGTTCGCGTCCGAGAGGAGAGACTAGCGGTTGACTGGTGGAAGATCATAGCTCCACCCTTCTATTCGTCGGGCTAGCGGCAATGCCTTACGCAAGACTTCGCCTAGGCCTTAGGCACCTGGGACTATCTCAACTCGAATCCTCTATGCGCCAATATGCTTGGCGTACCACCCTCGCGCCACGGCAACATCGGTCGTCCCCTTGATGATTGCCCGGCCATCGGGAAACACCGTGATTTCGAACGGCGGCTGAAAGAACCGCAGCGCGAACTCATTCGAGCGCACCTGCCCCAGTGGGGTCAGGCGGCGCCCCAATTCCGCGAGATCGAGCGGCCGGCTGCGCTCATGAATCTGCACCGCGTTCCGGCCGCAGAGCGACACCGGCGCGCGGTGGCTGCCGTCCAGCCATTCGAACTGGCGCAATCCACACGCCGGGCAATCGGCCTGAGGTCCCGGCTGGCGCGACTGGCGAATCGTCCCGCCCCACAGGTCGAGCGTCGTGATCTTCCTTGGCACCGCGTCCGCATTCCCGGACAACACCTGCATCGCCATACTGACCTGCAACGCGCCGACGGCCGTGGTGACGGAGGCAAGCACGCCCGCTGTCTCGCACGTATCTTGTGTTCCGCTGGGCGGCGAGGGATAGACGCACCGCAGGCAGGCTGTCTTGCCGGGCAAAACAGGCATCGACAGGCCATACGACGACACGGCCGCGCCGTAAATCCACGGAACGCCATGCAGGACGGCAAAATCGTTGATCAAATAGCGCGTCTCAAAGTTGTCGCACCCATCCAGAATGAGATCGACTTCTGACAACAGGTCATCCGCGTTACGCGGAGTGAGATCGGCCACCTCAGCTTCAACGGTGACAGACGAGTTGATCCGGCCGAGCGCCCGTTGCGCCGCGATGGCTTTCGGCGTGGCCTCAATGGCATCGGACTCTTCGTAAAGCCACTGCCGCTGCAGGTTGTTCCACTCCACGTAGTCGCGGTCGATCAGCCGGAGATACCCGGCGCCAGCGCGAGCCAGTGCTGCCGCGTGATAAGAACCAAGGGCTCCACAGCCCACGATGGCAACCCGCGATTGCCCCAGCCGCGCCTGGCCAGCCGGACCAAACGGCGCAAAACGCTCCTGACGGGAATAGCGGTCGGGGGCAGCCATCAGCCTTCATCGTAGCAACGGAAGTGAGGAAGTCAGGGTGCCGGCGATCGACAAACTGGGGATCCGAATTCGACCGCGCCGAAACGATTGTGCGGCCGCCGGCTGTGACGCGTTCCAAAATGACGGGATCCTCCGCGGTTCAGAATATCCGCTCGCTCATATCTCCGGCCGGCATCCAAAGCATGATCGCAAACGGCCTCCGCAGTCCACCGATCCCAGGCTCGCGGCTCATCCGATTAGGCTGCGCGGCGCAGCGGTTAAAATTCGTCGCGGACCTGCCTAGCCCCGCCAAATCAGCGCCGCAATGCTCGCCAACAGGCTCACGCCTGCTTCCATCCCACCCACGAGTGCCACGCTATGATGGCGGTAGTGGTGCGATCCTGCAGCCGATGCGCGGCC
>JBDTVQ010000478.1:0-4692 GCA_040007195.1 Acidobacteriota bacterium | reverse complement strand
CTGGTCGGCACCGAGTACATCATCATGCGCGAAGACGACGTTCTCGCCGTGCTCACGAAGACCGGTCCGGCCGCCGTGAAGAAGACCTAGGACCACTCGACTTTTAAGGAACCCCACCATGGCAAAGCAGATCATTTACAGCGACCATTCCCGGCAGGCGATCCTGCGCGGCGTGAATCAACTGGCCGACGCAGTGAAAGTGACCCTCGGGCCCAAGGGCCGCAACGTTGTTCTCGAGAAGAAGTACGGCGGGCCGACGATTACAAAAGACGGCGTCACGGTCGCCAAAGAGATCGAGCTGAAGAATCCTGTCGAAAACCTCGGCGCGCAAATGGTGCGCGAGGTGGCTTCGAAGACGTCTGACGTTGCCGGCGACGGCACCACCACGGCGACGATTCTTGCTCAGGCCATCTACCGCGAGGGAATCAAAGCGGTGACAGCGGGCGCGAATCCGATGGCGATCAAGCGCGGCATCGACAAGGCGGTTGAGTTGGCTGTAGAAGAGCTTCAAAAGCTCTCCAAACCGGTCTCGGGCGACATGATCGCCCAGGTTGGCCGCATCTCGGCGAATAGCGATTCCACCATCGGCGACGTGATCGCCGAAGCCATGGTCAAGGTGGGCAAGGATGGCGTGATCACGGTCGAGGAATCCAAGACCATGACCACCGAGCTCGCGACGGTGGAGGGAATGCAGTTCGACCGCGGCTACCTCTCCCCGTACTTTGTCAGTGATCACGAGCGCATGGAATGCGTTCTTGAGGATCCGTACATCCTGATCCACGAGAAAAAGATCGGCAGTATGCAGGAGATCTTGCCGCTGCTGGAACAGATCGCCCGCTCGGGCAAGCCGCTCTTAATTCTCTCGGAGGAAGTGGAAGGCGAAGCCCTCGCCACCCTGGTCGTCAACAAGCTGCGCGGCACCATCAATGTTTGCGCCGTCAAAGCGCCCGGCTTCGGCGACCGCCGCAAAGCGATGCTGGAAGATATCTCGATCCTCACCGGCGGCAAGGCCATCATGGAAGAGACCGGCCTGAAGCTCGAAAGCGTTCAGTTGGAAGATCTCGGCCGCGCTAAGCGCGTCACCGTGGACAAGGACAACACCACCATCATTGATGGCGCCGGCGCGCAAACGGACATCCAGGGCAGAATCAAGCAGCTTCGCAATCAGGTTGAGGAAACCACCTCGGACTACGACCGCGAAAAACTGCAGGAGCGCCTGGCGAAACTGGCCGGCGGCGTGGCCATCATCAAAGTGGGAGCCGCCACCGAGACCGAGATGAAAGAGAAAAAGGCCCGCGTCGAGGACGCCCTCCATGCGACTCGCGCGGCTGTTGAGGAAGGCATCGTCCCTGGCGGAGGCGTCGCCCTGCTGCGCGCTGCCCTCGCACTTGAGTCGCTCACACTCCCGGGCGACGAGCAATTCGGTGTTACTATCGTGCGGCGAGCTTGCGAAGAGCCCGTGCGGCAGATCGTGGTGAATTGCGGAACCGAAGGCGCGGTGGTGGTCGAAAAGATCAAGGCCCAAAAGAACACCAACTTCGGCTTCAATGCATCGAGCGAAGTGTATGAGGACCTGGTGAAGGCCGGCGTCATTGATCCCACGAAGGTCACGCGCACGGCACTGCAAAATGCGGCGTCGATCGCCTCGCTCATGCTGACGACCGAGGCCATGATCTGCGACGCTCCGGAAGAAGAGGAGAACTAATTGAGCAAGATCTTAGAGAAGCGGCACAAGCGTAAGGTTGCCCGCGCGAAAGCGCGGGTCAAGCTGTCGGAGCCCGACGTTCGAACACCTGAGCAGATAAAGGCTGCCCGCGAAGCAAGCCGCGCCCCCACCGGCCGCGGTGGGCCGCAGGCCCACAGCTCCGCGCCGGCGAGCCAGAACCGCGCCAATCGCACGGCAAGCACGGCTGCGAAAGCGGACGGGTAGCACCATCGCCCAATTCCTGGCAAAGTTCTTCTCGACTACCTGCCCGCACTGCCGTTCGATTGAGTACCGAAATGTCGGCGTTCGAAACTCTTTCGAAAAGGCCTTCCTCTGGCTACTCCAGCCGTGCCGGTGCACACTCTGCGGACGTCACTTTTTTGTGTTCCAGTGGCAGTCGCCACTGGAGGACGCGACAAAAAGCTAGCGCTTTCTACTGTTCCGTCAGCCGGCCGGGGCCTCTCTGAAGGCCGCCCGGCCCCTTGACGTGCTGCAGCCAGTCGTCATTTCAGACAGGCTCTCCGAACAGCCACGCGCTGGCCCTTGCCGGCATTCCCGTCCGAGTCGCCAGCGAGACGCTGGGACACTTCCAACTCCCTCACGCACGGTATTGATTCGCAGACGCCCCGCATCAGCGCGACCGCCAGCGAAAGCGTCCGGTCATCCTGGGAAGATCAGCGGGAGACGGCGAAGTCCTCGCCCTCAAACGCGCACGCAAAACGCACACCTTGACGTGCACGGCGGAGGAATGAGGGAGGGATTGGGGGACTCCGCCGTTGTTGGCGGAGAGCCGGTGGAAGGAAGGTGGTACGCCCGAGAGGATTCGAACCTCTGGCCTTCTGCTCCGGAGGCAGACGCTCTATCCAGCTGAGCTACGGGCGCGCGGCTATTAGTAGTGTATCGCGAAACACCGCGTGTGCAATGCTTCCGCTGCTCGCGTCAAACCGGAAAGCATCCCAGCAGCGTGATGCGGCGCTTGAACGGCACCCCGCGCGAAGTCCGCTCCGTGACGGCGAACATCCGCATGACCCAATCGGATCCCAGTGCATAGGTGAAGTGCCCGGAGTTCACGGGATCTTCCACAAGCGGAGGCGTCCGGTCCCACATGTATTCATCCAGCACAGGCAGGGCCGCGACGAGCCGCACCTTCACGTCCCGCGGAAGTGCCGAGAAGTTTTCCAGGAACTCAGGCGGCGCGTAGATTTCCGTCTGGAGGTTGGAGGGCATCAGGTGGGGGGACGCAACACTGGCAGCTTGTTGGGCTCCAGCTTGGCGAGTTGCTTCAACCGGTCGCTCACCGCGTAGAAGCTATAAAACCGGGCCGCGCGGCCAACGACGACTGCGTCAATCGCTTCCCGTTCTTGTTCGCGCGCTTCGGGACTGCCGGCCTGAGGAATGGTCCTTTGGATCGCCGGCGGCTTCACGCCCGGATCTTGAGGTCCCGTATCCAACTAGAGCGCGACGTCCACGCCCATCGAACGGGCCGTGCCCTTTACCTGTTCCATCACCTTCTCCAGTTCGAAGGAGTTCAGATCAACCATCTTGATCTTGGCGATCTCCTCAATCTGCTTGAGCGTGATCTTGCCCACCTTGTTGCGGTTCGGCTCAGCCGATCCCTTGGCGAGGTTGACGGCGCGCTTGATGAGGACCGGAACGGGCGGCGTCTTGGTGATGAAGGTGAACGTGCGGTCGGAGAAGACGGTGATCACCACGGGGATGATGAGGCCTTCCTGATCCTTGGCGGAGGTCTTGGCGTTGAATGCCTTGCAGAACTCCATGATGTTGACGCCCTGCGGACCGAGAGCGGTGCCGACCGGGGGAGCGGGGGTCGCCTTGCCCGCCGGAATCTGCAACTTCACCATTGCCTGGACTTTTTTCGCCATTGTTCTTTTACCTCGTCAATTTCGTAGTTTCGCGCCGCGAGCGTATGCTCCGAGCGGTCCGCTAGTTGAGTTTTTCCACCTGCAGGAAGTCCAGTTCAACGGGCGTCGAGCGCCCGAAGATGGTAACCAAAACCCGCAGTGTATCGCGTTCCGTGTTGACTTCGTCGACACGGCCCGAAAAATTCGCAAATGGCCCTTCAGTGATGCGCACGGTCTCGCCTTTGTCGAAGCTGAGCTTCGGACGCGGCCGCTCGGCGGAACTGGTCTGCCGGTAGAGAACCGAATTCACCTCATCGGCAGTGAGCGGAACAGGGTCCTTGCCGCCGCCGACAAAGCCGGTGACACGGGGAGTTTCCTTCACCGCATGCCATAAGTTCTCGCTCATCTCCAGTTGCAGTAGCACGTAGCCCGGATAGAGAAGGCGCTTGCTGGTAACCTTCTTGCCGTTGCGCATCTCCACCACCTCTTCGGTGGGGATGAGGATTTCGCCCAGTTGATCGGAGAAGCCAAAGGCCTGAGCCCGCGTGCGCAGCGATTCGCGAACCTTCTGCTCGAATCCCGAGTAGGTATGAATGATGTACCAACTCATGTTCGGGTGGAGGGCGGCAGCGGCGGCATCGGGAGAGAGCGGCGCAGCTTCGGCGGCAGGTTCGGCGGGGGCTTCCACGGTTACTTCCTCGGCTACTTCCTCGGCCGGTTCGGGTTCGGCTTCGGCTTCCTCAGCCGCTGCGGAAACAGCCGGTTCCTCCGGAGCCTCTTCAAAAGGCTCATCGGCAGTCACAAGCGGCGTGGATTCGCCTTCTTCCGGACCGAGATATTCTTCAGGCATGATTCTCTCTTACTTTTGCGTGAGCGTCTGGAAGAGCCACGATGTGGCGCGGAGTAGGATCAGGTCCACGGCCCAGAAATAGGCGGCAAAGATAAAAACAGTGAGGATCACGACCAGGGTCGTGGTCTGCACCTGGGCGCGCGTCGGCCAGGTGACGCGGCGCATCTCCGCCTGAAGGTCTTGCGCGTATTCCTTGAGCCGTGCGGGCCAAGCCTGGATTTGACCCAGGGGCTTGCCGTCATCCGTTGGTACGCCTTTTGAAACTGCTTGAGCCA
>JBDTVQ010000477.1:0-4694 GCA_040007195.1 Acidobacteriota bacterium | reverse complement strand
ATCGACTACAACCAGGAAACGGGCGACGTGGAGGCGCGGGGGAACGCCAGGTTTGAGAGCTTCGACCGTGGCGAAGAGCTGGAAGCCGATCGCATCGAGTACAACCTGCGCGAGGAGAAGGGCAAGTTCTATGGGGTGCGGGGCTCCACGCCAACGAAGGTGGAATACCGGCCGGGACTGCTGACTTCGGGAAATCCATTTGTGTTTCGCGGCAAGTGGGCAGAACGGGTGGGCAGGCGCTACATTCTCCACGACGGTTTCATCACGAATTGCAAGCTGCCCAACCCGTGGTGGGTTCTGAAGGGCGAGCGTTTCGACATCATTCCACATGAGCGCGCGCTGGCCTACAAACCAATGTTCCGGGTGAAAGGCGTGCCGCTGTTCTACACGCCGTTCTTCTACAAGTCGCTCGAAGACCAGCCGCGCAAGAGCGGATTTCTCATGCCGAACATCGGCACGAGTTCACGCCGGGGCAAGATGTTTGGCCTTGGCTATTTTTGGGCGATCAACCGCAGCTATGACGTCACCTACCGCGCGCAATACTTCACTCAGCGCGGGCTGGCTCATCACGTCGACCTTCGCGGCAAGCCGATGCAGAAGGCGGATTTCAACATGATTGTCTACGGCGTCCAAGACAGGGGCAGGAAGTTGGACGACGGGACGCGGGTGAAAGAAGGCGGCTTCCTGCTTACCTTCACCGGCCGCGCCGAACTGCCGAAGGGATTTTACGCGCGTGGCGAGGTGAACTACCTCAGCTCGTTCGTGTTCCGCCAGTCGTTCACCGAAAGCTTCAACGAAGCGGTGTTCAGCGAAGTGCACTCGCGCGGGTTCGTGCGCAAGGATTGGTCGAGCTATAGCCTTACGGCGCGCTTTGAGCGCAACGAAAACTATCAGGGCGACCACGTGGAAGACCGCATTGTGATCCGCCATTTGCCGCAATTGGAGTTCCGCTCGCGCGATCGCGAGTTGGTGCGAGAGATCCCCATTTGGGTTTCTTTCGATTCCGCGGCGGGCCTGCTACGGCGCAACCAGCCGCTTTTCCAAACGCGGCAGTTCGTGGAGCGGGTCGACTTGGCCCCGCGGGTCATGACCGCCCTGCGATGGAAGGATTTCTCTTTGCTGCCTTATGCGAGCGTGCGCGAAACGCACTATGGTTCCACCTTTGACCAGCTGCCAAGCGTCGCCGCGGGCAATGTGACGGTCACTGGACAAGGTCTGGTTCGTAGTTCGCAGGAGTACGGCGCCGAGCTGATGCTGCCTTCACTGGAACGCGTGTTCGACGCGCCGAAATGGCTGGGAGGCGACAAGTTGAAGCATGTGATCGAAACGCGCGGGGGCTACCGGCATGTACGCGGCATCGACGAGTTCGATCGCTATATCCGTTTCGACGAGACCGAACTACTGTCCAACACCGAAGAGGTGGATTACTCGTTGACCAACCGCTTGTACGTGAAGCAAAACGGCGTGGTGCGCGAGTTGGTGAGCTGGCAGCTTTGGCAGAAGCGGTATCTCGATCCAACTTTTGGCGGCGCGCTGCAGCCAGGGGTGCGGAATACGCTGCTGACGCAAACCGAAATGACAGGCTTTGCCTTTCTCGACGGCGCCCCCCGGCACTACTCGCCCGTCGTGAGCTCCATGCAAGTGAACCCAACGCGGCTGATCGGGGTGGAATGGCGCAGCGACTCCGACCCAGTGCGCCATCGTGTGACGAACTCGTCGATTCAGGCGAATATCCGGACGCAGGCATTCTTCATCTCGGCGGGACACAACCTGGTGCGCAGCGATCCGGCGCTATCGCCGCCCAACAATCAGTTCATCGGGCTGATCGGGGTGGGCCGCTCGGACCTGCGCGGATGGAGCGCGGGAATCAGCACTGTTTACGACTTCCGGTTAAGCCGGATGGCGTATACGACAACCCAGGTGAGTTACAACTCGGACTGCTGCGGCATCAGCTTCCAGTACCGGCGTTTCGATGTCGGCACGCGCCAGGACTTCCAGTGGCGCGCGGCGTTCGCGGTGTCGAACATCGGCAGCTTTGGCACGCTGAAGCGGCAGGAGAGGCTGTTCTGAGCAATTGCAGAAGGGAAGGGGCCTCAAGGTCGCTTTTCTTCCGCGGCAGGGAAGAGTGTCGGGCCACGTTCGTTTGGATAGGAGTTACGCGGACAGTCAGGCTGACGAATACGGCTAACGTCGACCATCTTGAAACGGTATTTGCCGGAACTCAGGACGAGGAAATAGAGTTTGAGAGGCTTCGGGAGTTCTTTGCCTTTGACGGAAAAGAGTTCGATTCCGATCTGCCACTGATCGGTGGGTTCCCGGCACTGCTGGACAAACTGAAACTCACCTGAGATATAGCCGCCAGTGAGACGCCGATGCCATTCTTTCAGAACATCCCGCCCCGATTCGGACGAACGGGATTCCATCTCCGGCCATGGACGGGTGAGCCACTCGTCTGCAAAATCGTGAGGCTGTAAGGCGACCGGATCGACCCGCTCCGTCGTTGAGCCGTCTGTTTTGAAGTGGAGCACATGCGGGCGGCTATGGATGGCTGCGTCGATGCTTCGGTCGATCACTTGTAGTAGAAGCTCCGCGGGATCGAGCCGGAGCTCATACGCATCATCATCGCCGAACCATATCCCTTGTTCGCCGGCATAAAGCGGAACCGCCGCTCCTGTGGCAGGTGACAGCTGAAACAAATTATAGGAGAGGCTATTCCAGCTGGAACCGCATTGGACGCCGTAGCGCAAAGTCAGAATCAGTTGACCGCCTTGAGAATCGCGCTTCGAGAATCGCACACCTGAGATGGATTCGTCGTGATTGCGGGTTCCGTGGGACTCGAGCACACGCAGCGGGCGTCCCTGGCTATAGTCATAAATGTAGACAGCGTCGTCGACTCCGCAGGGTACAGAAATTCCGACAGTGACAACGACTTTGTCGGGCGCTTCGGGGGGCCGTGAGAGTTGAATGGCAGAGACCAGGCCCGGCGTGAATTCGCCGCCTTTACCGGGAGCGATGAGTTGCGAACCCAGCAGGTCCGCTTGCAGCTTTGTGTTGGTGGACTGAAGTTGCGAGTCCAATGCGGTCTTCGAACGGGGCAGGAGTGATTCGACCCAGTCTCTAAGCGCCGCGCGGAGAGTTGCGGAGCGGTCCCGTGCATCCTTGAGTTCTTCCCAAAAAGTCGGCTGGGGAGGTAGCTTGGTTTGCCGCAGCCGCACCGACTCGGCGAGTACGCGGTCAAGAGCGGATGCCTGTGCCATACACAGGCTGGCGTTCAACAAGAGAATCAGTGCCCGGCCGCAGGGATGGAGTGCGCGAGCCATAAACCGAGGGTATCAGGCAGCGGACATAGACTGTCCGGGATCGCTAGTCTTCGATGGAGTCGAGCAGTTCCGTTAACCGGCGGCTACGTTCGCTCACGTTGCTCTGCAGTCGTTTGAGTTCGTTCTGCACGGTGCGGAGTTGGTCGGCCAGGTGCAGTGAAGCCAGCACGGCTACGCGGGTGGAATCGAGATTTTGCGAACGCATAGCGATGCCGTTCATCATCTCGTCGATCTCGTTGGCCAATTGAATCGTGTCGTTCGGATCGCCCGACGTGACGAGCGAAAACGTCTGATTCAGGATGGTAACCTTCACCTGCTGTTTTTCGGACATGGTCACCCCGCCAGCAAAAAGGACCGCGCTCAGGCGGTCCCCATATTATCTATTGTTTCGAGAAGGCGTTCGACGCGGCGGCGGACATTGTCCCGCTCTTTGCGCATCGACTCGTTTTCGAGCATGAGCCGGGTGATCTCGGCTTTGTTCTTGGTGGAGGCGACAGAAACTTCTTGCGCCTCTGCCAGCGACTTCAACGCCGCGGCCAGCTGTTTTTCGACAGCGCCTTTGTCCTGGCGCAACGATTGCACCAGTTCCACGGCGCGCTGGATGCGCTCCTCCAACCCGGCGAGCGTATCTTCCTGCTCGGCCGCGGCCTGCTCAGCCTGGCTCATGGGCGGAAATCTCCTTCTGGGAGATTATGCCTCACCGAGAGCGGCTTTCGCTTTGGCGACCAGATCCGTGAAGGATTTCTGGTCGTCATAAGCGATTTCGGCGAGCACCTTGCGATTAAGCGTGATGCCGGCTTTGTTCAGCCCGTCGATGAATTTCGAGTAGGAGATATCGGCTATGCGGCAGGCGGCGTTGATGCGCACGATCCACAGCGAGCGGAAGTTGCGCTTCTTCTGGCGGCGTCCGACGAAGCCGTAACGCAGGGCCTTTTCGACTGCTTCCTGCGCCGAGCGATGGAGCTTGCTCTTGGTGAGGAAGTAGCCTTTGGCTAGCTTGAGAACTTTTTTTCGATTGTCTGTGCGGTTTGTACCGCGTTTGACTCTGGGCACGATTTCCTCCTGAGATCACTTCGAACCAAACAGGCACGTGCGTTTGATTGGCCTGTCAGCTCTGACTTGTTTCATTGGCCGGGCCCGAATGAGCTCACCGGCGGGGATGGATGCTACTTTCTGGCTCGAGGCCAGACCAGCACAAGGCTAGTAAGGCAGCATGTCGAGCACAGCCTGCTTGTTGGCGCTGCTGATTTCAACGCCTTTACGCAGGCGGCGTTTGCGGGACCGCGCTTTGGACGTCAAGATGTGGCGGGCGCCCGAATTGTGGCGGCGGAGTTTACCCGTACCCGTCTTCTTGAAGCGCTTGGCGGCGCCCTT
>JBDTVQ010000476.1:0-4698 GCA_040007195.1 Acidobacteriota bacterium | reverse complement strand
CGTGACGAAGGCTCCCCCGGCTACCGCTATAATCTCCCCTTGCGCGCTTTGCTCATCGTAATGGCGGCCGTCGCCGCGTCGTTTGCCGGTGTGATCGCGGGAGGCTTTTGGCTGCGGCCACGGATGGTCGACGTGCCGGATTCGGTATTCGGGCTGGCGGCGGCGCTGATCCTTTTCGGCGTGCCGTCGTTGGTTGCGTGGTGCCTGATCCGGACGAACCGGGCAACGGGGCGTGCAGGCGGTCGGCAGGGCCGGGGGCGCGGGCACCGGAAGGGCGTGTATGGGCTTATGGATTGCAGCATGCCCGAGCAGATCGCTTATCGACAGAATCCGCAGGCGACGGCGACGTGCCCGCATTTGCGCTCCATCGAGGAGGCGATGCGGACGAACGCCGCGATCGAAGTGGACCTGCTGCGTCCGCTGCGGGACGGGCCTGCGATCCGCGCGACTTGCCGTGTTGACGAGAAGGCTCTGCGGGGCGCGTTTGGGCCGGCGGTGGCGATCCGGTATCACGAGGAGTATTATTCCGATCGGGGCAACGACCGCATTCCGACGGCCCACCTGATTTGCACGGAGTGCCGGGAGGCGCATCGCGCGGGGAGTGCCATCTGGGTACTTCATCCGGACGAGTGCTATGCGGACACGCCGTGGTTTCCCGCGCGGGCGCCGCGGTGAGACAGAATGGAGCGATGGCAGCGATGGCGATGACGCGAAGGCAAATGGTGCAGGCGATGGGGGCGGCTGGCATGGGCTCGGCAGCCTTGGGCTCGGCGGGCTTGGCGTCGGCGGGCTTGGCGTCGGCTCAACAACGCGCGTCGAAGCCGAACATCCTTTTCCTGATGGCGGATCAGCACCGGGGCGATTGTTTGCGCTCCGATGGGAATGCCGCGGCCGTCACGCCGAACCTGGACCGGATCGGCGCCGAGGGGGCGCGGTTCCGCTGCGCCTACACGTCGACGCCTTCGTGCACGCCCGCGCGATCGTGTTTATTGACGGGCATGTCGCCTTGGAATCACGGCATGTTGGGCTACGGTCGCGTGGCGCAGAAGTATCCCGTGGAGTTGCCGCGACTGATGAAAGAGGCCGGGTATTTCACCGCGGCGGTGGGCAAGCTGCACTATTCGCCGCAACGGAACTACCACGGCTACGATCTGGCTTTGCTCGACGAATCGGGCCGCGAGGAGAGCATCGATTTTCGTAGCGACTATCGCGCGTGGTTCCACACGGAGGCGCCGAATCTCGATCCGGATGCGACGGGCGTGGGGTGGAACGACTATAAGGGCAAGCCGTATGTGCTGCCGGAGCGGCTGCACCCTACGCGCTGGACGGCGGATGTTGCGGTGCATTTTCTGGAGAGCTACCAGCGGCCGCAGCCGTTTTTTCTGAAGGTTTCGTTCGCGCGGCCGCACAGTCCGTACGACCCGCCGCAACGATGGATGGACCGATTCCGCGACGGAGTGCCGGCCGCGCGCGTGGCGCCGTGGGCCGAACGATATGCGCCGCGAAATTCCGATCGGGACGACATCTGGCACGGGCGCGTGAGCGACGAAGAGACGCGGACAGCGCGGCAGGCCTATCACGGTTCCGTTGGATTTGTGGATGAGCAGATAGGCCGGATTCTCGACGCGCTGGAGAAGCGCGGCTTGCTGGAAGACACGCTGATTCTCTACACGAGCGATCACGGCGATATGACGGGCGATCAGAACCTTTGGCGGAAATCGTATGCCTACGAAGCGTCGGCGCGCGTTCCGATGTTGATGCGTTGGCCGAAGGGAATGGTGAGCGGCAAGCGGGGCCAGGTGCGAGCCGAACCGGTGGAGTTGCGCGACATCACTGCAACGATTTTGGCGGCGGGTGAAGCGAAGCTGCCTCGCCCGATTGATGGGCGGAGCCTGGTGGAATGCGTGGTGAAGGACGGGGCGGGCTGGCGCCCGTGGATCGACCTGGAGCACGATGTTTGCTACTCGAAAGAGAACCACTGGAACGCGTTGACCGATGGGCGGGAGAAGTACATCTATCATGCGCGCGACGGCGAAGAGATGCTGTTCGATCTGGCAGGGGATCCACAGGAGATGCGGAACCTGGCGGGGGAAACCGGCAGCACCGCGACGCTGCGCACGTGGCGCGGCCGGATGTTAGAACACCTGCAAGTTCGTGGCGAACCCTTCGTGAAGGGTGGAGCACTGGCGATGAGGCCGGAATCCGGACTCTATTCGCCGAACTACCCTCGCGCGTGAGCGCCGCGACCGGGTGAACTATCCTCGATACAGGGTGAGACTGCGCGCACGCAAAATGGGCAGGTTCTTCGGCGACCTCAAGGTGCGGCCGAAGCTGATGGTGTTGCACAACATCTTCTTCATCGTGCTGACGTGCGCGGTTTACTTTTCGCTGATGCCGCTGCTGGAGCAGCGCATTCTGCAAGCGCGGGCGCGGGAGATTAACCTCATCACGCGGCTTTTCTCGCAAGGCAGTTCGCATCCGGAACTTGCGATCTACGACTACAGGCAGGGCGATCCCGACCAGTTGAATGTGCCGCCGGCGCTGCGCGGATATTTGCGGGCGAATCCGGGCGTGGTGCGAATCGATCCGGCCGACCGATCTTACGCTTTCCGCTACTGGACCCCGGCTGGCGAATTTCGCCGCATCCGTTTGCCTTATGCGTTCTATGAGGAAGTTCTGACACGCGCGCGTTGGACCTTGTTCGCCGTGCTGGGCATCGTGTATGTGCTGGCCGTGCTGTTGCTGGAACTGTTCGTGATGCCGCGGTATGTCTACCGTCCGATTCACGCGATCATGCGGGCCGATGAAGCTGTGCAGGAAGGCCTGCGCGACATCGAGATGGTGGATGAAGCGGAGATCTATGGCGATGAAATCGGACAGATCATGCGCTCGCGCAATGCCAGCGTGGCCGAGTTGCGGCGTCACGAAGACGAGCTGCGGCGGCATGAGTCGGAGCTGCAATTGGCCATGCTGCAGGTGGAGGCGGCGAACGAAGACCTGACGCGCAAGAACCATATGCTGGAAGCGGCGCGGCGGAGCATGGTGGAGCAGGACCGGTTGGCCAGCCTGGGCATGCTGAGCGCGAGCGTGGCGCACGAGATGAACACGCCGCTGGCGGTGCTGCACGGCTCGATCGAGAAGTTGATGGAGACGGCGCGCGATGCAGCGACGATCGACCGGCTGGAGCGCATGTTGCGCGTGGCGCGGCGGCTGCGCAAGATCAGCGAGAGCCTGCTCGATTTCGCGCGCGTGCGCAAGGACGCTTTTTCGCCGATTCCGCTGCGAGGGCTGATTGAGGAGTCGTGGGGGCTGGTGGGCATCGACGAGAAAGCGGGCGAGATCCGATTCCAGAACGAGGTGGGGCGGGCGGCGGTTGTCTTTGGGAATCAGGACCGGCTG
The DNA here is from genome assembly GCA_040007195.1 of Acidobacteriota bacterium. Taxonomy (GTDB): domain Bacteria; phylum Acidobacteriota; class Terriglobia; order Bryobacterales; family Bryobacteraceae; genus JAFLBB01. The sequence continues at coordinate 1,299 of JBDTVQ010000476.1, read as the reverse complement.
ATTCAGGTGTTCGTGAACCTGCTACGCAATGCATTGAACGCCGTGGGCGCGGAGGGCTGCGTGCGCGTGCGGGCGGAGCTGCGCTACGAGGATGGCCGCGAGTTGCAGGTGATCGCGGTGGAGGACAACGGGCTGGGAATTCCGGAGGACGTGCTGCCGAATATCTTCAACGCATTTGTGACGACGCGTTTGGATGCGCGTGGAACGGGGCTGGGGTTGACCGTGGCGGAAGGGATCGTACAGCAGCATCACGGGACGATTCGCGCCGAGAACCGCACGGAAGGCGGCGCGCGGATCGAGGTGAAGCTGCCCGTGGCGCCGGAGAAGCCGGTGGGTGCTGGTAATCTTGTACAGTCATCACAGACATGAATCCTGGGAAGCCGGAAGTGAGGGTTGCCGAAGACGTCCTGGACGCCACATTGGTGGACGTGTCGGTGTTGGACGACGACCCCGATTTCCGCATGTACGTCGAGGATCTGCTGCGCGACGAGGGCCTGTATAACGTGCGGACGTTCGCGCTGCCGAAAGACCTGTTCGAAGCGGCCGAAACGAGAATCCCCGATATTGTTTTGCTCGACATGAAGATGGGCGAATTCCAGGGCAGCGAGGTGATGGATCAATTGCTGGCGCGCTGGCCGAACCTGTGTGTGATTGTGATCACCGGATTTCCGTCGCTCGAAGACATGCGGGCGACGTTTAAGCGGAAGGTTTTCGATTACCTGTCGAAGCCGTTTTCGCTGGCCGAATTGCGGGCGGTGTTAAGCAACGCGATGGAGGCGTTCGGGCTGGGGCGGACGCAACTGGACCGGCTGCGGGAGCGGTTGGGGCATCGGATCAAACTGTTGCGGACGGAGCGGGACTGGTCGTTGAAAGACCTGGCATCGATTACGAAACTGAGCGAGTCGCAGATCAGTTCGATTGAACGCGGCGCGCATTTGCCGAGCATTGAAAGCATGCTGGCGATTTGCCGGGCTTTTGGAAAGCATCCGAGCGAGATCTTCGCGTCGATCGAATTCTAGCGAATGCTGAGGCCGCCATCGACGGCGAGCGTTTGTCCCGTGATGTAGTTTGCCGAGCGGATGAAAAAGAGCACGGCATCGGCGATCTCTTCGGGGCGGCCGGGGCGTTGCACGGGGGTGAGCGCGACGGGACCTTCCTTGGTTTGGGAATAGTCGTGGTCGTCGAAGGGGATGAAGCCGGGGGCGACGGAGTTCACCGTAATGTCGGGCGCGAAGGCCTTTGCCAGAGCGCGGGTCATGTGGATGACGCCGGCTTTGGAGGCGTTATAGTGAACGTGCT
>JBDTVQ010000475.1:0-4728 GCA_040007195.1 Acidobacteriota bacterium | reverse complement strand
CTAATCTGCGTTCATCTGCGTCCATCTGCGGCAAAATAGTTCTGCTACCCTACTCCCAACCCCAATGCCCGCTCCCCGCTCCAAGTCCCCCGACCCCATCGAGCTCGAACTCTTCCGCCACCTCTTCACCTCCCTCGCCGGCGAAATGGGCATCGTCCTCCGCAAAACCTCATACAGCGCCAATATCAAGGAACGCCGCGACTACTCCTGCGCCCTCTACAACGCCTCCGGCGACGCCATCGCCATGGGCGACCACATGCCCGTCCACCTCGGCGCCATGCCCGCTTCCCTCGCCGCCGCACGCGCCGCCTTCCCCTTCGAACCCGGCGACGTCGCCCTCCTCAACGACCCCTTTCAAGGCGGCACCCACCTCCCCGATATCACCGCTGTCCAAGGCGTATTCTTCGGCCGCAATCGCACCCCGCGCTTCTATCTCGCCAACCGCGCCCACCACGCCGACGTCGGCGGCATGAGCCCCGGCTCCATGCCCCTCGCCCGCGAAATCTATCAGGAAGGCCTCCGCATCCCGCCCATCAAAATCATACGCCGCGGCACCCTCGACCGCCACTTACTCGAACTTATTCTCGCCAACGTCCGAACGCCCGCCGAACGTGAAGGCGACTTACTCGCCCAGTTCATGTCCCTCGAACGCGGAGCCGCCCGCCTCAACGAAACCGTCCAGCGCTACGGCCTACCGACCGTCGAACGCAACGCCCGCGCCCTCCTCGACTACTCCGAAAACATGATGCGCCACGCCCTCGCCGAACTCCCGCGCGGCACTTACCAGTTCGAAGACTTCCTCGACAACGACGGTATTTCAGACCATCCGCTCCCCATCCGCGTCCGCATCACCCTCGACGGCCATTCCGCCCAAATCGACTTCACCGGCACCGCTCCCCAATCCCCCGGCTCCGTCAACGCCAACCTCCCCATCACCCAGGCCGCCGCGCTCTACGTCTTCCGCTGTCTCCTCGCCGAAGACGTCCCCTTTACCTCCGGACTCATGCGCACCCTCTCCATCACCGCGCCCCCCGGCACCCTCGTCAATGCCCTGCCCCCCGCCGCCATGGCGGCCGGCAACGTCGAAACCTCGCAGCGCATCACCGACGTTCTCCTCGGCGCCCTCGCCCAAGCCGCCCCCGCGCGCATCCCCGCAGCCAGCTCCGGCACTATGAACAATGTCACCTTCGGTGGTCACGATCCCATTCGCAAACGCCCCTTCGCCTACTACGAAACCATCGCCGGCGGCATGGGCGCCCACGCGCGAGGTCCCGGACTCGACGCCACCCACACCCACATGACCAACTCCTGGAACACCCCCGTCGAAGCCTTCGAACACCTCTACCCTCTGCGCATTCGTTCCTACCGCGTCCGCCCCCACTCCGGCGGCTCCGGCCAACATCCCGGCGGCCGTGGCGTCATCAAGGAATTCGAGTTCCTCACCCCCGCCGAAGTCACCATCCTCAGCGACCGCCGCGCCCGCGGACCCTACGGCCTCGCCGGCGGCCAACCCGGCAAACCCGGCCGCAACCTCCTCAACCGCAAACCCCTTCCCGCCAAGGCCCGCTTCCCCATCGAGGATGGCGCCATCTTAACGATCGAAACACCCGGTGGCGGCGGGTTCGGTCGGCTATCATAGGAAATTGTCCGCGACCTCTTCCAAGCCCGTCCCCGCCACGCCGCGACACAATCAGACGCTGTCGATCGCTCTCGTATTTGTCTGCACCCTGCTCGGCGCCGCCGCACAAATCCTCATGAAGTCCGGCACCCAGCGCACGGAAGCCTCCGGCGTCGTCGGCTTGATCGTCGCCATTTTTTCTGATTGGCACCTCTTCAGCGGCTACGCCCTCTACGGCCTCAGCACCGTCGTCCTCATCGTGGCCCTCAAGTATGGCCAGCTCTCCATCCTCTACCCGGTCATCGCGCTCACCTACGTCTGGGTCACCATCCTCTCGGTCATTCTCTATAACGAGAGCATCAGTCCGTTCAAAATGCTCGGCCTCACCACCGTCATCATCGGCGTCGTCATCCTCGGCCGCGGCATGAAGAGCGCCCCACCGCCCCACATCGGCGGGCCCGCGGAGCCCCTCGCATGACCACCCCCGCTTCGTCCATCGTCATGGTCCTCGCCGCCAGCTTCATAGGAAGCTTCGGCGCGGCATTCCTCAAATCCGGAGCCGACCGCCTCCACCGCCAACTCATCACCATCCTTACCAATTGGCGCCTCGCCATCGGCATCGTCTTCTTCCTTGCTTCCTCGCTGCTCTACCTCAAAGGCATCAAGCACGGCGAGCTGACCATCCTCTACCCCATGGTCTCCCTCGGCAACGTCTGGACCCTACTCTGGTCTCGCCTCTTCTTCCATGAACCCCTCACACGCCACAAACTCATGGGCGTCGGCATGATCCTCCTCGGCATCGTCTTCCTAGCCTTCGGCGGCCGTTAAGTCACTGCGCCACCCTGCACACAATACGTAACCCTTTGTAATGCAATCACTTGCAGGATAATTCTGAACGATTTAGGTTGTGAATTTCTGATATATATTCCACTATTACTAACAGGAACGCCCGAGGGCGCTCCTCAGTAATCCACCTGACGTGAACCGGATAGACAAGGAGCTACTATGACCATCACCGACAGCACCATCGCCCTGGCCGCCAAAGCCGTCGCTTGGGCCATCGATGCCCTGTCGAGCTTCCTTCGCCGCAAACGGGAACTGCCGGTGCGCGAGCTCAAGTACCGCTCCCACGACCGCCGCGGACGCAAAGATCGCCGCAAATCCCCCATCGATCAGCGCGTCCGCACCGGCATCTGGCTCCAATACCACCGCGACACCCGCTCCGGCGAATTCGACCTGCTGAGCTTGAACGCCCACACCCGGCGCCGCGTCCACGATGCCATTTGGCCCGAAATCGTCAAATACCACTTCCACGACCCCCAAACCGGATCGGCCGTCCCCGCCCAAATGGCCCTCGACACCGCCATGGAGTCGGTCTGGAAATCAAAAGCCTCGCTACCCAATCACGCCAAACAACAGCAAGCCGTCTTCGTCATGGAAGCCATCGCCGTCGAACTCGTGAACCGCTTCAAAATCGCCACCATCGACAACCGCCAAAACGACCGCCGCGCCTCGCTCATGTCCCATCCGTCCTGATCGTCTACGGCTCGCGCCCATTCCATCCGCACCCGCTCTCTCCCCAAGAGCTACATTCTGATCGTGCGCACCCTTGCGCTTCTCGCAATCCTCAGCGCGCCTCTCACGCAGCCTTCAGGCTGCTACCAGCCAGTTCTGGGAACTCTCCGAACCATATCCCCGCAAATAGAAACGCCCCCGAAGGGGCGTTAGATAAGGATACTCGTCAGAGATACCTTGCGTCGGACGTAAGTCCGCAGTACTAAGACTAGCTGGACAAACACCGCTCTGATAGACTGCCCTTAATTCATCACATCCTGGTGCGATTGTCAATCATTCGCAATAAGTAAGGGACCTAACATATGCCTGTCCGCGTCCTCGGAATCGATTTGGGTACCAACTCCGTCGGAATCGCCCTCGTGGATCTCCAACAGGGCAGGATCCTGCACACAGCAGTTCGAGTTTTCCCGGAAGGAATGGAGGGATCCGAGAAGGAATGGGAAAGCGGCAAGGAACAATCCCGGGCCCAAAAACGCCGCGAAGCCCGCATGCAGCGCCGCCAATTCCGCCGCCGCCAGCGCCGCCTCTTGCATGTCTACCACCTGCTCCAACGCTATGGGCTGCTGCCGGCGGGCCAACAGCAATCCACCTTAAACGCCCTCGACGGCGAACTCGCCAAGGCTTATTCTGAACACACCGTCCTTCCTTACTTCCTAAGATCTCGGGCGCTCGATCATCCCCTCACCGCCCACGAACTTGGCCGTGCCCTCTACCATCTGGCCCAACGCCGCGGCTTCCTCAGTAACCGCAAAACCACACCCAAGAACGATGAAGATGCTGGCAAGGTTAAGGAGACAATCCAGGGCCTCTGGTCCGAGATGGCCGCCCACGGTAGCCGTACTCTTGGCGAGCATCTCGCCAAGCAAGACCCTCACCAGCGCCGCCTCCGTGGTGGCGACCGCTGGACCCACCGTGACATGTACAAGCAGGAGTTCGAAGCCATCTGGAATGCTCAACTCCCGCATCACGGCGTACTCACACCCGCTCGCAAAGACGAACTCTTTCATGCTATGTTCTTCCAGCGCCCACTCAAAGACCAAAGTTGGCGCATAGGCTCCTGCGATCTCGAACCAGGCCACAAACGCGCTCCACTTCGTCTGCTGGAGGCTCAGCGCTTCCGCTACTGGACCGCACTCAACAACCTTCGCCTCTATTCCCCCAATCTAGAACTTCGCCCCATCACACACGAAGAGCGCCTCCGCATCGCCGCCGAACTCGAATCCCACGAAAAGCTAACCCTCGCCGCCATCAAAAAACTCCTCGGCGTCAAAAACCACCGCTTCTCCATCGAGGAAGGCGGCGAAAAACAGATCCCCGGCAACGCCACCGCCGCCCGCATCTCCGCCGTCGTCCCCGTCCTCTGGTCCCAACTCACCGAACCCCGCCGCGCCGACCTCGTCGAAGACATCGGCGACGGCGACCGCAATCCCACCGACGAAGACGTCGAACGCTGTGCCCGCCAAAAATGGGGGCTCGACCCCGCCGAGGCCAAACTCCTCGCCGAAATCCGCCTCCCTCAGGATCACGCCCCCATC
>JBDTVQ010000474.1:0-4738 GCA_040007195.1 Acidobacteriota bacterium | reverse complement strand
CCTATCAGTGGCCGCCACATGCCACCATCCGCACCATTCAACGGTTACCAACTCGGCGGGTCCTTCGACGAAATGTTCAGCGCCGCCGGCGTTCCCCGCGCCCACTATGGAGCGCTTCACCGGCATCTGCTCGAACTACCCGATGAGCAGATGCGGCGCCGCAAGTCTGTTGCCGACCAGAGCTTCCTTCATCAGGGCATCACCTTCACGGTTTACGGCAAGGAAGAGGGCACCGAGCGCATTTTTCCGCACGACCTGGTGCCGCGCATCATTACCTCCACCGAGTGGTCGAACGTGGAGAAGGGGCTGGAGCAGCGCATTCGCGCGCTGAATGAGTTCCTCAAGGACATTTATCACGAGGGCCGGATTCTGAACGACAACGTCGTTCCGCGGGAGATGGTGTACTCGTGCCGCCACTTCCGCCGCGAGATGCGCGGGATCGATGTGCCACGTGGTATCTACATCACCGTGGTCGGCAGCGACCTGATCCGCCTGCCCTCGGGCGAGTTCGTCGTTCTTGAAGACAACCTGCGCGTTCCGTCGGGCGTAAGCTACATGCTCACATCGCGGCAAGTGATGAAGCGCGTGTTTCCGGAATGGTTCCGCCAGACGCAGGTGCGGCCGATCGAGCACTACCCGCACGCTCTGCTCGCGACGCTGCGTTCGCTTGCGCCCGAGGGCCGGCCTGATCCCACGATCGTGCTGCTGAGCCCAGGTGTTTTCAACAGCGCGTATTTCGAGCACGCATTTCTTGCGCGGCGAATGGGGATTCAACTGGTCGAGGGCCGCGACCTGGTGGTGAACGACAACATCCTCTACATGCGCACCACGACGGGCCTGGAGCGCGTGGATGTGATTTACCGCCGGGTGGACGACGACTTCATCGATCCGCTGGCGTTTCGGTCGGACTCCATCCTCGGCGTGCCCGGCCTGTTCAATTCCTATCGCGCGGGCAACGTCACGCTTGCCAACGCCGTCGGTACCGGCATCGCCGACGACAAGGCGTTATACGCCTATGTGCCGCGCATTATCCGCTATTACCTGAACGAAGACCCGATTCTCAATAACGTCGAAACCTTCCTCATGACCGAAGAGAAGGAGCGCCGCCACGTGTGCGGGAGCCTCGAAAAATATGTCGTGAAGGCCGTGGGCGAATCCGGAGGATACGGCATGTTGATCGGACCGCATTCCACGGCCGAGGAACGCGCCGAATTCAAAACCCGGATTGAAGCCGATCCGCGTAACTATATCGCCCAGCCGACCATTCAGCTTTCCACGGCACCGTGCTTCATCGATGGCGCCATCGAGCCGCGCCACATCGATCTGCGTCCGTATATTCTCTTTGGCGACAAGGTGACCATCGTACCTGGCGGTCTGACGCGCGTCGCTCTCAAGAAAGGATCCCTGGTGGTGAACTCCTCGCAAGGCGGGGGCAGCAAGGACACCTGGGTGGTCAACGAATAGCCATGCTCTCCCGAGTCGCCGATAACCTCTACTGGATGAGCCGCTACCTGGAGCGTGCCGAGCACACCGCGCGTTTGCTCGATGTGCAGCTTGGGCTGACGCTCGAAACGGGTCAGGAGCCGGGCGACGGGCGCTGGCTGCGCCTGGTGCAGTGCTTGGGCATTACGGCCAAACCGCCCTCGGAAGACGATCCATCGCGACTGATTCATTGGCTCGCCTTCGACGCGTCCAGCCGGGCATCGATCGTGACGGCCATCAGCACGGCTCGTGAAAATGCGCGCCAGGTGCGCGAGATGATCAGCTCCGAAATGTGGGAGCAGGTGAACCGGATGTATCACGATGCCCGCGCTCTCGCAGCCGGCGGGTATCAGGATCGCGATCCGCAGGATTTTTTGCGGGAAGTGATGACGGGCTGCCATCTGTTTCGCGGGCTGTTGGCCGCGACGATGAACCACGGTGAAGGCTGGCAGTTTATCCGCCTTGGCCGCTATATTGAGCGCGCCGGCCTGGTGTCGACCTTGCTCGATGTGCACTTTCGCGAATTTCTGCCGGATGGGCGGGCGACTCTCGATCCGGCCGATCACCTGGAGTGGATCGGGCTGTTGCAAAGCTTTACCGCGTTTGAAGGCTACTGCAAGGTCTACACGGCCGAGTTGGGCGCGGGCAAAATTGCGGAGTTTTTGCTCCTCAATCGTGAATTTCCGCACTCTGTCCGCTATGCGGTGGATAACCTGCAGACCGGATTGGAGCACTTGCCGGAAGGCGCATCGAGCCAGGGTTCGAGCCGCCTGCACCGGCTTGCGGGCCGCCTGCAGGCATCGCTCAACTTCTCACAAATGGACGAAATTCTCGCCGATGGATTGAGCAGCTACCTGGCTGACGTCCAACGGCAGTGCATCCAGATCCATCACGTGCTGCATCAGGTTTATATCGACTATCCGATCGAGACCGCCATCGAAGCCTGATCCAGCATGTACTATTCCATTCGTCACCTCACCCGGTTCGACTACTCGGTCCCTGTTTCGGAAAGCGTGATGGAGGTGCGCATGCGGCCGCGCACGGAAGGCCATCAGCGCTGCTTTCAATTCAAACTCGAAGTTTCGCCGCGCGCCCGCGTCTTTCTCTATCGAGACTACCTGGGCAACACGATTCACCATTTCAACGTTCCCGGACGGCATCTGCGCCTGGGGATTCTGGCGGAAGCCGTGGTGGAGGTGGACGATCCGGTGGCGCTGCCGTCGAGCATCGGCTCCAGTGCGTGGGGGGAACTTGACTTGCTCGCCGAACGAGGTGAATTTAGCGAATTCATCGAACCGAGCCGCTTTGCGCATCCCACGCAGGGGCTTGCGGAGTTAGGCCGCGAGATTGGGGCGGAGCGCCGCATGGACCCGCTGTCGCTCGTTCGCGACCTCAACGCGCGCATTCACCGGGCATTCGTTTACGAGCCGGAATTTACGACGGTGGACTCCGTGATCGAGCAGGCCATTGCGGCGCGCCGGGGCGTTTGCCAGGACTTTGCGCACATCATGATTGCGCTTCTGCGACAGCTTCGGGTGCCGACGCGCTACGTGAGCGGGTATCTTTGCCCGCGTGCCGGACGTAAGGATCGCTCACTCGACGGCGCCTCGCATGCGTGGGTTGAGGCATGGCTGCCCGGACTGAACTGGGTGGGCTTCGATCCGACAAACGACCTGATGGCCTGTGAGCGCCACATCCGCACGGCGGTTGGCCGCGACTATGCCGATGTGCCGCCGACGCGTGGTGTGTTCAAGGGCGCGGCGACGTCGGCTCTCAGTGTTGCCGTACGCGTTACGCCTTCGACGACGCCTGCCGAAGACGAGCTGCAACTGACGACCATTCGCCAGCCAAACTTCGCCGACGTCGACGTGATCGCCGCGCAGCAACAACAGCAACAACAGCAGTAAGGCTGGCCTCCACCCCGCCGGCGGCGATTCACGTGCCGGCTAAATAAATGCATTGTGGCCGCGGCGGAGCGGCCGTGCGGTGATGCTCCCGTCGAGCGGTCAGCGTCGCCCCATTGAAGGGATAATGGGGAAGCGGGGCGCGTCAGCCAGTGTGATCTCCCGCGAACCCAAGGAAATTCTTTTGCACGATACCAACGACGATTGCGCTTCGGCGCGCGCGAAGATTGAGGACCGGACATTTCTGGATGACGTGCGTTCCGCAACGGAGATGCTGGAAGCGATCGCCGCGAACCGTGAACTTCTTCGAGATGTTCCGACCGATGAGCGGGAGCGCTTGCATCGCGCCATTGCCGAGGCGTATCTTCCCGATCCGGTTGCGAGGCGGCGTAGAGTGCAGGCAGCGGCGCGCGAACGGACGGCGGCGCGGGCGGAACGGGCGGATGCGGTGCTTCGCGAGACGGGGATTCGAACGCTTCGCCGGAAGATCGAGTTCACGACGCCTAACGTATTTGCTCCGGAGAATTTTGAGCAGGCGGAGCAAGAAAGCCCGGGCGAGGTCGACCCGCAGCATTGCTATATTTGCAAGCAGAAATTCACGGTGGTGCACCATTTCTACGACCAGATGTGCCCGCAGTGCGCCGAGTTCAATTTCAATAAGCGAACGGAGCTGGCCGACCTTCGCGGGAGAGTTGCACTGCTGACCGGCGGGCGCGTAAAGATCGGCTACCAGGCCGGGCTGAAGCTGCTTCGCGCGGGCGCAGATTTGATTGTCACCACGCGATTCCCGCGCGACTCAGCGCAACGCTATGGAAAGGAACCGGACTTCAACGAATGGGGACATCGCCTGCAAATTTTTGGATTGGACCTGCGCAGCCCTTCGAGCGTTGAGGCACTTTGCCGGCACCTAATCGACTCTCAGCCGCGGCTGGACTTCATCATCAACAATGCCTGCCAGACCGTTCGACGGCCGCCGGAGTTTTACGCGCACATGATGGATGGGGAGAGGGCGGCGTTTGACGTCATGCCCCCGGAGGCGCGCCGCCTGCTGGGGGTTTGTAACGCTCCGGCGGGGAACCTGGTGCCCCAGTCGACGTGGACGACACTGTCCGCGGAGCTGTCGCAAGTTCCTCTACTCGCCGAGGACGTAGCCGCACAAAAGCACCTCTTTCCCGAAGGCCGTCTCGACCAGGATTTGCAGCAGGTGGATCTGCGGGGAAGAAATTCGTGGCGGCTATTGCTGGCGGAAATCTCATCGGTGGAGATGCTGGAGGTGCAGTTGATCAATGCGGTGGCGCCGTTCATTATCAATGCCCGGCTGAAGCCTTTGATGATGCGAACGGCGGAGCGCG
>JBDTVQ010000473.1:0-4777 GCA_040007195.1 Acidobacteriota bacterium | reverse complement strand
TTCACGATGAAGTGGAACATGGGTTGGATGCACGACATGCTCCACTACTTTAAGCTCGACCCGGTGTTCCGGAAGTTCAACCACAACGACATCACATTCTCCATGTTGTATGCCTTCACGGAGAACTTTGTGTTGCCGATATCGCACGACGAAGTTGTCCACATGAAGGGGTCGTTCATCGGCAAGATGCCGGGCGATGAGTGGCAACGGTTCGCCAATGCGCGCGTGTTTATGGCGTTCATGTTCACGCATCCCGGCAAGAAGCTTTTGTTCATGGGATGCGAGATCGGCCAGTACGAGGAATGGAACGAAGAGTCGAGCCTGCGTTGGGATTTGCTGCAGTTCGATTATCACCGCAAGCTGCAGTCGCTGAATCGCGAGCTGAACCGCTTCTACCGTTCGAGGGCAGCGTTGTGGCAGGTGGACTACAACTGGGAGGGCTTCGACTGGCTGGATTTGCACGACGTCGAAAATTCAATCATTGCGTTCATCCGGTGGGATGCGGGGCGGCAACATTTCCTTGTCGTCGTATGCAACTTCACGCCCGTGCCACGCTGGAACTATCGGTTAGGCGTGCCGAAGCACGGCTACTATCGCGAGGTATTTAACACCGACGCGGAGATGTTTGGCGGCTCGAACATGGGGAATCTGGGCGGGGTTCACAGCGGTCCGCAGTGTTCACACGCGCACCCGGCGTCGATCCTCTTTACACTGCCGCCGCTGGCGGTATTGGTGTTCGAACTGGCTCCGGCGGAGATTGCCGGCGCCCCTGAGTAAGCATGGGCGGCGCGAATCGTTATGATGCGCTGATCGTTGGCGGCGGTCACAACGGATTGGTGACGGCGGCCTATCTGGCGCGCGCGGGGCGGCGGGTATGCGTGCTGGAGCGGCGCGAACTGGTGGGTGGCTGCGCGGTGACTGAGGAGGTGTGGCCGGGGTATCGCGTGTCGACGGCCGCGTACTTATCGAGCCTGCTACAGGAGCGCATTGTGCGCGAGCTAGAGTTGGAGCGGCACGGCTATCATGTCGACGCCAAGGAGCCGCCGTTTTTTTCGCCGTTTCCCGATGGCAGACACCTGTTCTTCTGGCAGGACGAGAAGCGGACGCATGAGGAACTGGCGAAGTTTTCGCGCAAGGATGCCGATCGATTTCCGGCATATGAGGCGCACATCGAGAAACTGGCGCGGTTTGCGGAGGGAATGCTGCTGGAGACTCCACCGCCGTTTCCGCCGTCGGGCGTGGGCGACTATGTCGAGTGGCTGAAGTTTGCGGCCAGGAGGCGCGGATTTTCGGCCCGCGATATGAAGGCGCTGGTGGAAGTGTTCACGCAGAGCGCGGCCGATTTTTTGGATGCGTGGTTTGAATCCCCTGAAATTAAGGTGACTCTGGCGACGGACGGTGTGATTGGAGCAAACGGCGGTCCGCGCACCGCAGGGACGGCTTACATCCTGCTGCATCACTGCATGGGTGGTGTGGGAGGACGGCGGGGCGTGTGGGGGTTCGTGCGAGGCGGGATGGGAGCGGTGTCGGAGGCCATTGCGTTGGCGGCCCGCGCGGCGGGAGCGGAGATTCGCACGAATGCGCCGGTGTCGCGGATCCTGGTGCAGAACGGGCGGGCGACTGGGGTTGTTCTGGGAAGCGGTGATGAGTTGCTCGCGCCAGTAGTTGCATCGAATGCGGACCCGAAGGTGACGTTTCTGCAGTTGACCGAGGAGTCGGCATTGCCGGGGGAGTTTGTGGAATCGATCCGCAGATTTCGAGTCGAAGGCACGTCGTGCAAAATCAACCTGGGCTGTTCGGCGTTGCCGGACTTCACTTGCCTGCCGGGCGCGCCCGGGCCACAGCATCGCGCGACGATGCACATTTGCCCCAGCATCGATTATGTGGAGCGGGCCTGGGATGAGGCGAAGTATGGGCAGCCGTCGTCACGGCCGCTGCTGGAGATGACGTGTCCGACGCAGTACGATGCAACGCTCGCGCCGCCCGGCAAGCACATCATCGGAATTTTTCTGCAGTACGCGCCCTACACGCTACGAGGCGGTACCTGGGACGAATTGCGCGAGCCGTTCGCAGACCGCGTCATCGATCTCATCGCCGAGTATGCACCCAACATTCGTTCGGTGATCGAGCATCGCCAGGTGTTGACGCCCCTCGATCTGGAGCGGCGGTTCGGAATCACGGGCGGGAACATTTTCCACGGCGAGATGTCGCTCGACCAGATGTTCATCATGCGGCCGGTGGCGGGATACGCACGGTATCGCGCACCGATTCCGGGCCTGTATCTGTGCGGTTCGGGCGCCCATCCGGGCGGAGGCGTAATGGGCGCGCCAGGATTCAACTGCGCGCGCGAGATTCTGAAGGACTGAGCGTCCCTGTAGAATCACCTCATGCGATTTCGCGGCGCTTTGCTCGCCTTCTTGTTTATCCCTCTACTGCCTGCCATGGATTTGTCGCACGCGACGATCGCGATACCGCCAGGCCCATCGGAGCGCGAATTATTGGCTGCGCGCGTATTGCAGGAGGAGATCGCCAAACGTTCGCAGATTACGCTGCCGATCGCGTCGGACGGGGAGGGCCAGGCGATCATGCTCACCAATGCGAGGTCTGGTGCGGCGGAGGGTTTCCGCATATCGCAGTCGCCAACAGGTCCGGCCGTGCGAGGCAATGATGAGCGCGGGCTGCTTTTCGGCGTTGGCTACTTGCTGCGAAAACTGGAGCTGACACGCGGGCACATTGAGATGCCCGACGGGCTGGCGATCGAGACGGCTCCCAAGACGAAGCTTCGCGGGCATCAGTTGGGCTATCGCCCAAAGACAAACTCCTACGATGGCTGGAATATTGCGCAGTGGGAGCAGTATATTCGCGAGCTTGCGCTGTTCGGAACGAATGCGATTGAGCTGATTCCGCCTCGGTCGGACGATGCCGCCGATTCGCCGCACTTCCCCGCTCCGCAGTTGGACACGATGATCGCGATGTCCCGGATTGCGGATCAGTATGGGCTGGATGTGTGGGTTTGGTATCCGGCGCTCGATCCCGACTACGCGGAACAGAAGTGGGTGGACTTTGCGCTGAAGGAGTGGACGGCGGTTCTTTCTAAGCTGCCGCGCGTCGACGCCGTGTTCGTGCCGGGCGGCGATCCGGGGCACACCCATCCGAAGAATTTGTTTCCGATGCTGGAACGGCAGGCCGCGGCGTTGAAGAAGACTCACCCGAAGGCTACGTGGTGGGTTGCGCCGCAGGGATTCAATGCGGAGTGGCTTGGTGAGTTTTATTCATTAGTGAAGGCGAACCCGGCGTGGCTGCACGGCATTGTGCATGGGCCGCAATTGCGGATGCCGATCGCCGCGCTTCGCAAGCAGATTCCGGCGCGGTTTCCGATCCGTAACTACCCCGACATTACGCATTCGCTGCGCTGCCAATTCCCCGTGCCCGATTGGGACACCGCGTATGCCTTGACGTTGAATCGCGAGCCGATCAATCCTCGCCCAGCAGATATGAAGCGCATCTTCGACGAGGCCTCGCCGCACACCCTGGGATTCATCACGTATTCGGAGGGGTGCAACGACGATGTGAATAAGTTCCTGTGGAGCGCGATGGGATGGGATGCCGGCGCCGATTTACACGAGGTGCTGCGGGACTACTCGCGCCTGTTCATTCATCCACGGCTTGCATCGCCGTTCGCGGAGGGTCTGTTTGCGTTGGAACGAAACTGGCGCGGGCCGCTGGCGACCAACGCCAACGTGACGACGACGCTGCAGCAATTTGAAGCCATGGATTCCGTGGCGACGCCCGCCGTGCAGCAGAACTGGCGTTTCCAGCAGGCGCAGTACAGGGCACACTATGACGCCTACACGCGAGCCCGGTTGATTTATGAAACGTCGCTGGAGCAACAGGCCATGGACCGGCTGAGGCAGGCTTCCGAGTTGGGCTCCCTGCGCGCGATGGAGCAGGCTGAAGAGATTTTGGAGCGTGCCATCACGCAACGCACCGCACCAGGTTGGCGAGCGCGCACGTTTGAACTCGGCGAGGCGTTATTCCAATCGATTCGCATGCAGCTGAGCGTGCCCTACTATGGCGCACTGGCGGTGGGGCGCGGAGCGAACCTCGACTTGATCGACACACCGCTGAACAACCGTCCCTGGTTGGCGGCGCGCTTTGAGCAGATCCGGAAGTTGACGGATGAGAAGGAGCGGCTGGCGGCGGTTGGCGAAGTGATCGACTGGTCGAATCCCGGTCCCGGCGGCTTCTACGACGACCTCGGCGACCCGGCAAATTCGCCACATCTGGTACGGGCGGCGAATCCCGGGCAGGAATCGCGCAACGGCGCGCTGACGGGGTTTGGTGACCCGACGTCGGCAGCGACGAAGACGTGGCGGTATTCGTGGATGAATCAAGCGGAGGTGCTGTTCGATCAACCGCTGGAGATGCGATACACGGGGCTCGACCCGCAGGCGAAGTACAAGCTGCGGGTGATGTACACGGGCGATCGCTCACCGGTGACGATGAAGCTGGTGGCAAATGGAAGGTATGAGGTGCATGGTGAGAGGACCCGGCCTTCGTCGCCCGAGGTGCTCGAGTTTGTGCTGCCGGCCGAGGAGACCCGTGGGCGCACTCTCGAATTGAGGTGGACTCGTCCGCCGGGCGGAGGCGGCAACGGCCGGGGGATTCAGATTGCCGAGGTTTGGCTTACTCTTCAGTAGTAGCTGCTGACAGAGAGCGGTGCCGTTTCAACGGGCGGCGGAGCAGCTGGTTGGGCGATGGCGTCCCAGCCTTCGAG
>JBDTVQ010000472.1:0-4786 GCA_040007195.1 Acidobacteriota bacterium | reverse complement strand
CGAAGCGCGCCGCGAATTTGAGCTCGCGTCCAAACTGGCGCCGCAACTCGCCGCGCCTCATTTCCAGTTGTTCAATCTTCTCCGCCAAAGCGGCGATGCCGGCGCCGCGCGCCAGCGGCTCGCGACCTTTCAACAGGTGAAGAAGGAGGCCGAAAGCTCACCTGCGCCGGAAGATATGGAGTGGAGTTTTTACTCCGAAGTCATCGATGACCGTCCCGCCGCCCCTCCACCCGCCTTCCCAGCCCCGCTCGCCGAAGCCCGCGGCGATTTCAACAACGATGGACTGCAAGACAAACTCATCTTCCGCAACGCAGCCCCCGTGCTCATGCGCGCAACCGCGAAAGGCTTCGTCGAACAGCCCCTGCCGGCCCCAAAGGGAATCTATCGCGCCGGCGTATGGCTCGACTACGATCACGACTACGATCTTGACCTTTTCCTCTTAGGCGACCGCTGCGTACTGCTCCGCAATCGCATGGAAGCAGGCTTCGACGACGTCACGTCCCAGTTCCCGTTCGTACCGGACGCAGCAGTGTCCGGCGTGGCCTTCCGCTTCGTCCCCGATACGCGCGGCATGGACCTCCTGGTCCACTACAAGGACCGTCCCAGTGTCCTCTATCGGGACCGCTTGGCCGGAAAATACGAGGCAACACCCGCGCCGAACTTCCCCACAGCCGGGCCCTCGCCCAAACCGGCGGGCAACACCTGGGTCAGCATCCGCCTAAACGGAGTAAAAAATCTGAAACTCGCCGAAGGCTCGGAAGTGGAAATCAAAGCAGGCGGTTTCTACCGTAAGGAAATTTACCGTGGCGTTCCTCTTCGATTCGACTTGCCCGCGGTCAAAGAACTTGATGCGGTTCGTGTCACCTGGCCCAACGGCCTCATCCAAAGCGAGGCCCGCCAGCCCGTCAAGCGGGCACTTGTCTTCAAGGAAGCCCAGCGCCTCTCCGGATCCTGTCCCACTATCTGGACTTGGGACGGCCGCGAATTCCGCTACATCACCGATGTCCTCGGCGTGGCGCCGTTGGGCGCCGCAGCGGGCGATGGTCAGTTTTTTCCCACTGACCACGAAGAGTCCATAGTTCTCCCTGAAGGCGCGCCGCATGCCCGCGATGGCCGCTACGAGATCCGCATCACGGAAGAACTCGCGGAGGTAACCTACCTCGATCACGTGCGTCTGCTCGCCATCGATCATCCCCAAAATACAACCTTGGTTACCAACGAGAAGTTTCAATCGCCGCCCTATCCTCCGATGCAACTCCACACGGCCGCGCAGATCACGCCCCTTGCCTTCTCCGGCTCCGAGCTTCCACTTCCTTCAAGAGCCGCAGGAATGCCCGCGCCGATCCTCCTCCTCACCGGCTGGGTCGATTGGGCCGACGGCAGCACGTTCCTCGGCCTCGCCCAACGCGGCAAACCCCTCTCGCTCCCCAAGCTCGAAGCGCAAACCGCCGATGGCCGCTGGCACGTCGTCGACGAAGAGATGGGAATGCCCGCGGGTAAGCCCAAGACCATCGCCATCGACCTGGCACATAAGCTCCCCTCAACAGCGCACCGCCTGCGCATCACCTCAAACATAGCCGTGCATTGGACAGCCGCATCGTTAGCTTCAGCGGCTCCGGCTCCAATGCCGCGCGAAATCCGTGCTGTCTCCGCCAAGCTCCGTTTCCGCGGATTCTCAAGGGCACTGGTTGATCCCGCGCGCCAACGTCCAGAGGAATTTTTCTACGCCGATCCTTCGCCAGTATCAATGTGGAATCCCACGCACGGTACCTATTCGCACTATGGTGCTGTCATCCCTTTATTGAGTACAGTGGACGACCGCATGGTGATCATGGGCTCGGGCGACGAACTCGCCTTGGAATTTGACGCTCTCTCCGTACCGCCCATGGCTCCCGGCGCGAAGCGCAGTTTTGTACTCGTCGTCGACGGCTGGGCCAAGGATCAGGACCCCAACACGGCCTATTCTCAATCCGTCGAACCGCTACCGTTCCACGGCATGTCCGGCTACCCCTACGGCCCCAACGAGCGCTTCCCCGACACCCCTGCCCACCAGCAGTGGCGCAAACAATACAACACGCGTCCCGCCCTTCGTCCGCTCCGGCCGCTCGTCCGCCCTGGAGGAGTCTCGGAATGAAGCGTCTTCTCGGATGCTTGTTCCTGGTGTGGGTCCTGAGCACCGGCTACATTGCAGGCTTCGCGACGCCCAGTATTTTCTACATGGGGAACGTGGTCGCTCACGTTTTCCTCGGCGCGGGGCTCTTTGTTCTGGGCGCGCGCTACTTGCCCAAGCCGGCTCTCGCCGCACTCGGGATTTCGACGCTCCTCGGTGCATACCTGACCTGGAGAGGAGCCGTGCTCGCGAACCAGCCCATCCTGATCGCGCACATCGCTATCGGCGTCCTCGGGCTTCTCCTTCTCGCGCGGATCCCCAACCGCTCCTACCGCGTCGCGCTTGTCACCTCGATTGCCTTTGCCGCCGGGGCGCTTGCCTACCAGCGCGCATTCCCCGACTCCAAGCTCCGAATCACAAATTCGCTCATCGTTCCCACTTCCATGAATGAAGAAGGCGCAGGCCCTGGCTCGCCCTTCTGGCCCTCTTCGTCTAACACAAACGTGAATGGGACCATTCCTTCCGATTTCTTCATGGACTCCAAGCTGTGTGGCTCCTGCCACAAAGACATCTACCAGCAGTGGGAAAGCTCCATGCACCACTTTGCGTCCTTCAACAACCAGTTCTACCGAAAGTCCATCGAGCACATGCAGGAGCTGAGCGGCACGAAGGGTTCAAAATGGTGCGCCGCGTGTCACGACCACGCCGTCTTCTTCAACGGCCGCTTCGACAAGCCTATGAAAGATCAGATCGACACGCCCGAAGCGCAAACCGGCCTCGGCTGCATGAGCTGCCACGCCATCTCGCACGTCAACGGCACGATGGGCAACAGCGGCTTCATTGTCGAATATCCGCCGCTGCACGAACTCGCCTCGAGCCGCAATCCCTACATCCGCAAGCTCGACGAGTTCCTCACATACCTTGATCCCGAACCGCACCGCCGCACCTTCATGAAGCCGTTCATGAGGCAAGATAACGCCGAGTTCTGCGCCGCATGTCATAAGGTTCACCTCGATGAGCCCGTAAATAACTACCGCTGGATTCGTGGGTTTAACGACTACGATAACTGGCAGGCCAGCGGAGTGTCCGGCCAGGGTGCGCGCAGTTTCTACTACCCGCCGCAATCGCTCACCTGCAACGGCTGCCATATGCCGCTGGTCGATTCGCAGGACCCTGGCAATCGAGGCGGCAAGATACATAACCACCGCTTCGCCGCCGCGAACACGGCCGTTCCGTACGTGAATAAAGATCAGGCACAGCTCGACGAAACCGAGAATTTCCTCAAATCCGGGTTCATCTCAGTGGATATTTTTGCCGCCTCGCCGGTCAATGCCGACAAACGAGAGATGGAGATGCGCCGCCGTGCCGATGGTCCTGTTCTCAGTTCCACCTTCGCGCAAGGCGAAGAGAGCGAAGCCGGTGGTGCCTTCTTCCTGCGGGAAGTCGGCCAGGTCGCCGCACCCATTGACCGCGCGGGCGTGAAGTTTCAGCCGGGCTCTTCCGTGCGCCTGGACGTCGTGGTGCGAACCCGCAAGATCGGGCACTTCTTTCCCGCGGGCACTGTTGACGCTTTCGACGTTTGGCTCGAAGTTACCGGCAAGGATGCCAGCGGCAAAACCGTCTTCCTCAGCGGCGATGTCGCGGACAATGGCAAAGGTCCCGTTGAATCCGGCGCGCACTTCTACCGCAGCTATCAACTCGACGGCGCGGGCAATCCGATCAACAAACGCAACGCCTGGCAGACCCGCAGCGTGCTCTATGTGCGGCTGATTCCGCCCGGCGCGGCTGACGTGGCCCACTACCGCGTCAACATTCCCGAGGACGCCAAGGGACCGATCCAGTTCGGAGCCAAGCTGAACTATCGCAAGTTCGCGCACTACTACACGCAGTACGCCTACGCGGGCCAGCCTGCGCCCGGCGACAGCAATGCGGACAAGAGCCACGACTCCCGCGCCTACACATTCGTCAAAACAAATATTCCCAAAAATGTTTCGGGGCAGGTTAAGGACGAAATTCCCTCGCCGCCGATCGTGACACTCGCCACAGCCACGGCCGCGCTGAACCTCACCGGCGCCGGCGAAGCCACTACCTGGACGCCCGTTATTGCCAAGGCCGACCGCGAACGCTGGAACGATTGGGGTATCGGATTGCTCCTCCAGGGCGACCTCAAAGGCGCTGAATACGCATTCCGAAAGGTAACCGAAGCCGAGCCCGAGTACGCCGACGGCTGGCTGAATGTCGCGCGCGCTCTCATCCAGGAAGGCGAAACAGAAGCTGCCCGGCCCCTCATTACCGAAGCACTCAAGCGCAATTCCAAGCTTGGCCGCATCCATTTCTTCAGCGCGATGATCGACAAGGCAGCCGGCGACTATGACCAGGCTCTGGCCTCGCTGCGCACGGTCGAAGTCCAATACCCCCGCGACCGCGTGGTGCTGAACCAGATCGCGCGCATCCAGTTTTTGCAGAAGAAGTATGCCGAAGCGATCTTCGCACTCGAGCGGGTCATCCTGATCGACCCGGAGGATCTCCAGGCCCACTACACCCTCATGCTCTGTTATCGTGGCCTCGGCAAAATGGACCTGGCCGCCCGCGAAGAGAAGCTCTTCCGCCGCTTTAAGGCCGATGAGTCGTCGCAAGAGATCACATACAAGCAACGCTCTCTCAGCCCGGAGGACA